>JANNEY010000563.1:0-5096 GCA_031379235.1 Opitutaceae bacterium | reverse complement strand
TCACAAGCGCTGGCGGCTGGCGCGAGATCGGGCGCTTCGCGCTGCAATATGCGCCGGTCGCGTTGTTCGGCTGGGTCTGGCTGGCGCTCGCCGCGTTTCGCGGCAGCCGCTTCGCGCTCTGGGGGAGCGGAGCGGTCGTCCTCATCCTCGTGCTGTGGGCGGCCTCGGTGCGCTACACTAACGGCGGACTTTTTTATTCGCTCCGCGTGACCAGCCCCGCGCTCGCCCTCGGCGCCATCGCTGCCGGCGTGGCGCTGGCATCGACGACTTGGTCGCGGCGCTCCCTCTCCCTGCTCGCTCCCGCGCTGGTGGCATTGCTTGTCATCGCGACGCTCCCGCCCACCCTGGCGTTGCCGAAAAATCACGCCCGCACGCCGTGGCGCGCATGGCCGGCCTTCACGCCGCATGCTGACCCGCTCGACAATTCCGCGGATCCCACCGTCGCCCTTTTCAAGCGCCTGCTCGCCACCGTTCCTCGTGAGCGCGTCGGCATCGTGCTCGCCGACTCACCCGGTTTCCAACGCCGGCTCGCCCCGCTCGGCCTCGATGTGGTGCCGCTCTGGAGCCCGCAGGCCGATTTTCTTTTCGACGCTTCGCTGCCGCCCGCCGAGGTCGCCCGCCGGTGGCGCGATTCGGGCATCACCCATGTCATCCACACCAAGTGGCAGGCCAACCTCGATTTCTTCACTGTCCACTCGCGCCTGGCCCGTCCCCCGCTCGGCCAGCGGATGCTCGGTGAGACCGCCCTCACCGCCGTTTTTGCGATCACGCTTGCGGAATAGCTCGGGAGCTGCGCCTGTCTCCTCCCCATTTTCCGCTTGCCGGCCCCCACCCTAATTTATTTTACCCGTCACTCCGATTTGACTGCTGCCGGAACTTTTTCGCGCCCCGCGGTCATATCGGCCTAAATCCCCTCCACGTCTTCGCTCCATGATTGAAGTCAAAGGTCTCGTCAAAACCTACGGCGCCAAGCGCGCCGTCGATGGCGTCTCGTTCACGGTGAAACGCGGCGACATTCTCGGCTTCCTCGGCCCCAATGGCGCCGGCAAGTCGACCACGATGAAAATGATCACGGGCTTCCTGCGCCCCGACGCCGGCACGGCGACTGTTGATGGCATCGATGTCACCGTCGATCCCGTCGCCGTGAAGCAGAAGCTCGGCTACCTCCCCGAGAGCGCCCCCGCCTACCCGGAAATGACAGTTGAGGAATTCCTTGGTTTCATCGCCGAGGTCCGCGGTTTCCGCGCCGCCGCCAAGGCCACCCAGGTCGATCGCGCGATTAGCCTGACCCACCTTGCGCCTGTGCGGAAGCAGACGATTGAAACGCTCTCCAAAGGCTTCAAGCAGCGCGTGGGTTTCGCCCAAGCCCTGCTCCACGATCCCGCGGCACTCGTCCTCGACGAACCGACGGACGGCCTCGATCCCAATCAGAAAAACGAGGTGCGTTCGCTGATCAAAAAGATGGCGGCGGAAAAAGCCGTCATCCTCTCGACCCACATTCTCGAAGAGGTCGATGCCATCTGTAATCGCGTGATCATCATCTCGCGCGGCAAAGTCGTCGCCGACGAAACGCCCGAGCGCCTCCGCGCCCGCCAGCCCGGCGCGCGCCTCGACGAAATCTTCCGCACGCTGACCCACGGCGATATCTAATTTTTGAAGTAGCGAGCATTGAGTAGCGAGTAGCGAGCATTCGCCATTCGACACTCATATTTGGAATCCGAGCTACTCGCTACCCGCTACTCACTACTCGCTACTTTCCCTCCCAAGCCATGCGCCAAATCTCCCCGATCTTCAAACGCGAGTTCGTCGGCTACTTCCGTTCGCCGGTCGCGTATGTGTTCCTGATCGTCTTCCTCCTCTCCTCCGTCCTCCTCGCCTTTTTCGCCGGCGGCTTCTTTCGGGGCCGGATCGCCACACTCGAAAGCTACTTCTATTTTCACCCGTGGCTCTTTCTCTTCCTGGTCCCCGCGGCCGGCATGCGACTCTGGTCGGAGGAAAAACGCAGTGGCACCGTCGAACTGCTCTTCACGCTCCCGATCACGACGCTGGAGGCGGTCCTCGGCAAATTTCTCGCCGCCTGGGCGTTTCTCGCGCTGGCCATTTTGATGAGCTTTCCGATGCCGGTCACTCTCGGCTACCTCGGCGATCCCGACTGGGGCGTGATGCTCAGCGGCTACGCCGGCAGCATTTTGATGGGCGGCGCATATCTCGGCGTCTGCTCGTTGATGTCGGCCCTCACTAAAAATCAGGTGATCAGTTTCGTGTTGAGCGTGTTTCTTTGCGTTATCCTCGTGCTGCTGGGCACGAGCATGTTCTCGGGTTTCATGACCGGCTTCCTCGGCCTGCCTGTCGCCTTTTCCGACGCGATCGCGAACTTCAGTTACCTGACGCATTTCGACGCCTTCACCAAGGGGGTCATCGACCCCAAGGACATTCTGTTTTTCCTCTCGCTGATGGGTTTCACGCTCTTCCTCAACGTCGTCGCCCTCGAACGCTGATCGGTCTTTTCCGAAATCCGATTCCGAACTCTCAGCTCTCAACTCTCAGCTCTCAACTTTTCAGAGCCCCATGAAATTCGGCAGCAAAACCGTCGCCATCGTCCTTCTACTCATCGGCCTCGTGCTGGTGAACTACCTCGCCACGTCGATCCCGCTGCGGCTCGACGCCACGGCCGAGTCGATCTACACGCTCTCCGCCGGCACGAAGAAAATGCTGGGTAAGATCGAGGAGCCCGTCTCGATCGATCTCTACTTCACCAAGGACGCCAGCGGCCTGCCCATCGCCTATAAAAACTACGCGGTGCGCGTCCAAGAGATGTTGCGGCAGTATGTCCGCGCCTCACGCGGCAAGCTTACCCTCAACGTCATCAATCCGCGCGCCGACACACCGGAAGAGGAAAAGGCCACGGCCTCCGGCCTCACCCCGCAGGTCGCGCAACAGGGCGGCGAGCAATTTTTCTTCGGCCTCATTGTGACGCAGGCGGATCAGCAAAAATCGATTCCCGCCTTCGCACCGCAGCGCGAGCAGTTCCTGGAATACGATCTCTCGAAGCTGGTTTATGGCGTGCAGCAACTCGACAAACGGAAGCTCGGCCTCCTCACCAGCCTCCCGTTGCAAGGGACCAACCCGCAGGAAATGCAAATGATGATGATGATGCGCCGGCAGCCGCAGCCATCGCAGATGGTCGTGGGCGAACTCGAGCAGTCGTTTAAAATCGTGACCGTCGAGGCCACCGCGACCGAACTGCCCGCCGACTTGGACGCGCTCCTCGTGGCGCATCCGCAGAATGTTTCGCCCAAACTTCAGTTCGCCATCGACCAGTTCCTGCTGGGCGGGAAACCCGTCTTCCTCGCCGTCGATCCTTCGTCGCAACATTTCAAGCGTCAGGCCAATCCGCAGCAGCAGATGATGGGACAGGGCCCGCAAAACGTCTCCAGCGATCTGCCGGCGCTCCTCAATGCCTACGGCGTCCAATACGACGCGCAGAAAGTCGTTGGCGATCTGGAAAACGCGACGCAGGTCCAGACCGGTGGCGGCGGGATCGCCCGCTACCCGATTTGGCTCAGCCTGCGCGGCAAGGATGCCTTCAACCAAAAATCGCTCCCGACGGCGCAGCTGAACTCTGCGATGTTCATCGAGTCGGGCAGCATCGCGAAAAAAGAGGGCTCCACCCTCACCTTTACGCCGCTGGTCGAAACTTCGGCGCAGGCGGGTGACATCGCGAGCATGATGCTGCAATTCGCGCAGCCCGATGATGTCGCCAAGCAAATCACGCCGAGCGGCAAGAAAACCATCGCCGCGCTCGTGACGGGCAAGTTCAAGAGCGCGTTTCCCGATGGTGCGCCAAAGGAGGAGCCGAAACCCGACGACGCGGCGAAAAAAGATGACGCCAAGAAGGAGGCCCCGAAACCCGCGACCGATGCGCTCAAGGAATCGAAGACGAATTCCACGCTCTTCGTCATCGCCGACACCGACTGGCTCTTTGACGACTACAGCGTGCGCAAAATCAATTTCTTCGGCCAGACCGCGGCCGAGCCTTTTAACGACAACCTTGCTTTCGCCGCCAACACCGTGGAATTCCTCGGCGGCTCGCAGGATCTGATTTCGATCCGCGGCAAGGGCTCGTCGGTGCGCGAGTTCACCGTCGTGCGGCAGATGGAAGCCAGCGCGCAAAAACAATATCAGTCCAAAATCGCCGAGCTCGACGGGCAGCTGGCGGAGGTGCAGAAGAAGCTTTCCGAGCTGCAGGGAAAGAAGGGCGAGGGCAACCGCCTCGTCGCGACCCCCGAAATGGCCAAGGCCATCGAGAGTTTCCAAAAGGAACAGGCGAAGGTTCGCGGGCAACGACGCGAAATCCGGTTGAAGCTCCGCGAAGACATCGACCGCCTCGAAAACCGGCTCCTCGTCGTCAACCTCCTCGCTACTCCGCTGCTCGTCGGCGTCTTCGGCGTCTGGTTCTACCGCAACCGGAAAAAGTGATTTCCTCTAACCCGCACCGCTCAGCTCTCACCTCTCAGCCATGAGACTGAAAAACATCCTCGTCACCGTCCTCGTCCTCGCCGCCCTCTCGGTTGTCGCGTTTCTCGCGACCCGCCCCGAAGAGCCGAAAGTCGCCGACACGCGCGTCAATAAATCCCTGCTCGATCCCTCCGCGATCGAGAAGGCGACCAAGCTCCGCATCGCCGATGCGGGCAAGACGGTCGAACTCACGCGCCAGTCCGACGGCACGTGGCGCGTTCCGTCTTACCACGATTTTCCCGCCGACTTCACCAAGCTCTCCGCGCTCATCGGCAGTCTGACTGACGCCAAGCTCCAGCGCCTCGTGACCGCCAACGCCGAGCGCATCTCGCGGCTCGAATTCAAGGACACCAAGATTGAGCTGCTCGACGCGGCCGACAAAGCCGTCTTCTCCGTCACGCTCGGGAAGAATGCCGAAACCGGCGGTGGTCGTTTTGTGCGTTTCGGCGATGAGCCCAAGGCGTTTCTGGCCAACCTCAACGCCTACCTCGATACCGAGCCAAAAAACTGGGCCAACACCGAACTCCTCAATCTCAAGGCCGACGACATCGCCAAAATCGAGATCCCGTTCGCCGAGC
>JANNEY010000561.1:0-13726 GCA_031379235.1 Opitutaceae bacterium | reverse complement strand
CGTGCGGAGGCTCGCGGGCTTTAGGTCACGGACAAGTTCACCGACGAGTTTGAGGGTCTTGCCCGTGTCGAGGATGTCGTCGATTAGCAGCACGTCGCGTCGGGCGATGTCGAGCGTGAGGCTGTGAATGATCTGCGGTGTGCCGATCGACTTGGTCTTGTTGCCGTAGCTTGAAACGCGGATGCAGTCGAGGCGCACGGGGTTGTCGATCTCGCGCATGAGATCGGAGGTGAACATCACCGCGCCGTTGATCAGCGAGATCATGGTGAACTCAGCGTCGCCGTAAACGGCCTTGATTTCGCGGGCGAGGGATTTCACGCGCCGCTTGATCTGGGCGTCGGTGAGCAGGACTTCCGCAATGTCAGGGTGAAGTTTCGCAGGCTTTTTCTTGGCGGGCATGGCTTGGAGTGCGAGCCAGACAAAGCGCCCAGCGGGATGCAACCCGATCTTCCGTGGCCGCGCCGACGGGTAATTCCTTTGACTCGCCTCCACGCGAAAACTTGCCTCGGCCCGCCTTCACCGAGGCTCCGCCGCGGTCAGCATGATTTCCATTCGTATTCAGCAACTCACGAAGCGCTTCGGCTCGGTCATTGCGCTGCAGGGGCTCGACCTCGCCATCGCGCCGGGTGAGCTATTCTTCCTGCTGGGGCCGAGCGGGTGTGGGAAGACGACGCTGCTACGCAGCCTGGCGGGGTTCTATATTCCCGACGAAGGCACCATTTTTTTCGGCGAGGATGACGTGACGCGGCTGGCGCCGCACAAGCGGAATACCGGGATGATGTTTCAGAGCTACGCGCTCTGGCCGCATATGACGGTGGCGCAGAATGTCGCGTTTGGGCTCGAGGAACGAAAGGTGCCGCGTGATGAAATCAAACGCCGCGTGGGGGAAGCGCTCGAATCCGTGCGGATGGGGAGCTACGCGGAGCGCCGTCCGAATCAGCTTTCCGGCGGCCAGCAGCAGCGCGTTGCGTTGGCCCGCGCGCTGGTGATCCGGCCACGCTGCTTGTTGCTCGACGAACCGCTATCCAATCTCGATGCGAAGCTGCGGCTCGAAATGCGCGCGGAGATCCGGCGCGTGTGCAAGGAATTCAACCTCACGACGGTCTATGTGACGCACGATCAAAAGGAGGCGCTGTCGGTTTCAGACCGGATGGCGATTTTGGATCGGGGCAAGATTTTGCAGGTTGGGTCGCCGCGCGAGGTCTACCGTCGGCCCGGCTGCAAACTCGTGGCCGACTTCATCGGCGAGACGGATTTCTTGCCAGGCACAATCTTGCGGGCGGCTTCGGGTCGAGCGATGGTTGAGACTCCGGTCGGTCGTTTTGAAGGCGTGCTGGCGGTCGGTGGACCCGCGCCCGCCGTGGGCACGGCGGTCACCTTGTCGGTGCGACCGGAGTGCTGGAGCTTGAGTCGCGAGGCGCCAGCGGGAAATTTCGTGCGTGGCACGATCGGCGAGGCTATTTTCCTTGGCGAAGTAGCCCAATACGAACTCCGCGCCGGCGAGCTGCGATTGAAAGTGCTCGAACTCAACCCGCGTTTCATTGAACAGGCGCAGCGCGGTGAAGTCTATGCGATCGTGGCCGCGGAGGATGTGGTCGTGCTCTTGGCATGAGTAGCCGAGTTGGCGGCCAGGCGGACTGATTGATGGATTCTTGTTTTTCGATCTAATTTTTTCCCCCTGTCGTTGAAACGCGCGCTCCTCATTTTGACTCTGGTTGCGATCGTGGCGCTGCCATTTGTGCTGCGGCCGAAGCGTGCGACGGTGGCGCAGGCCGACGATACCGTCGTCATCATCACGCCGCACAACGAAGCGATCCGCTACGAGTATGCGCGGGGATTTTCCGCGTGGTATCAGGCGAAGACCGGCCGCACCGTGGCGCTCGACTGGCGCATGGTGGGCGGCACGAGTGACATCGCGCGCTTCCTCGAAGGCGAATATGTGACGGCCTTTGAAAACCATTGGACCGGAAAACGCCGCCGACGCTGGAGCGCGGAAATTCAGGCGGGGTTTCAAAATGGTCGACTGCCCGCCGCTGCGCCGGAAATCGTGCGCGAGGCGCGAGCCGAATTTCTCGCGTCGGACGTGGGCTGCGGCATCGACGTCTTCTTCGGCGGCGGCACCTACGACCTCGAGCGCCAGGCGCTGGCGGGCCGGCTGGTCGATTCAGGCGTGATGAAAATACATCCCGAGTGGTTTACGGAGACGACGATTCCACGGCGCTTCGGGGGCGAGGATTACTGGCGCGCCGACGGCCTATGGATCGGCACGGTGTTGAGTTCCTACGGGATCATTTTCAATCGCGACGCGCTGCGGCGAATCGGTTTCGAGCGCGAGCCGGGGCGCTGGGAGGATTTGGCCGATCCGCGGTTTTACGGGGAGATCGGCCTCGCGGATCCGACCAAAAGTGGATCGGTGGCGAAGGCGTTTGAGAATATTATCCAACAGCAGATGCAGCGGGAGTTGCAGCGGTTGACGGAGGAGGGGATGCCGAATCCTGAGGCGAAAGCCGTGCGCGAAGGATGGCTGGCGGGACTGCGACTCATCCAATTGATGGGCGCAAACGCCCGCTACTTCACCGACACGTCGCAAAAGCCCCCGATTGATGTGGCGGCGGGAAATTGCGCGGCGGGCCTGTGCATTGATTTCTACGGGCGACAACAGCAGGAGGCGGTGCGGCGGCGCGATGGCTCGGAGCGCGTCGGCTACGTCTCGCCGGCCGGTGGATCCGTGGCATCGGTCGATCCGATTGGCCTGTTGCGCGGCACGCGCAACCGGGCCCCGGCAGTGGCGTTCATCGAATATGCGCTTTCGCCGGAGGGGCAGAAGCTGTGGAATTTCAAACCGGGCACGCCCGGTGGCCCGCAGCAGTTCGCGTTGCGCCGGATGCCGGTGCGGCGTGATTTTTACGCCAAGGCGGAATGGAAGCTATGGCGCAGCGATGCGAGCGATTCGCCTTTCGAGCAGCCGGAGCCGTTGATCTATCGGGAGGCGTGGACCGGGCGGATTTTTCGCGAGATGGCCTTTGTGATTCGGGTCATGTGCCAGGAGACGCACCGCGACCTGGCGGCGGCCTGGCGTGAGATCAATGCGGCGCCGGCGCCGGCCAGAGCGCGGGCACTGGCGGTGCTGCACGATCTGTCGGGGGTGGATTACGACCGGACCCTGACGGAGATTCGAACGCGACTCGCGGCGAAGGACAAGGTGGAGGAAGTCCGCCTCGCGAAGGAGTTGGCGGCCAGCTTTCGGCGAAACTACGCCCGCGCCGGGGCGCTGGCCCGTGGGGCAGAATAGAGTGAGCCGGGCCGATGGCTTGAGACCGGCCTGAAATAGGCTCGGTCGATATGATATCCGCGCTTCCGTTTTGGAAAAAAAATCCCAACATCCCGCGTTCCTGTTCCCACCGTGAGCCAATCCGAAAAATCTCCCGACGACCCCACCGTCTCTACCGATCGGCTGGCGACGCTGCGTGAGAAGGCGATGGGCTTCTGGGACCATCTCGAGGAATTGCGCGGCACGATCGTCAAAAGTGTGATCGTATTTATCGTGTTCGCGGTGTTGGTCGGTATTTTTGTCACGGAGTTCAACCATCTGCTGCTGTGGCCGCTGGAGTATGTGGCGAAGGATTTTCCCACGCTTTCCACCAAGCTGGGCATGAACTCAATCATGGAGCCATTCAACATGGTGATCCAGCTGTGTGTCTTCGGTGGTCTCGTGCTGGCTTCGCCGTTTATTCTGTTTTTCGTCGGTCAGTTTGTGGCCCCGGCGCTGACCGAACGGGAGATGAAAGCCGTGCTGCCGATGTGTCTGTCGGCCTTGTTGTTGTTTCTGGTCGGGGCTTCCTTCGGCTTTTTTCTGCTCATGCCGAGCACCATTCGGATTTCGATCGAGCTGGCCGTCCAGTTCGGCATCGAGAACCGCTGGACCGTGGGCACCTACTACAGCACGCTGACGTGGCTGGTGGTCGGCGCCGGGGGGGTATTTGAATTTCCCCTGGTAATTGTGCTGCTGGTCTGGCTTGGCATCATGACGACGGCGTTTTTGCGGAAATATCGGCGCCACGCGATCGTGGTGATTTTCATTATTGCCGCCATCGTCACGCCGACGCCCGACCCATTCACGCAGACGCTTTTTGCGATCCCGCTTTACGGGCTCTACGAGATTGCGATTCTGGTCTCTTCACGCGTGGAGAAGAAGCGACTGGCGAAGGCGAAACTCTGAGTTGGGCGGCGGCGCGCGGCCACCGTGCCGCGGGTCACATACCTTTTTTGACAAAAGCGATGTCGCTGTTCGTGTCCTTGATCCGAATCGTCTTTTGGCCCTGCGTATCCTTGCCGATGTAATCGATACTGGCGGCGACGAGCACGGGGAGATTTTTCCGAATATCGCGGCTTTCGCCTTCGCTGGTAACATCCACGGTCCAAATTTCGGCGGCCGGCCGGCCTTCGGTCGATTCCTTGTTTTCGCGGGCGGAGATCTTTAGGTATTTCTCATACACCACCACGGTGATGACATACTCGCGAAAGCCGGCAAACTCGGTGCGCGGCGGTTCCTGCACGGTTACGGTTTGATAGACGGGTCGACCCTGCGTATCGGTGCCGACTTGCACGCGCTCGGTGCGCATCTGGCCCGGGAGTGTCACGTAAACCGGCTCCGAAACAGTCTCGCGCTTCATCTGTGGTGGACCGACGCCGTAGTCGAGGTCGACCACTAAGTCGGGCTTGGTGTTCGCCGGTGCTTCGTAAAGGCCTTTGCCCGAGAGGGCGGTCTTCACATAACCCGCGGCTTCTTTGTAACGTAACGAGTCGTCGGCGACGAGAGGGTTTCGGTTCTTGATCTCATAAGAGATCGCCGGTGCGGGGTTCGCCTTGGCGAGCGAATCGACCTTCAGTTCGTGAGTCGTGGCACAGCCCGCGAAGAGCAGGCTGGCGAGCAGGAGTGTGAGCGCGTGGCGGAAACCAAAGTTTGTTTGGTAGCGCGTCGGCGAATCCGATGGGCGGTCGGCATTCATGGTGGTCGGCGCGGACCATACGAACCACGCGGCGTGACGCAACTCCAAGCGCGAAACTCTTTGGTGAAACAATCCAGTAAACCAAGCCCCACCGCTCGCCCGTCGGGAAATCAGTCGCGCTTGTCCGCCCGCTGGGCGCGGAGCACGACGCGAAACATCTGAATGCAAAGCCAGAAGACGCCGGTCATGCACGCGGAACAAAGCGCACCCCAGAGCAGAATCATCTGCTTGTCGGTCGACGGCACATGCGGCGAGACGATCCGATAAATGAAAAGGAAGAACGCGATGACCAGTATCGCATCGACGATGAGGCTGGTGGGAGAAGTGAACTTCATTTCCGGCTGGGACATCCTCGCAAGGAGAGGGACAAGGCGGGCCTTGTCCATGGCAAATTAGCAACGGGCTCGGCCGAGGGCAGAACTCGGCTTTTGCGGGTTGGTGCGCCCTCGCGGAGCGACGCCTGATCGCCTCAACGAGGCCTCTCTCGTGTGGCTCCGCGCGCAGCCGGTTGAGAGCCTATCCGAGTTACCCACCGGGCTAGCCTCGCTACCCCGGGGCAGGGCGAGGCGTCCTCGCCGAGCCGCGCACGCCTACGGCTCACCGAGGACGGTTCGCTCTGCGTCGCCCAGGCGCTATTCCGATCGGTTCTTTGCCCAGCAGTTCCGTGGGTTGAAAGCCAACGGCTATGATCACGCCGACGATCCGCGACTGAACAAAAACTGCGTCGCGGCTCGCCGCCGATTTGCAGGGTCAAAGGTATTTCGGGATCCCTTGGGTCAGGACCTCTGGCTGGTCGCTGGTCACGAGCACGTTGTCCTCGATGCGCACGCCGCCGAGATACAAGTAGTCGGCGTGTGAGCGAAAAGGATAGGTCTGGTCACTGCCTTCAGGCAGGGGAACCGGCTCACCCGCGCTGACCACGAGGATGCCCGCGTCGAGTGGTAACGTCGCCGCGACACGTGCACGGCGCGCGGAAATAAGCTCATTCATCGCGCCAACCGTGGCGGCCCGCACGGTGGCCTGACAACGATCACGTTTGCCTCGCTACCAACCGTGGGATGGGTTGCCTTGCATTGCGCATCTGCCGGGTCTCACCGGTGGCCGGCGCTCAACATCCGCGACTCTGCCGAATTTCCCCATGACCTCACTGAACATGCTCTGCCACTGTCGTCGAATTCTGCTGTTCCTGGCACTTGCCTTCTGTGCCCTCAAAGCGGCTCCCGCTTCTACGCCGCGCCCGAATGTCCTCTTCATCATCTTTGACGACTGGGGCTGGCAGCACGCCGGCGCCTACGGCTCGACGTGGGTGAAGACGCCGAACTTCGACCGCGTTGCGCGCGAGGGCGTGCTCTTCAAGAACGCGTTTACCTCGAATCCCAAGTGCAGCCCATGTCGCGCGACGATTCTCACGGGTCGCAATTCGTGGCAGCTCAAGGAGGCGGTGTCGCACAACGGCTACTTCCCCGCCGGCTTCGAGGTCTATCCCGATCTCCTTGAGAAGTCCGGCTACACCGTCGGTCTGACCGGCAAGGGTTGGGGCCCGGGTGACTTCAAGGAACTCGCCAAGCGCACGCGCAATCCCGCCGGACCCAGCTTCGACGAACACCGCGACAGCGTGACGCCTGCGTCGGGAATCAACCGCAACAATTACGGAAAAAACTTCGACGCTTTCCTCGCGCAGAAATCGAAGGACAAGCCGTTCTGTTTCTGGATGGGTTTTCACGAGCCGCACCGCGGCTACGAACTCAACTCCGGCGTGCGCCTAGGCAAGAAACTCGCGGAGGTCGTCGTGCCGCCCTACCTGCCTGACACGCCCACCGTGCGCGGCGATCTCGCGGACTACGCCATCGAGGTGGAGTGGGCGGACGCGTTCATCGGCAAGGCCCTCGCGTCGCTCGAGGCGCGCGGCGAGCTGGAGAACACGCTCATCGTGATCACCTCCGACCACGGGATGCCGTTTCCTTACGTGAAGGGCCAGATTCACGAGGACGGCTTCCGCCTCCCGCTCGCGATGCGCTGGGGCAAGGGCATCAAGCCCGGCCGCGTCGTGGAAGATTTCATCAACGTGCGCGACTTCGCGCCGACCTACCTGGAACTCGCCGGCCTCGCGCCGCACCCGCAGATCACCGGACGCAGCCTCGCGGGAATTTTGCGTTCGCCGCAGTCCGGCTGGATCGAGAATCGCGCCGAGATGCTCATCGGCAAGGAGCGCCACGACCTCGGGCGCCCCAACAATCTCGGTTATCCGGTGCGCGCGCTGCAGACGAAGGACTTTCTCTACGTGCACAATTTCCACCCCGACCGCTGGCCCGCCGGCAATCCCGAGACCGATTTCGGCAACGTCGATCCCGGTCCGACCAACGAGTTCATCAAGGGCATCGGCGGCCACTTCTACGACCTCTCCTTCGGCAAGCGCCTTCCCGACGAACTCTACGATCTGCGTCTCGATCCGGCGGGCGTGAACAACCTCGCCCACGATCTCGCGCATGCCGGCACGATGGCCGCGATGCGCGAGCGCATGATGACGCTGCTCACCGAGGAAAAAGATCCGCGCGCGCTCGGGCAGGCCGCGATCTTCGATACCTACCAATACGTGGGCGCGGGCGGCAGCAACAAGAGCTACGCCAACTGGCTCAAGGCGCAGGAAGAGATACAAAAACTATCCTCCATCGAAAGCGTGCCCGCCGCCGAGGCGGCGAAAAAGGGCGGCAAGAAAAAGCAGAAAGCCCAGCCATGATCGTGAATTAGTTTCAGTCCCATTTCGCGCGCCGGCGCGTCCATCCCGCGCCACCCCATACCCCATGCAACTTCCCCGCCTTTGCCTTGGCGTGCTCTTTGGTGCGCCCGTTGCGTTGTTAGCCCAAACTTCCCCGGCACCGGCGCCCGCCGCCCCTGTCGCCGACGAACGCGTCGAGCTGAGCCCCTTCACCGTCAACACCACGCGCGACCTCGGCTACCAGGCGGAGAACACCCTCGCTGGCTCCCGTCTCAATACGAAGCTCCGCGACACCCCCGGCTCCGTCTCGGTCTTCACGAAGGAATTTCTCGACGATCTCGCCATCACCGATCTCAAGGGTCTCGTCGAATACACCGTCAACACCGAGATCGACACGCAGGCCCGCGTCTCGGGTAGCGGTCAGAACGCGTTCATCAACGCCCAGAACCTCAACAACGGCATCCTCACGCGTGGCATCGCGGCCAGCCAGGGCCTCGACTACTTCGCGAGCATCTCGCCGGCGGACTCTTACCGCGTCGGCCGCTTCGACGACAGCCGCGGGCCCAACAGCATCCTCTTCGGCGTCGGCGCGGTCGGCGGCATTATCAACCAGTCGTCGAAGACCGCCTCCGTCACGCGGCCGTCCGCCAATCTCCGTTACAGCTTCGGCTCGTGGGATCGCAGCCGCGCCGAGTTCGACGCCAACGTCGTGCTGAAGCGCGGCGTCGCCGGCCTCACGCTCGCCGCGCTCGACCAGCAGAACGGCGGCTGGCGCAGCTTCGATTTTCAGGACAAGCGCCGGCTCTTCGGCTCGCTGGTGTTTCGCCCGACCCGCGCTTTCAGCCTCACCGTGATGGGTGAGACGGGCCGTGATCAGTTTGCCGTCGTGCGCTCGGGCATCGAGTCCGAGGAGGTGCTCGCGTGGTATGACAACCGCCGCGTGCGCGGGGCCGACGCGGTCACGTTCACGCCCACCACCGCCCTGCCCACCGCCGCGCAGATCGCGCTCGGCGTCACCACGCGCAACGGCGCGAGCGGCGGCCTCAACCGCCGCGTCACCTACATCGAGAACACCGGCGCGTTCGTCGACATGATCGGCACCTATCTGACCGGCACCTACAACAACGCCGCCGTGCGCGCGCCCGACGGCACACCCGGCCGCACCGGCGGCACGCTTCGCCTCAGCGACCCCGGTTTCTATCCCTATTTCAACAACGCCGCCGGTCCCGGCATGCGGCGCAGCCAGACCGTGCGCAACTACACCGTCTCCGCCGACTGGCACGTCACGCGCGATCTCTACCTCAACTTCGCGCACAATTTCCAGGAGACCGACGTCGTCGTGCACCTCATGGTCAACGCCAGCCCCGTGCTCCGCGGGGATCCCAATCGCACGCTCGGGCTCAGCGGCCCGGCCAATCCCTTCGTCGGCCGGCTTTACTTCGACGGCGATTGGCGCCGCGACGTGCGCCAGCGCGACACCAAGGAGTCGCGCGTCTCCGCCAACTACAACTTCAACCCCAAGCCCGCGTGGCTCGGCCGGCACAACGCCGTCGGCCTCATCTCTCACCTGCGTGACTTCGACACGCGCGCCAACTCCTGGCTCGTGCTCGCCGGCCGCCCCTTCAGCCCCGATCCGATCAACGCCAACAACCGCGTGACCGTGCGCAACTACATCACCGAGGGTGACCACGGCACCTACCGCGTCGGCGACTGGCGCTCGCTCCCCGCGACGATCAACTTCAGTGGCCGCATTTTCGAGACCGCCTACGCCAACGACGCCGCGACCGGCGGCACCAACGGCGGTGCGATTCAGGAGACCGACTCGATACTCGCGGCCGTGCAGAGCCACTTCCTGCGCGACCGGCTCGTGACGACGGTGGGCGTGCGCCGCGACCGCGTGACGATCCGGGAACTCGGCTACCGCGACGATCCAATCATCGGCGCCGTCGTCGACCCCGATCCGGCGAAGCACACGGTGAACAATTTCCGCGGCCGCACGCAGAGCGCGGGCGCGGCGTTGCACGTGACCGACTGGCTGACTTTCGTTGGCAACCGCTCCAGCAGCGTGGGTGTGCCTTCGTTCAACCGCACGGTGTTTCCCGACGGCAACCTCGCCGGCTCGCCGCGCGGCGAGGGCGCCGACTACGGCCTCGGGCTCGATCTCCTTGGCGGCAAGGTGAACGCCAAACTCGTGCGGTTCACCTCGGCCGAGCGTGGGGCGACCGGGGCGTTTGGCGCGACTGGCTCGTTCACCAACCGCAACCAGCGTGTGATGGAGGCGTTCGGCGGCGTGCTCTCCGGTGCCGGATTGCCCTACACCGCCGCGCAGTGGACCGCGCTCGCGCGCACCTACACGCCCGGTGTCTCCGGCGCACTCAACGACTTCGAGTCCGAAGGCTACGAGGCCCGCCTCACCGCCAACCTCACGCGCAACTGGCGGCTCCTGCTCAACTACTCCTACACCGATTCTGCGCGCGCCAACCTCTATGACGAAGCCATCGCTTGGTATGGACTGAAGCGGAACGCCACCGGCCTCGCCGTGCAGGGTGTTGCTCAAAACGCCGCCGGCCAGTTCGTGATCGATCCGAATTCCTACGTCCCTGGTGGCGCCGCCGCGAAATGGATCGAACTCGGCGGCCAGCGCCCGACGGCGAATCCTGGCGTGCTCACGACGAGCGCTTCGGTGACCGTCGCACAGGAACTGTTCAACCTCGTCGAGGACATCAACGATTCGAAGCTCGATCAGGAGAAGCGCTGGGGCCTGCGCCCGCACAAGGCCAGCGTGTTCACCGCCTACGATTTCAAGTCCGGCTGGGTGCGCGGCTTCACGGTCGGCGGTGGCTGGCGCTGGCGCAGCGCCAACATCATCGGCACGGATCCCGCGGGGAAGGAAATCACGGGCCGCGCGCTCGGATATTTCGACCTGATGCTGCGCTATGCGCGGAAGGTGGAGCGCCTGCGCGGCACGCTCAGCGTGCAAATCAATGTGAGCAACCTCCTCGACACCGCTGACCCCGTGCCCACGCGCCTGCTCACCAACGACCCCGCCTACAAACTCCCCTACGGCCGCGGCACCCCCTACGGCCGCCTCGACCTCGTCGACCCGCGCGAGGTGCGCTTCACGACGACGTATGCGTTTTGAGTGGGGTCTCGCCATGCTCGTCTGCTGAGAAGCGTTTGTGAGCACGTCACCTTCTTGCAGGTTGCGCAGTCCGGGCCCGACTTCGTAGGGGCGTGGCTCGTCCGCGCCTTTCGAGAAACGGGCGCGCACAAGGCACGTCCCTGCGGATGCAAGATAGTCAGATGCTCCCCCGCCGCTGGGGCGCGCTGCATTCGTGTCGACTCTTCTGCGCCTGCAAACCTAGCTTCCCTGATTGAGGCGCGAGAGGCCTCGCGTGTTTTTTTCAACCCTGCCCCGACCTGCCCAATGAAATCACCACACTGCAACGTCCTCCGCGTTTTGTTCGCCCTGGGATCGTTGGCGACGGCCGCGACTTCCGCGGAGAGCGGCCGCGTCGAGCGCCCCGTGATCGTTGAGTCGAGGCCGCCGACCGCCAAGGCGCCGTCGGTCGGGAAATACGGCCCCGCCGCCGCGCTCGAGTTCGCCCAAGGTTATCGCGGCGAGGTCTACACACCCAGCACGCTCTACTGTTATCCCGACGCCGTCGGCGTCCCCTTCGGCGACTGCGAGAACGTGATTCCGATGTCCCCGACGTTGTGGACGCCGAAGCAGATTCACGCCGACTTCGAGCGCCGCATGGCGGCGTTGCCCGCGGGCGAGCGCAAGCAGGCGATTCTCGTGGTGCTGAAGACGGAACGCTGCGCGCCGAAATCGCTGCGCGCCTGCACCGTGACCACCGCGGCCCTCGAAAAACGATCCACGGCGCTTGCGGCGGACTTTCTCATTTACGGCATGCTGCTCAAGCCGCGCGACAACGACAAACCCGCCGGCAGCCTGAAGATCGAGACCGGCCTCGACGCGTGGAAGAATGACGCGGCGGGCACGTATGATTTCAAGCAGGGCCCCGGCGCTACGCTTGCCTTCCTGAGCCCGGTGGACGGCTCGCAGGTCGCGCATACGGACGCCACGGCGTTGAAGCTCACCGAGCGGGAATTCCAGAAGAACAAAGGTGAAACTCCGATGCTGCACGCAAAACTCGCCGAAGTCTTGGCGAAGGTCGGGAACCGGTAGCCCGCTTCGGGCAAGCGGGACGATTCGCGGCTGAAACCTCCGTCGGTCCCTTCTCTCACGAGTAGGGCTACCAAGCTCGCGATCCATCCGCTTAGTTCGGCAGAGGCGGGACGTTCCTCGGCTGTTTTGAGTCAGCTGCGAAAAAAGGCGGACAAGTGAGCCGCGATCGTGAAACTCCGTTCTGCAATGAATCTCTCCATCCGCTCCCTTCTGTGCGTCGCCGCGCTCTTCTCTGTGTCCGTTGCTGCGGCCGTTGAATCGGGCAAGCCTGCGCCGGATTTCGCATTCACCGACGCTGCGGGCAAGGCGCGCATGCTTTCCGAGTATCGTGGCAAGATCGTCGTGCTGGAATGGCTCAACCCGACGTGCCCGGTGGTGGGGCGGCACTACCGCAGCGGCAACATGCAGGCCACGCAGCAAGCCGCGGCCGACGAGGGCGCGGTGTGGCTGCAGATCAATTCCAGCTCGATGGGCGATCTTGATGCAGCGCAGTCGGCGGAATGGCAGAAGAAACAAGGTGTCGTCGCCACCGCCTACATCCGCGACCGGAAGGGCGACATCGGCCGGCTCTTCGCGGCGGAAACCACGCCGCACGTCTACGTCATCGCGAAGGACGGCGCGCTGGCCTACCAAGGCGCGATCGACGATCAGCCGACCGCGAGCCTCGCCAACACCACGTCGGCACACAACTACGTGAAGGCGGCGTTCGCCGCATTGAAGGCGGGCAAACCGGTCGAGAAGCCGAAGACGCAGCCGTATGGCTGCGGCGTGAAATACGGCGGGTAGGGCAGCGGCCCGCTGCGGGGCGCCCGGTTTACCAATCGACGACGGAGCCGTCCTTTTCGAAATACGTCTCGGCGTTCATCCAATCGTGGCCGATTTTGTCGGCCATGGCGGCGTCGTCGAGTTCGACACCGAGGCCGGGCTTGGTGGGCACGCGCACGTGGCCGTTCTCCACCTTGAACGGCTCTTTGATGTAGCCGTCGCCGAGGCTCACCTGCTCTTGGCAGAGAAAATTAGGAATCGCTGCCGCGAGTTGCAGGCCGCACGCGAGTGAGATCGGGCCGAGCGGATTGTGCGGCGCGATCGAGGCGTAGTAGGCCTCTGCCATGCCGGCGATGAGCCGCGCCTCCATGATGCCGCCGGCGTGGCACATATCGGGCTGCAGGATGATCGCGGCCTTCTTCTCGAGGATCTCGCGGAAACCCCACTTGGTGAAAATCCGCTCGCCCGTCGCGATCGGCAGGTGCGTGCTGCGGGCGATCTCGGCCATGGCGTCGACGTGCTGACATTGCACCGGCTCCTCGATGAAGAACGGCTGGTAAGGCTCGAGCCCCTTGATGAGCAGCTTCGCGTTGGCGGGGCTGATCGCGCCGTGGAAATCGATGCCGATGTCGGCGTCCTTGCCGCCGGCCTGCTTGAGCTCGGCAAACGTCGCCACCGCCTCCTCGATGAACTGTTGGTTCGCGACGATTCCGGATTGCGTGGCGTTTTTGATCCCGGTCTTGAACGCGGTGAAACCTTCCTGCTTCCGCTGTTTCAGCCGCTGCGGATCGTTGCCAATGTGGCCGTAGACGCGGACCTTGTCGCGCGTCGGGCCGCCGAGCAGTTCGTAGACGGGGACGCCGAGGAGCTTGCCCTTGATGTCCCAGAGCGCCTGCTCGATGCCGCTCAGCACGCTCGTGAGAATCGGCCCGCCGCGATAGAACGCGTGGCGGTAGATTGCCTGCCAGTGGTGCACCACGTGCCGCGGATCCTTGCCGACGAGGTACGGCTCGACCTCCGCCACGGCAGCGGCACAGGTCTTCG
>JANNEY010000537.1:0-3139 GCA_031379235.1 Opitutaceae bacterium | reverse complement strand
CCCCGGGGTAAAAACCCCCCACCCCCCCCCCCTGTCGCGGCGCGCGCCCGCGCCCCGAAGCCCACGCCCGCCACCCAGGGGAAACCCGCCGTCGATTTCGCCTCCGGGAAATCCATCGCCGTCCTCGCCTTCGCCGACTTGAGCGCGGACAAAGGCAGCGAGTATTTCGCCGACGGCATCAGCGAGGAGTTGCTCGACGTGCTCGGCAAGGTGCCCGGCCTGCGCGTCGTCGGGCGCACCTCGTCGTTTTCCTTCAAGGGCAAGAACGCGCCCGCGGCGGAAATCGCCCAAAAACTCGGCGTCGCCTATCTCGTGGATGGCAGCGTGGCGCGCGACGGCACGAAAGTGCGCATCGCCGCCCGGCTCATCAACGCCGCCGACGGGTTTCAGCTTTGGTCAGACAAATTCACGCGTGAGCTGACGGACATCTTTAAATTGCAGGACGAAATTGCCGGGCTGATCGCGAATATTCTCTCCCTCAAGCTCGGCACCGGCACGCCCGCCAAGCCGGTCGATCCCGAGGTGTTCCGGCTTTATCTCGAAGGCAAACAGGCAGCGAACAAGCGCACCGAAGCGGGCTACGCCCAGGCGCAGGCCGCCTACGAACGGGCGCTCGTGCTCGATCCGAAATTCGCCCGCGCCCACGCCGCGCTGGCCGATGTCTGGTATTTGCGCGGCCAAGGGGTTTCGGCCGAATCGGAGGCGATTAGAAACACCAACGAGCGCGCGTGGGCCGGGGTGGAGCGCGCTCTCGCGCTCGATCCCAATCTCGCCGAGGCCTACGCCATGCGCGCCACGTTGAGCCGGCGGACACGCGACGACGCGGCGACGGAAGCCGACTTCCGCCGGGCGTTCAGCCTGAATCCCAATGACGCCTCGGCCCATCACCGTTTTGGCGCCTTCATCGCCCAGAAGGGAAAGCTGCCGGCGAGTCTGGCCGAGCTGGAAATCGCGATGCGACTCGATCCCTTGGCGCCTATCATTCCATCGCTCTACGGCCGGGCGCTGGCTTGGGCGCGCCGTTGGGCGGACTCGCTGGCAGCCTACGAACGCTCGCTCGCCATCCAACCCGATTTCGAGCGGGCGCACTTCGAGCGCGTGCTGCCGCTGATTTTTCTGAACCGCCGGGCCGAAGCTCTAGCGCTAGCCCGCATGTGGGTGGAGCGTAAATCGACCTTGGGCGACACCGCACAAATCACGGCCATCACCGGCCTGGCGCTCGCCGGGGATCGCGCGGCGGCCGAAAAGCTCGCCGCGCCGTTTCTTGCCAAATACGCCTCGAACGGAACAGCGAATATCGTGATCCTCCATCTGGCCCTCGGCCGCGTGGACGAAGGGCTGGATTATTTCGCGCGCGCACGGTTTTCCCAAGCAAGCTCGGGCACGAGCTTCACCCATCCCGCCTGCGACGCCGTGCGGGACGACCCGCGCTTCCTGCGCCGGCTGGAGGAGCTGGGGATCCTCGCCGAATACCGCGAGGCATGGAGCCACGTGCCCGCTGCGGAGAAGCAGAAGCGGCAGCCGTAAGCGGATCGTGACGCCGCGAAGGCAGCCGGCCTCGGCGATTGAATTTCTGTTGCAGGGCGGGGGCGACGAACCAGCCGGTTTCGGCACGTTTGTCATTGCGAGCCCGGCTCGGCGGGCGCGGCAATCCATCTGAAATTCCAGCTGGATTGCTTCGTCGCTTCGCGCCTCGCAATGACAACGGCGGGGTTCGGCGACCCCGCCCTACAACCGATCCCCGACTGTCCGACCCGCGGCTCCGTTGTCGCGTCGGACCGGCGATCCAGTTTGTTTTTCCATCATGCGCTCCCCTCGCTTCCTCATTCTCATCCTTTCCATCCTCGTCGTCCCTTTCCTTTCCCACGCCGCGGACTCCTCCGCCGTAGCGTGGCCCACAATCACCAAGGAAAACAAACCCTGGACCCGTTGGTGGTGGCCCGGTAGCGCTGTCGATAAGGCCAGCCTCACGTGGCAGCTCGAAAAACTCGCGGCCGCCGGCATCGGCGGCGTCGAGATCACGCCCATCTACGGCGCGAAGGGCGCCGAGTCGCGCTACATCGATTTTCTCTCGCCCAAGTGGATGGAGATGCTCGAACACGTCGGCCGCGAGGCGCAACGGCTCGGCCTCGGCGTCGATATGGCGACCGGCACCGGCTGGCCGTTCGGCGGCCCGTGGATTGACGAGGCCCACGCACTCCAACGCGCCGTCCTGCGCGACGGCAAAATCGTCGGCGAGCCGTCGCGCATGATGGTCAAGCGTGCCGCGCCCGGCGGCGAGGGCCTCGTCGTCGATCCGTTTTCCACCGAGGCGATCACGCGCTACCTCGCGCCCTTCGACAAGGCGTTCGCGACTTTCCCACGCGGGCTCGTGCGCGGCCAGTTCCACGACTCGTTCGAATATTTCCAGGCGAGCTGGACGGCGAAGCTCCCCGAGGTTTTCCGCGCGATGCACGGCTACGACATCCAGCAATTCGCCGCCGAGCTCACCGCGCGCAACGCCGCCGACGTGAAGACCATCGACCGCGACACCCTCGCGCGCGTGAAGAGCGACTACCGCGACACCCTCGCCGCG
Source organism: Opitutaceae bacterium (assembly GCA_031379235.1). Lineage (GTDB taxonomy): Bacteria > Verrucomicrobiota > Verrucomicrobiia > Opitutales > Opitutaceae > ER46. The sequence goes on along the minus strand of JANNEY010000537.1, from coordinate 564 downwards.
CTGCACCTCGACTACCTCACCACGTGGGTGAAGTGGTCGCACGACAAGGGCTGGCTCGTCCGCAACCAGTCGCACGGCGCCCCCGCCAACCTCCTCGATCTCTACGGCGCGGTGGACATCCCGGAGACGGAGACCTTCGGCTCCACGCCGTTTCCCATCCCCGGCCTCCGCCGCAACGCCGACGAGATTCGCACTGGCAGCGAGCAGGACCTCCCCGAGCCGCTCGTCATGCGCATGGCCTCCTCTGCCGCGCACGTGATGGGCCGGCCGCGCGCCTCCAGCGAGACCGCCACGTGGCTCCGCGAGCATTGGAAAGAGTCGCTCGCCTACGTGAAGCCCGAGATCGACAGCGTCTTCGCCAGCGGCATCAACCACGTCTTCTACCACGGCACCGTCTTCTCACCACAGGACGCCGCGTGGCCCGGCTGGCTCTTCTACGCGGCCACCGAGATGAACCCCCGCAACCCCATCTGGCGCGACGCCCCCGCGCTCAACGCCTACGCCGCGCGCGTGCAATCCGTGCTGCAATCCGGCCGGGCCGACAACGACATCCTGCTCTACTGG
>JANNEY010000510.1:0-2524 GCA_031379235.1 Opitutaceae bacterium | reverse complement strand
TTCCAAAATCCAGCTCCACGATTTCGGCGACCGCAACCTGCTTGCCTATTTCGTGGGTGCGGGCGTGAACCACCCTCCGCAAGCGGCCTGAGTTCCAGCCGGCGAGTCGCCCTGCAACCCAGGCCGGCTCGGAGAGCCAGCCCCACCTCGGAATAGTCTGATCGTCACGGGACGTTGGTATTATACCAACGTCTGTTAATATTTGGATTGTCATGGCGAGGAGCGAAGCGACGAAGCCATCCAGCTGGATCGCCACGGCGCGCTTCGCGCACCTCGCGATGACAAAAGTCTAATAAACAACAGCCGGTGGTATCAGAACGATCCCTTCACCCCGAAAATCCACGCTGAGCCGTAGTCCTGCCGCTGGCGGAAGCGCGCGATCACGGGTGTGTTCGGGCCGAAGCGCTTGAGATCCTCGGGCGTGCTGCCGACGTTGCGCAGGCTCCCGAACAGGCTCAGGCGGCGCGTGAGCGCGTAGTCGCCGTAGAGATCCATGAGCATTTTCTTGGACCGCCACTCGTAGGTGCCGGGTTCGATGCCGGTGCCGGTGATGAGGCCGAGGCGGGCCGGGCTGCGATAGTTCCAGTTGGCCTTCAGGTTGAACTTCGGGCGCGAGAGGCTCACGCCCCAGCTCCCACTGCGCGGCACGAAACCCTGGAAATTATTCGAGGCTTCGCCAGTGGCGCGCTGCGCGCTGGCGTTGGCGAACACCTGCACGCCGCGCGCCCACGGCGGAAGAAACGTCAGCGCCTGCCGGTAGTCCGCCTCGAGGCCGGTCATGCGCACGCGCGTGGTGAGGTTGTAGCTCGTCTGCACCTCGTAGGCGCCATACTCGCCCGGATCGAGGTTGTAGAGCTCGAGGAAATCCGCCGTGGGCGCAAACGTGGTCGTGCCGAAGAAGTTTTTGAAGTCGCGCCGGTAGGCCCCGACGGAAAACGCGCCCACGCGCTGGAAATAATACTCGAGCCGCACCTTCGTCGTGCGCGCGCTCCACGGCTTGATCGCCAGGTTGCTGACTTGGATCAGGTTGACGGGGTTGGCGCGCGACGACGGCGCCTCGGTGTTGGGCAGGGTGACGCCGCCCGTGTATTGATTGGTGTCGGGCCGGCCGATCGACTCATACCACGAGACGCGCGCGATCAGGTTCTCGCGCACATTGTAGCTCGCGTTGATGTTCGGGAACCAGCGGAGGTATTCCTTCTTCGCCGTGAAGCCGCGGTCGAGGTAGGTGAGTCGCGAAACGCCCACCGTGTCCGCGACTGGCACGATCGGCACCGTCTGCACGCCGGCCAGGTTGGGGTTGCCGTCGATCGCGCGGCCACTCGCGTCGCGCTGGAAATTCAGCGTGGGATCGGTAAACGGGCCCTGCGCCTTGACGTTGGTCTGCTCGGCGCGGACACCGCCGACGAATTTCAGCCGGCGTTGGAAAAACGCCACGTCCGCGCGCATGTAGGCCGACGAGATGATCTCCTCGAGATACTTCGACTGATCGATCAGCGAGCGGTAGGCGTTGTTCGCGTTACCTTGGAAATAAGCCGGCTTCGCCTTGAAGAGATCATACAGCGCTTCCTGCTGGACCCACTGGATTTTCCCAAAGCCGTAGGGCGCGATGCGCTGGGAAAATGTCTGATCGAGGACGACGGCCGCGCTGTCGTCGTTGTTGATCGGGTTTGAGCTGGTGCGCCCGTCCTCGCCGGCGAAGTTCCACGCCGGCGAATATTTCCGGATGTCGCGCACGGACTGTTTCATCTCGAGTCCGCCTTTCAGCGCGAGCGGCACGCCGCGCACCTCGAGGTCGCGGCGCAGGTTGGCGAACGCGGTGCGCTGCAAATCCATCGATTCTTGATGGCCATTGCCCGCCGTCGTCAGCGAGTAGTTCGCGAGGTTGTAGGGATCGACCGGGCGGCCGGCGGCGTCGGTGACCGTGATGCGGCCGGGCCGCAGATAGAAGATGTCGTCGAAGCTCACCGTTACGCCCGAGCGGCGTGCTTGGGAGCTGTTGAAGAAGCCGCGATACTCGTCGCGATAGTGGTTGCTCGCGTGCGAGTTTCCGAAGCCGGCCTCCGCCTTCCAGACCGGGCCGTCATGGCGGTAGGTGAGGGTCGGCGTGTAGGTCGTGCCGGATTTCTGCCGCATGCCGTCGTTGTTGAGGCGGATTTCACCGGCGCCGGGCTGGCCGTGGGAAAAGGTGGTGTCGAAATCGCCCGGCGCGACGCGGTTCACGAAGAAGCTCAGCTTGCGGTTGCTCAGCTCGGCGTCGAAGAATGCCCACTGGAACGAAAATGAGAGGCGATCATTCTGGGAGAGCCGGTAATCGGCGGTGACGCCAAATGACGTGCGCTTACTGAACTTGTTCGCGTCCTGCACCGCGTAGTCGGTGAGGTAGGGGCGGTCGACGGTGGTGGACGGAAACTGGCTCGCGGGCGGCGTGGCCGTGCCGGGATTGGTGATGCCGTTGGTCGCGGCGCTGACGCCGCGCCAGTTGTTCTGCGAGTAATCCTCGCTCGTGTATTGGGTGCTGTTG
>JANNEY010000448.1:0-19610 GCA_031379235.1 Opitutaceae bacterium | reverse complement strand
AGCTGGCGCGCGAAACTCGCGGTGCGGGACGTCGTGCCGATGATCGCGATGACGTTGCGCGTGCCCACGCCGCGCGAACCGGGTCGCCGATAACCGGCAAAGGTGCGCGCGGGCTGCGCGAGCGCGACTGGCGGCGCGGGGTGGATGCGCCGCTCGTCGAGTTGGAACGGCTCGTCGGCATCGCGGAAATTTGCCTGCGCCGGGAGTGACGCCACGCCGAGCTGGCGGACGGCGAGGGCCGCGAGCATCGAGGCGTTGCTCACGTAGTCGCCCGGCGCGATCGCCGAGAGCGCGAATCCGAACGGCAGCCCCCACGACAACAGGGGCTCGCCCACCGCGACGGGCTGCACCGCGAAACGGTGACCCTCCAGCACCGTGTGTGGGAGCGCGCGCGGGCCGCTGGCCAGCGCGAGCAACTCGCCCACCTCGAGCCGGCGAAGCGCGATCGCGACGTTGTCGCCGGGCGCGGGGAGGCGGGAGATCGATTCGAGGGAGAGGGGCTCGGTCACCATGGTCGGAGGCCAGATCTGAGACGTGCGCGTCCGGGCTGTCGAGCGCGGTGCGGCGGGACGGTGAGAATTGAACGGGAAGGAGCGAAACCTACGGCGAGTCCGCGGCCCGACTTCCCCCTTCGATTTCTCTGCTATCTCCGGATCGACTCGATTTGCTTCAGCGCCTCGACGACCGGCCAATCCGCCGGCGCCAGATCGTAGGTCGCCAGCGCCGTGACCTCGGACCAAGCGAGCGCGAGGTGTTCGCGAGCATGCGGCGGCGGGCTGGCGGGCGCGAGTTCGCACGCGAACGGGATCATCGCGATCACGACGGTGCCATAGTCGTGCGTGAAATGAGGGAGCGCGCGGCGGATAAAAATGTCGCAGCCCAGCTCCTCGCGGATTTCGCGGATGAGCGCCTGTTCCGGCGATTCCCCCGGCTCGACCTTGCCCCCGGGGAACTCCCACTTGAGCCCGAGGTGCTTGTGGGCCGGCCGCTGCGCAATGAGCGCACGCCCCCTTGCATCCTGGATGACCGCACAGACGACAGGGATCGGTTGGTTCGCCACAAAGACACGAAGAACACCAAAGCGGCGCATTCTTCAAACGCTGACTGGGGCGCGCCGAAACTTGGGGAGAAACATGGCTGCAACTTTTCGCGGCCAGCGGGGTTTTCCTCGCATGAACTCGTTTTTGAAAATCTTCCTGCTGGTCGTGCTCGCGCTGGTCGCGATCAAGCTTCTGCCGCTCACGCTGGCGGTGGGTTGCCTGCTCGGTCTGTCTCTGGCTGGGCTGATGCTTGTGGGCGTATCGGCGCTGGCCGGCGTGCTCGCGGTGGCCGTGGGCCTCGTGGCGGCGCTCGCCCCGTTGTGGATTCCCGTGCTGGCCATCGTCGGCCTGTTCGCGGTGATTCGGCGCTGCAGCCGGCGGCCGGTTGCGGCCTGATTTCGGGCTGGCGGGTCAGGCGGGCGCCCCTTTGCTCGCAGCGCATGGCTGATGAACTTCCCTCCCGCGTGATCGCGAGCATCGCTTTTGTGGGCCGGTCGGGCGGGCAGGTTAAGGCGCTTAGTGGATTCAAGAAAGGGCATCACACGCTGCCCGACGCCACCAATGCGGTGACCAACGCCTTTCTCGGGGAAATCTGCGGGGCGGAGCTGGCCGAGGAGGCGGAGAAAGTTTTTCAGGAGGCGCGCGCCGGCCTTGGCTACAAGCGGAAAGAGGTCGCGCTGAGTGTGACGAGTCCACTCGCCGTGCTGACGGCGAAAGATTTCACGCTGGAAATTTTCTATGCGCTCGAGGAGCGCGATGCGGCGCGCTACGCGGTGACCACGACGCTGCGCGAGTTGCGCGACGCCGAGCTGGCCAAACGCGAGGAGTTCGCGCGGATCTTTTCGGGCAAGTTCACCGAGATTTCGTTCGCGCTGAAAAAAGGCGTGCGCGTCGAGGCGGTGATTGACGCGATCGAAGCGCTCGACGGCGAGGGCGGGCTGGGCGTGAGCTTTCCTTCCGATTGCAGCGAATGCACGATTCGGGTGGAAGGCGTGGACGCGGAGGTGCGTTGCACCGGCGCGACGCTGGAGGTGGTTTTTCCGCGTGGCTGCGCGCCGGCCGAGCTGATCGAGGCGTTTGGCGCGGTGCGCGAAGCATTTCAGATCAGCAAAGTGTTAGGCGGGCTGATCGGGTGAGAAACTAAGCGCGAGGACGCAAAGGTAACCGCAAAAAATACTGAGAATGGATTCGGCCGAACTTTGTGTCTTCGCGTCTTTGCGTTTCAATAAAAACAGCGCCGCTGAGGCGGCGCCGTTCAGAAAACGAAAAATAGTAAGCAAAACGATGCTTCGTTACTTGATCATTTCGGCCACGAAGGCGCGCTCCTCGGCGAGTTCCTTGTTCGTCGCGGCGATTTTGGATTTGGCGAAGTCGTCCATCACATAGCTCGTGATGACTTCGTAGCTGCCGGGCGTCGTGGTGCGGACGGGCATGCCGGCCCAGACGTTGGCGTCGAAGCCATAGCGACCCTCGCTCTTCACGGCGATGGAGTGAATTGCGCCGGGCGTGACGAGCGAGCGCACGTGATCGACGAGGGCGTTGGCGGCGGAGGCGGCTGACGAAAGACCACGGGCGGCGATGATGGCGGCGCCGCGTTTGCCGACCGTTTCGCAGAACGGACCCTGCAGCCACGCGCTGTCGGTGATGACAGCGGTCGCGGGTTTGCCATTGATCGTGGCGTGCGCGAACGAAGGAAACATCGTAGGACTGTGGTTGCCGTAAATGAAGATGTCTTTGACCGCGGTGAGATCGACGCCGGCTTTCTTGGCGAGCTGAGTCTGCGCGCGGTTTTGATCGAGACGGACCATCGCCGTGAAGCGCTCGGCGGGGAGGCGTCTCGCCTGCGAGGCCGCGATCATGCAGTTTGTGTTGGCGGGATTGCCGACGACGGCGATGCGCGCATCGGCCGCAGCGACGGCATCAATGATCCGCCCCTGGCCGATGAAGATCGTGCCGTTGTCTTTTAAGAGATCGGCGCGCTCCATGCCAGGGCCGCGGGGCTTGGCGCCGACGAGGAGGCACCAGTTGGCGTCCTTGAAGCCGACGGCGGGATCGGAGGTCTGGACGATGCCCTTGAGCAGCGGGAAGGCGCAGTCGTCGAGTTCCATCGCGACGCCTTCGAGAGCCTTCAGCGCCTTCTCAACCGGCGCCTCGATGAGCTGGAGAATGACAGGCTGGTCGGGACCGAACATCGCGCCCGAGGCGATGCGGAAAAGAAGAGAGTAACCGATCTGGCCGGCGGCTCCAGTGACAGCGACGCGAATGGGAGATTTCATAGGAAGAAGAGGTTTAGCTCACGGAATACGCGGAACACACGGAAGAAATTTCGGCGGCGAGGAAAATTTTCAGGCAAAGCGCGGTGCGAGCGCGGCGTGGAGATCGCGGACGAGCTGTTCGGTCGTCGGCCAGTCGATGCAGCCGTCGGTGATGCTGACGCCATAGCGAAGTTTCTCCTTTGGCACCGGGAAAGGCTGGCTGCCGGCCCCGAGATTGCTCTCCACCATCGCACCCATGATCGACGTGTTGCCGGCGGCAATCTGCGCAAGCAGGTCGCGCATGACGTCGGGCTGCAGCTCGGGTTTTTTGGAGGAATTATCGTGCGAGCAGTCGACGAGAATCGACTTGGGCAGGCCGGCTTTGGCGAGGATGGTCTCGGTCTGCGTGACGTGCGGTGCGGTGTAGTTGGGCCCCGTGGCCCCGCCGCGGAGGACGATGTGGCAATTGGGATTGCCGCGCGTGACGATGGCGGAGGACGCGCCGTCGAGGTTGATGCCAAGAAAAGTCTGTGGCTGGCCCGCGGCCTTGATGGCATTGATCGCAGTCTGGAGGGAACCGTCGGTGCCGTTCTTGAACCCCAGCGGCATCGAGAGGCCCGAGGCCATTTGCCGGTGCGTTTGCGACTCGGTCGTGCGTGCCCCGATCGCGCCCCAGCACACGAGGTCGGCCACGTATTGAGGTGTAATCGGATCGAGGAATTCGGTCGCAGTGGGAAGCCCGAGATCGAGCACGTCACGCAAGAATCCTCGCCCGAGTCGCAGTCCGGCGGCGATGTCATGCGAACCGTCGAGGTGCGGATCCATCACGAGGCCTTTCCAGCCGACAGTAGTGCGAGGTTTTTCGAAATAAACCCGCATCACGATCATCACGCGATCGGCGACATCCCTAGACAGCGCGGCGAGCCGGCGGGCGTAATCGCGTCCAGCCGCAAGATCGTGGATCGAGCAGGGGCCAATGATGAGCAGGAATCGTTTGTCGTCTGTGAAGATGAGCCGGTGAATCTCCTCGCGTGTGCGCGTGATGAACGCCGCCTGAATCTCCGTCTTGGGCAGCTCGGCGAGTAGCGTCGCGGGCGAAGGCAGGAGACGTGTTTCGACAACGTTGATGTCGGAAGTTTTCTGCATGAACCAACAACTTTGGCGGGCGGCGCTCGCGCCGTGCAAGCCTCGTATCGGTCATTGCCGTTGACTCTCGGCATTTGGGCAAAAAAGTGGCCGGCCACTTACCCCTAAGTGGCCGGCCTTTGCTTTCTTAGTTACCCCAAAACTCCCCGCTAAGCGGGGAGAAGTGTTAAACTTGGTTAGAGTGATATGGATTAGGTTCGCTTCGTCAATTGCAAGTTTTCAAAATCTATCACTTATTTGTTAACGAGCTTATAAACAGATACCTAATGCATATCAATATTTCTACTGATCCGGCGATCTTCCATTGGCAGCCAGCCTGTTGGTTGCGGGTGAGCGGCGAAGACGCGGCGAATTTCCTCCAAGGCCAGTTTACGAACGAGCTGCGCGGGCTCACTTCATCAGCTTCCGGCGGGGTCTACGGGCTTTGGCTGACACTGAAAGGGAAGGTGCTTGCCGATAGCTTTGTCGTGCGGGGAACGGGCGTGAACGAGTTTTGGATCGGTAGTTATTTTTCGCCAGCAGCAGCAATTAGGGCGCGGCTCGAAGGTCACATCATCGCTGATGATGTCGTGATCGAAGATCAGACAAACGACTGGCGGGGGATCAGTGTGATGGGACGTGACGCTAGTTTGTTCGCGGATCGAATGCGGCGCGCCGGGGGCCTTGTATTTCCCGGGCGGCGAAATCGAGCGGGAAGCCTCGAATGGCTTTTCCCCAACGCATCGGCTGAAGTGGGCATAGCAGCGGATCTCGCGGGCGTGGCTCCACAGGTTGATGCTGAGTTCATGGAGCGGCGACGAATCGCCGACCGTATTCCGGCGATACCGGCCGATGTAGGGCCCGGCGATTTACCCAACGAAGCAGAACTCGAGGTCGATGCGATTTCCTACACCAAGGGTTGCTACCTTGGGCAGGAGATTATGGCGCGGTTGAAATCGATGGGGCAGGTGAGACGGCGATTGCTGCGCGTGAAGGGCATCGGGGGAACTTCGCCCGCGCTGCCAGCCGCAGTTTTTGCCGGCAGTCGCCAGATCGGTGAGCTGCGATCGGCGGTGAGCGACGGTGCGGGCGGGTGGATCGGGCTCGCGATGGTTTCGCTCCTGCATCTTACGCCCGGGTTGGCCTTGGCATTTACGCCGAATGGCCCGGCGGCGTTGACGCTCGCCGACACGCCATGACTGAGCTGGAGCAGTTGACGCAGCTTTGTGAACGCCTCGGCGCGACCTCGGTGCAGGCGCCAACGATGGCTGCCCAACTGTTGAAGCGCGCTGAGCAGATCGCCGCTGAGCGTGGGGTGACGCGCGACATCGCGCTCAAGAGTCTACTTGAGGTAGTCGTCAAAGGTCGTGCGGGCGAGGTGCCCGTTTCATTCACGGCACCGAAACCGGTGCGCAAGCCGTCCGAGCGCTGAAGATTCCTCGGGCATTTGCGGCGCAGCCCTGTCGAGCGCAGTGGGAATCAATTTGACCGCGCCGCGCGGGATTCTTTCTGTGCGGGATTCATTTCACCCCGATGAACAAAGCCACCCTGATTGCGGAAGTGCAGAAGAATTTTGGGCGCGGTGCCTCGAAGGCGTCCGCCGAACGCGCGACGGAGGCCGTGCTGGCGGCGATCAAACGCGGGTTGCGGCGTGATCGGGAAGTTTCGCTGGTGGGCTTTGGCACGTTCGCGCTGGCCGTGCGCCCGGCACGCAACGGCTATAACCCGCACACCAAGCAGCCGATGAAAATTCCCGCGATCAAAACGATTCGCTTCAAGCCGGGCGCGGAGTTGCGCTCGCTCGCGTGACGCTTGCGTGGCGCACGCGAAGGGCCGGGGAAGAAATTGCCCATGGCGCTTGCATATGAGGGCCGCGCTGACGGAAACATTTCGCACGACGTTTGGTCGGGCGCCCGAGATCATTGCTCGGGCCCCGGGACGCATCGAATTCATCGGCAACCATACCGACTACAACGGGGGCACCGTCCTTGGGGCCGCGATTAACCGCGGCGTGTGGGTGGCCTTGGCCGGGCGAGATGATGGTCGTTGGCGCTTTGCGAGCGACCAGCGGGGACGGCTGGTTGAAATCACGGCGGATGATTTCGCGAAACTCTCCGGCGTGTCGGCGTGGGCGAATTACCCGCTGGGCGTGCTCGCTGCGATCTTGAGTTTGGGCTTAGCGGTGCCAGATGGTTTTGATTATCTCGCGATGTCCGATTTGCCGGCGGGGGCAGGACTGAGCAGCAGCGCGGCACTCGAGCTATCATCGGCTATGGCTTTGCTGGCGTTGGTCGACGAGACGCCGCCGCGCGAGGTGCTCGTAAAGATTGCGCGGCACGCGGAAAATAATTTCGTGGGCGTGCCGTGCGGCGTTCTCGATCAAGGCGTGTCGGCCTTCGGGAAAAAAGATCACCTCGTGCTGATCGATTGCCGCGTCACGAGTTTCACGACAGTGCCGCTGCCTGCTGGCGTGAATTTCTGGATCTTCAACACGCACACCAAGCACGCGCTCGTCGATGGCCTTTACGCTGAGCGCCACGGGGAGTGCATGGCGGCGGCGAAGGCGATCGGGGTTGCCCAACTGGCCGAGATTGCACCCGAGCAATTGTCGCGGTTGAAGCAAAACATAGACCCGCTGGCCGCGAAACGTGCCCACCATGTCGTGAGCGAGATCGCGCGGGTCGGCTCGGTGGTGGCCAGTTTGCGGGCCGGCGATTTGGCCGCGGTCGGCCGCCTGCTTACGGCCTCGCATCGCAGTTCACAGAGCGATTTCGATAACAGCACCGTCGAACTCGATTTTCTCGTCGATGCGTTGGAGCGAGCGCCGCACGTTTTCGGCGCACGGCTCACCGGCGGAGGTTTCGGCGGGGCTGTGATGGCGATGACTTCGGCGAATTTCTCGGCGGCGGCGGCACGCGTGATCAGCGACGCCTACGGGGAAAATTTTGGCGCCGCGCCGGACATTTTTCACCTGCAAACGGCCGACGGGGCGGAGTTGATTCTGGGCTGATCCTACGAGCCTTCATGAACGTTCGCCAACTCCACTTGCTGCGCCGGTTGCTGTGTGCCTTGCAGATTCACATTCGTGACACCGTGATCGCTGCGCGACGCCGGCAGGCGGGAAAGTTTTCGCGGGTCGCCGCCGTGACTGCCGCCGACACGATTTATCACATCGACCGCATCAGCGAGCAGGCGATCGCCGAATGGTTCGGGTGTCATTGGCCGGCGGACCATCCGGTCGAGCTGGTGATGGAGGGGCTCGAAGGAGAAGCCGTGACATTTCCCCGTGGCACCGCGGTCGCGCGCACGATTTGGAAGTGCATCCTCGATCCGATCGATGGCACCCGCGGGGTGATGTATGACAAACGCGCGGCGTTCATTCTCACGGCCCTTGCTCCCCAATGCGGAGTGCGGACGCACCTCGGTGATATCGTTGTGGCCGCGATGACAGAGCTGCCCACCTCGAAACAAGATCGCGCGGATCAGCTCAGTGCGGTGCGCGGGCAGGGGGTGATCGCCGCGACGCACGATCTCGGGCGCGGCACGCGCCGGCGGTGGATGCCGCGGCCCTCACGGGCGAAGCACTTCGAGCATGGCTTCGCATCGCTCGCGCGTTTTTTTCCCGAGGGCAAGGCGCTGCTCGGTGCCGTCGAAGAGGATCTGTGGCGCGAACTTGGGCTTCTCGGAAAAAATGGCGGGCAGCTCGTCTTCGACGATCAATACATCTGCACGGGCGGCCAGCTTTTCGAGCTCATCGCCGGGCACGATCGCATGCTCGGCGATTTGCGGCCCGCGGCTTACGCGAAGCTTGGTTTTTCCGCGGCGACGCTTTGTTGCCATCCCTACGACATCTGCACGGCGCTCATCGCGCAGGAGGCGGGCTGCATCGTTGAGTCACCCGGGGGCAGGCCGCTGCGGCAGCCGCTCGACACGACGACACCCGTCGCGTGGATGGGTTTCGCCAACGCATCGCTCGCGCGGCTCGTCCGTCCGGTCTTGCGGCGGATCATGGCGCGACACTTCTGAACGCCTAGAAAAGTTGGGCGATCTCCGCGAACCACCGGAGCACCGGGCCGCGAAAGGCCAGGAAATACGCCGCACCCGCAATCGCGAGCATCGGGCCGAACGGCACGTGGGCGCCGAAGGCCAGCGGCGCCTGCTCGCCCTCGGGCGTCTCCGACGGCGGGGCGACAGCCGCGCGGCGTCCGGTTGATTTTTCCCACAGCCAAGCCCCGGCAAACCACACCGTGCCCACCAAGGCGCCGCCGAACATCGCAAACACCGCGCCTTGCCAGCCACAGAATGCGCCGATGGCACCGACAAATTTCACGTCACCAAAGCCCATCGCCTCCTTGCGCAGCAGGATTTCTGCGAGGAGCAAGATCCACAGCACGAGGCCGGAGCCGATGAACATTCCCTGGAGCGAGGTCGTGGCAGCGCGCACACTGTCGAGGAGGAGAATGCCGCTGTCGTGGCCGTGCAGGGTGGGTATCGCCATCGACAAGAGCACGCCGAGCACCCCGAGCCCGATGGTAAACACATCGGGGATGATCATGTGATCGAGATCGATGAACGTCGCGGCAATGAGGCAGCCGATAAAAATCCAACCGCCCAACGCGACCAGCGGTGGAAACCGGAGCCAGCATGCAAGGAAGAGCGCGCCCGTCAGGAGTTCGACAAAGGGATAACGAAACGAGAACGCGCGGCCGCAACACCGGGCGCGACCACGCAGCAGCAGCCAGGAAAGAATCGGAATGTTGTCGTAGAACCGAATCGGCTGGCCGCAGCCGCAGTGCGAACCGGGCGTGACGACGGACTGTTCCTTGGGCACGCGATAGATGACGACGTTGAGAAAGCTCCCGACGCACGCGCCAAAGATGAAAACTGCCGTGGGGAAGAACCACGGGAACGCGGCGGAAAACTCAGCGTAGTCGGAAACCATCGTAACTGTTGTTGACGCGGTGCCGGCAAAGCACACGAAGAAATTTCAGCTCAGCCGCCCATCGCAGTGCGGGCGGCGGCGGCCATCACGGGGGCGGTCTGCGGCGCGGCAACGCCGCTCCAGATTTCCAGCGCCTTGGCGCCTTGGTGGACGAGCATCGCGAGCCCGTTGGCCCCGGGCACGCCGAGAGCGGTGGCGGCGCGGAGCAGCGGCGTTTGCGGTGGGTTGTAGATCATGTCGAACACCGCGGCGGGCCGGGGCAGCGCCGCGAGATCGATGGGGAGTGGATCGGTGGGCTTCAGTCCGGCGCTCGTGGCATTGATTACGAGCGCGTCACCCGGGAGATCATGCGGCACGGCGGTGGGCGCGAAACCGCGCACCGGAATTTTTCCCGCCACGGGTGCGAGCGTTGCGATCAAGGGGTCCAGATTCTCGCGCGTGCGGTTCGCGATCGCGAGCGAGGCGCAGCCGCGTTGGAGGCATTCGACCGCGGCGCCGCGGGCCGCGCCGCCGGCACCGAGCAAGATAATGTGAGCGCCCGCCAGTTCGCGGCCGAGCGTTGCGCGGACGGCGGCGGCGAGACCATAGCCGTCGGTGTTGTAGCCGCGCCAGCCGCGCCCGGTCCAGAGGAGCGTGTTGACGGCCCCGACGGGCTGAGCCGCGGCATCCACTTCGGCGATGCGTGTGAACGCGATGATCTTGTGCGGCACGGTGAGGTTGACCCCGTGAAAGTTCCGCGCGTGCAGCAGCGCGAGGGCGCGGGGCAAATCGTCGGGATGGACCTCGAAGCGAAAATACTGCCAGGCGGCGTAACGCGGATCGGAGCGGGCGAGCGCCGCGAGCGCGGCGTTGTGCATCGCCGGGCTGATCGAGTGCTTGATCGGGTGGCCGAGCACGGCGAGCGACGTGCCGGGGCGGGACCAGGATTCGAGATCAGCGAGGGTGAGGACGGCGGAGTTTTCGATTTGCGAATTCAGATATCCGATTGAGACAGCGGGACGCCTCGCGCGCAAAAGCCAAAAAGCAAAAATTTACCGGCCGAAATCGGGTTTCAGCCCGCAGCGTGTTTTGCGTAGGTGATCTCGAACTCCTCGACGAAGCTGGCGAAGAGGCGCGCCCGCTGCACTTCCCCGGCGGCGGTGTAGTGGTTCACGAGATTGCGGCAACTGCGGCAGAGGACTTCGCGGACGGGGGTTGGCGCCAGATCGCTGGGCTTGGGCGTGACCTTGTTGGCGCGCAGCAGCTCGAAAATTTCGTCGGCATCGCGGAACACGCCGCGATCGAAGGGATCGATGAAGAAGGGGAGTTCGTCGCTGAAGCAGCCGACGATGAAGTGGCCGGGCAATCCCACGGGTTCGAGTTCCAAGTCGAGTCGACCGGCGACGAGCAGGTAAACCACACTCAGTGAAAGGGGGATGCCAGTGCGTCGTTCGAGCACTTGATCGATAAAGCTGTTGAGCGGGTCGGTGTAGTTCTCGACGTTGCCGTGGAAGCCCCACTCGTGAAACAGCACGCGGTTGAGCACGCGGCATTTTTCCCGCGCCGAACTCGGCTCCACGATCAGCTCGCGGCAGCGCGCGGCGATGGCGTCGAGCTGCGTGCAGCACGCGCCGACATCGAGCCGCGGGGTGACGGTGCGGGCGAGCAGCAGCGCGCCGCTTTCCAACTCGTAGTTGAGGGAGCGAATGAACGTGCGGAATTCGCCAGCGGGATCGGTGAGGTTGAGTTCGCCGAGGAACCAAGCGGCATGGCGGGCGAGCACGCGGTTGGAACCGCGGGCGATGGACTCGAGAAAAGGACCGGCGGCGGGCCCGAATTCTGAAAAACGGGCGAGCAAGGCGCGGCGCACCGTGGGGCTCGGATCGTCGAGCAGACTCAGGAACGCGTCCCGCTGGGCCGGGCCGAGGATTTCGGTTTCCACGCGTCGAAAGGAAAAACATTTTTTCCGCGGCGCAACTGGTAACCGGCCTCAGGGCGAAATATTTTTCGGCGCGCGTGCGCTCAGTCCGCCGGTCGGCTGCCGAACAACGCCGTGCCCACGCGCACGAGCGTGCTACCGGCGGCGACGGCAATCGCGAGATCGCCGGTCATGCCCATCGAAAGCTCGGGCAGCGGCACGCGGAAGCGCGCGGCCAGATCGTCGCGAATCATGCGGAGATTCGCGAAGGTGCGTTCGGCGTGCGCGGCCGTTTCAGCGGGCGTGAGGCCGAGCGGCGCGATGGTCATCAGCCCTTCGACGCAGAGATTTTTTTTGCCGAGCGCGGTTTCGAGCAGCCGGGCCGCGTCGGCCGGTTCTGCCCCGAACTTCGCGGGATCATTGCCCGCGTTGATCTGAAGGAGAATGGGCAGCGTCTTGCCGCGCTCGGTCGCGGCCGCGCCCAGATGTTGGAGGAGCTTGTCGCTGTCGACGCTCTGCACGCGGTCGAAGTGCTGCACGGCGAGCTTCGCCTTGTTCGTCTGCAAATGCCCGATGAGTTCCCAGCACAAAGCAGGGTGGCTGCTTGAAGTCTGGGCGCGTTTTTCGATGCCTTCCTGCACGCGGTTTTCCCCGACGCGCTTGAGGCCGTAGCGGGCCGCGTAGTCGGCGGCCGCGGCCGGATGAGTCTTGGTCACCGCGAGTAGTTCCACCTCCGCCACCTTGCGACCAGCGCGCGCGCAGGCAGCGGCAATTTGCGCGCGAATGGCGTCGGCGCGGCGGGCAAACTCTTCGTAGGCGATCAACATGAGGGAAGGTGGACTTTAGAAAATCTACTTAATGGTTTACGACGACGGTAGAGTTTCTACTCTGAGGCCAACAACGCCAGCTAATCATGCAGATCGAAAATTTCAAAATCTTCGCGGACCTAGTCGAGACGAAGAGCTTTTCAAAATCGGCCAGGCTCAACGGCATTACGCAATCGGCCGTGAGCCAGCAGGCCCGAGCGATGGAGCGGCATTTCAAGACACTGCTGATCGATCGGAGCCAGAAGCAGTTTCAGCTCACGCGCGAAGGGCAGCGGGTTTACGACGCGGCGAAGGAGGTGTTGCACAACTACGAGAAGCTCCTTTCGGAGCTGCAGGAGATGAAGCGCGTGATCAGCGGCACGATTCGCATCTCCACGATTTACTCGATTGGGCTGCATGAGCTGCCGCCGTTCATCAAAAAATTCCTCCACGATTTTCCGGCGGTCAACGTGCGCGTGGAATACCGCCGCTCGAATCTCGTCTACGAGGATATCCTGCACAACGCCGTGGATTTCGGGCTGGTGGCCTTTCCCGTGAAGCAACGCCAGATCGAGGTGCTGCCGTTCCGCGAAGATCATCTGGTTTTGATTACGCATCCGCAGCACGTGCTCGCGAAGCGCGCCGACCTTGAAGTGAAGGATCTCGCCGGGCAAAAATACATCGGTTTCGACCCCGACATCCCGACGCGCAAGGCCGTCGACATCATTTTCCGCGAGCACAAGCTTGAGATCGAGCCGGTGATGGAGTTCGACAACATCGAGACGGTGAAGCGCGCCGTCGAAATCGACCACGGCGTGGCCATCGTGCCGCAGGCGACGGTGGCGCAAGAGCAGAAGCAGGGCACGCTCGTGGTGCGGCATTTCAAAGGGAAGGAATTCACCCGCCCGCTCGCCATCCTGCACCGCAAGGGCCGCGTGCTCACGCCGGCGATGAAGAAATTCATCGAGACGCTTGGATTGGACCTCCCCGAATCGCGCGGAAACTAATCCGCCTTGATCGGTGGGAAGAATATCTTTCCTGATTACTCTTACGTCTAGCCTGTCATCATGAACAAATCCCTCGTCGTTTCCGCCTTATCATTTACCGCGCTCATGCTCAGCCAGGCTGGCTGCACTCGAGCCAAGGAAGAAGTGGCGGCCAAGCCCGCGACAGAGATGGCGAAACCGGCCGTGGCGGGCGCGCTCCACGCCGTGGCGGCGCTGCCGAAAATCGGGCCGGCGCCCAAATGGACGCTGAAAGACATTAATGGCGCGGACGTGTCCTCCGAGCAGTTCAAGGGTAAGGTGGTCGTGATCGATTTTTGGGCGACGTGGTGCCCGCCGTGCCGCGAGGAGATCCCCGGCTACATCGAACTCGCGCAGAAATACGGCAAGGACGGCCTCGTGATCGTGGGCATCTCCCTCGATCAAGGTGGGCCCGAGGTCGTCAAGGCCTTCGCGGCCAAATACAAAATCAACTACCCGCTCGTGATGGGCGACGACAAGGTGGTGGAGGCGTTCGGCGGCGTGGAGGGAATCCCGACGACGTTTCTCATCGATCGCGATGGTCAGGTGCGCGACCGCAAGGTCGGCATGGTTGAGAAAGAGGAATACGAAAAGCGGATCGTTGCGGTGCTGAAGGGCTGAAGGCTGCGCGATGGCACCGGCCGGGGGTGGTGCGGTCCTGCTTTCGCGCGCTACGGCGAGGTTTTTTCGACGCGGCGCGGTGAAAACAGAAGGGGCCGGCGATAACCCCTTAACGCCGGCCCCAGTTTTTTCTGTTTCCGACCTTTCGGTCGGTTCACGCTACCCAAACCCTGCTTGGGCAGGATAATTTGATTCAGCAATGACCGGGCCAGCGCGCGCTGGATTTCGGTGACGCGTCAATCGCGGGCGAAGTGCGTGATCGAGCCAAGTTCGTCGGCGACGAGACGATCGCTGCGACAGCGTGGGGTCTTGTGCTGGCCGCCCCATTTCTGACGATAGCGGAGCCAGTGTTCGAAAACGCCGGGCATCACGAGACGCACAAACGGGGCATCGAGCACGCCCGTTTCGCGTTTGGCGTTGTAGCTGGGGCTCACCCGCTGGAGTTCGGCGTCCAAATCCGCCGACATCTGCACGCCCGTCGGTGTCGCCACGGTGCCGGGTTTCAATTCGATCCACCATTCGTGGCGGCCCTTGGGGCCGGACTTGGTGCCGATGGGATTTCGCGTCGTGCCGGTCGGCGGTTGCCCTTGGACCGACAGGGGCGCGACGTGGAAATTCATCAGCCGCCACCCCCGCCGCCGACAGATGGTTACGAGCACCTCGGTGAGATCCTTCTCGGAAACGTTTTCCTCATAGGCGTTCAGACGCAGCCGGGTGCGGCCCACGGAGATGAAGCGTGGTGGCTCGGTGGAAAGAAAACGCACCACGTCGCCGAGCACGTAGCGGGCGAGCCCGCCCGGAGTGGTGATGATCATCGCGTAGTCGACGCCGACCTTTACCTCGACGAGCGGCACGGCCTTGGGCCCAATTTGGTGAAGCCGCGCCTCGTCGAAATCCGCGAGCGGGATGAACTCGAAGAAGATCCCCACGTCAGACATCAGCCGCAGGCCCTTGTTGGCATCGGCATCCTGGGCGGCGAAAAAACCCTCGGAGGCGGCAAAGACCTCGTGGAATTTTACCGCGGGCCCGAGGGTCTGGCGCAACTCGTCGGCAAACGGTGCGATGGGCACGCCGCTGTGGACGTAACATTCGAGATTGGGCCAGTGCGCCTGGAGATGCGTGATGCGTCGCCGCGCGATCGAGTATTTGTCGCGCAGCGCATCGGTAATCAATGCGGCCCAGCTGGGCAGCGCGGCAAATAGGCTGATGTCGCGCGGGCCGGTGCGGGCGGCGATGGCGGCGAGTTGCTGGTCCCAATCGGAAATCTGCGCGATGGCGGCGCCCGGCTCGTAAAGGTGCTTGTCGGCCCACGCGGGGAGATTCAGGGCCGCGATGCCGCTCAAGTCGCCCGCGTAGGGTTTCGGCCCCGCGCCTTCCCCGATCGGACTGAGGGCGGTGGAGCCGCTGTAGAAAAGGTGGCGCCCGCGAAACGCTCCGGCGTGCCGCACGCGCACGGTATAATAGAGCAGGGCGTCAAATCCCGCGCGCCGGAAATGGGCGAGCAACTCTTCCGTGACGGGCAGATGTCGGGGTTGCCCGGTCGTCGTGCCGGCGGTCAGCGCGAAGAGCGCGCATCGTCCTGGCCAAAGCACGTCGGCCTCCCCTTGCTTCATGCGTTCGATGGCCGGGGTGAGCTGTTCCAGCGAGTGCAGCGGCACGCGGGCGCGGAAATTGGCGTAGGGCATGCCGGCTTCGACGCCGGCCTTTTGCCAGTAGGAGGCGAGGGCGAGCCGTTTGGTCAGGTGGCCGAGGGTTTTTTCCTGAAAAGCCGGGCCCGCGCGCTTTTTCCGGAGCAGCTTCCACTCGACGCCGGCCGTCTGCAGATTGACGCCAAAGGTATAGATGCTTTTGGGCCAGACCGGCATGGACGAATGCGAGTAAGCCACGCGCGTCGCGTCTGCCTCGCAAGCGAATTTGCGCCGGGTGCGGGGAATGTTACCGCGTATTAGCGCGCGCCATGCCGCTTGCACCGCGGCATCACCTCGGTTCTCAATGCGCTCCACTTCCTGCCACCATGCCGCTCCCTCCCATCCTGTTTGAAGACGACGCGATGATCGCGTTCGACAAGCCTAGCGGTCAGCTCGTTGCGCCTGATCGCTGGGACAAGAAGCGGGAGAACCTCATGGGGCTCGTGCATGACCACCCGCGTTTCGGGCACGGCGTCGCCAATGTCCACCGCCTCGATGCCGATACCAGCGGAATTTTGCTCTGCGCGAAAACCAAGCCGGCGCTCGATTACCTCAGCGGCCAGTTTCAGTCCAAGACCGTGGAAAAAAAATATCACGCCTTCGTCGCCGTCCTCCCCGCGGACGCCGCGATGAAAGTGATCGCACCGATCCGCGATGCGGCGGGCGCGCTGCCGGATGCGTTTACGGTCGAAGTCGCGCTTGGCGAGGACGAGCGTCAGAAAGGCCGCATGCGCGTGTTCAAAGGCCGCGGGGGCAAGGAGTGCGTGTCGGAGTTTCGCACCTTGGAGCGGTTTCGCGGCTCGGCGCGGCCGGGGGCCATCGCCGCGGGCTACGCTTACGTCGAATGTCGGCCGTTGACCGGCCGCACGCACCAGCTCCGCATTCATCTCGCGGCCGCCGGGGCGCCGATTCTCAACGATCCGTTTTACGGCAATCCCGACATCGTGCTCCGCCTCTCCGATTTGAAGCGCGGCTACAAAGGGCGCGACGACGAGAAGCCGCTCCTTGGCCGGCTCGCGCTCCACGCGAGTGAGTTGACCGTGAAGCATCCGGTCACGCGCGAGCCGGTGACGCTGCACTCGTCCATGCCGCATGAATTTGAAGTGGCCTTGAAATATCTCCGGAAGTTTGCCGCGATCGCCGGCGTTCGCGTCTGAGCCGGAACATTGCAGTCGAACGAGCGCAGGCACTGACTACGAGTGCGCGGAAGGTGGAGCGCGTTGCCCCCAACGCGCTTTCAGGAGCTACGTCGCAGCCCAAGCGCGTTGAGGGCCACGCGCTCCACCTCGACTGCAATTCTCCGCCTGAGGGTGCTTGCCGCCCCGGCCCGAATCGTCGACCGTCGCGGTTCGTCAGGCTGAGTTCACCCCCCCACCGCTTTTCCCATGACCCCCCAACATCTCACTCGTCGCGAAGCCCTGAAAACTGCCGCCGTCGGCGCGTTCGCCTTGCCGTTTCTCAATGCGCGTGCCCTCGCCGCCGAAACTGCCGCCCCTGCTCCCGTGGCTCCGGCGAAACCCGAAGCGCTGCGCCTCGGGATCGCTTCCTACTCGCTGCGCAATCTCCCGCTCGACGAAGCCATCGCGACGGTGAAGACGCTGCGCATTTCCAACATCGCGCTCTTCCGCCTCCACTGCAATTGGGAGACCGCCTCGGTTGACGAGTGTCGTGCCGTCGGCGCCAAGCTCAAGGCCGCCGGTCTCACGCTCACGGGTTCCGGCGTCGTTAATCTCCCGAACGACGAGGCGAAGTGCCGCAAGGCCTTTGAAAACGTGAAGGCCGCCGGGATGCAGGCGATGGTCTGCAAACCCGATCTCGATGCGCTGCCGCTCGTGGAGAAGCTCGTGAAGGAGTTCGACCAGAAGCTCGCGATTCACAATCACGGCCCCGAGGACAAAGTTTATCCGACGCCCGAAGTCATCTGGAACGCCGTGAAGAACCTCGATGCCCGCATCGGCCTCTGCATCGACGTCGGCCATACCGCGCGTTTCGGCGACGATGCCGCGACGGCCATCAAAAAATACGCCGCTCGCCTCTACGACGTGCATATGAAGGACAGCATCGCCGTCCCCGGCGCGATGAAGGATGTGCCGATCGAGGTCGGTGCCGGCCGGCTCGATATCCGCGGTATGCTCAAGGTTCTGCTTGAAATTAACTACAAGGGCGTCGTCGCGTTCGAATACGAAAAGGTCGCCGGCAATCCCGTCACCGGTCTCGCCGAATCCGTCGGCTACGTGCGTGGTGTGCTCGCGGCTCTGACGAAGTCGTAATTATTCTTGTCATTGCGAGGAGCGAAGCGACGCGGCAATCCAGCTGTTCAGATGGATTGCCACGCCCGGCGGTGCCGGACTCGCAATGACAGAAATCAAACCATGAACCCGAATCTACCCCGCCTCCTCCTCGCCGCGTCTCTCGCTTTGGCGTTCACGTCGCCTGCCGCCTTCGCCCAGTCGCCGCAGAAAAAAGCCCCCGCCGCCAAAGGCGAAATCACCGGCGGCCTTCCCGCTGACGCGCGGCAACTGCAGCTCGGCGACGCCGCCCCTGATTTCAAACTCCTCGGCATCGACGGCAAGACGCACACGCTCGCCGACTACAAATCGTCGAAGCTGCTGATGGTGGTTTTCCTCTCCAACCACTGCCCCTATTCGCACGCTTCCGAGACGCGCCTCCTCCCGCTCGCGAAGGAATTCAAGGGCAAGGGCCTCGACGTCGTCGCCATCAATCCGAACAGCCCCGACAGCGTGCGCCTCGACGAGCTCGGCTACTCGAAATACAACGACAGCTACGAGGAGATGAAGCTTTACGCCAAGGAGTCCGGCTTCCCGTTTCCCTATCTCTACGACGGTGACACGCAGGTCGCCGCCAAGGCCTACGGCTGCCTCGCGACGCCGCACGTCTTCCTCTTCGATCAGGAGCGCAAGCTCCGCTACGTCGGCCGCGTCGATGACTCGCGTTTCGAGGATCCGAAGACCGTGACCTCGCACGATACCCGCAATGCCATCGTCGAGCTCCTCGCCGGCAAATCCGTCACCACGCCGAAGACGGTCGTCATGGGCTGCTCGACCAAGTGGAATCACAAGCGCGACGACGTCGCCAAGGCCGACGAGAAATGGAAGTCCGAGCCCGTCGCGCTCGAGACCATCGACGCCGCCGGCGTGGCCGCGCTTGCGCAAAACACCTCCAACCGCCTGCGCCTGATCAACGTGTGGGCCACGTGGTGCGCGCCGTGCGTCGCCGAGTTCCCCGGCCTCGTCGCGCTCTCCCGCCGCATGAGCACGCGCGAATTCGAGCTTGTCACCATCTCGATGGATGATCCGAAGCTGCTGCCATCGGCGAAGAAATTCCTGGAGCAGCAGCACGCCGTCCCCTCTGCCCGGCTGAAAGGCCTGCTCAAGGCCGAGGGCCGCACCGCCACCAATTTTCTCTACACCGGCGCGAGCACCGATGCGCTCGTCGCCGCGCTCGATCCGCAATGGCCCGGCCCGCTGCCGCACACCGTGCTCATCGCCCCCGGCGGAAAAATCCTCTGGCGCCACAACGGCGCCGTCGACGCCGAGACGCTCAAGGACGCAGTCCTCAAACACCTCGGCGCCTTCTACACGCCGGAAGTGAAACGGTGAAGGAAATCAATCTCTATGAAACCGTGAGAAAGTTTGCTCTTATCTTCGGCGGCGCACTCTTAACGGCCTTCGCTTCCGGCTGCGCTATTACAACAACAGCGAATGTAACTCTGCTCGGCGCCAGCAAACATGCAGCTACAGTCCCAGCCGAGATTCTCGTTTATATGGACGAGAAGGACATTCCGCTTCCGTTTGAGCGAATTGGTCTCGTTGAGGTCGTCGGGGATTGGAAGCTCACTACTCAGGCGACATTCATTCAAAAAGCGAAAGAAGAGGCGGCAAAGCTCGGCGCGAACGCCCTTTTGCTAAAGGCTGTCACGGAACCGACTGGTAGCGCGAAAGCCGTAGACGTGCTTGTTAGCGTGGTCAGACCTCAAGGAGCTGAAATCCGAAGAAAGCAGGATGTCGTTGCACTTTATGTGCCGGCGTTGAAATCGGACAGAGAGCCAAGCAGATAGGTCTGAGTGTGATCAGTGCCGCATATAGTTTCGTTTGCCGCTGTAGACTTCCGTGTAGTTGCCAAGACATGGCGATCCTTTATCCTAAGTCTGCCCTTTGGCGTTTGAGGTAGCGCGAGGCTTCAGCCCGCGC
>JANNEY010000447.1:0-2622 GCA_031379235.1 Opitutaceae bacterium | reverse complement strand
AGCGCCGCGGCTTTTTTCCGCGCGTTGCCCAGAAAGGTCCCCGCGTCCTCGACCACGTCGGGCATGCCCCCAATTTCACGGGCGGACCGAATCATCACCGCCAGACCGGAGGCACCCGCGAGGGTTTGTAGCTCCGTGACTTTGTGGGCGTTGCCGGAAGCGAGGTAGAAAATCATCGCCGCTCCGTCGCGATCATTTCGGCGCGGTGATCGATTCCTTCGCGCGTTTCTGCACGACGGCCTTCGTGAGCCCGAGACGTTTCGCCGTTTTGGTCTCGTCACCGCCGTCGGCCGCGAGCGCCCGCACGACGACCTCGCGCTCAATGCGCGCCAGGATGTTTTCGTCGCCCGTCTTTAGCTGCTCGAAAACATAGTCGAACGCGCGGCCAAGGCTAAGCGGCGGCTCCGCGAGCGTGGGCAATTTGGGCATCTCCTTCGGTAAATCCGCCGGCACCGCCGCGGGCACTTCCGGCGGCAAGCCAACCGCATCACGGATTTCCACGGGCAAATCCTTCACCAGGATCGCATCGCCCTGCGCGATCACGGCGCTGCGGTAAATCACGTTCTCCAATTCCCGCACGTTGCCCGGCCAGCGGTGGCGCACGAGCACGGCCATCGCCTCGGGCGAGACTTTGGAGCCGCGGGTTTTTTTCTGCTTCACTAGATTCTGCAGGCAGAAATCGACAATCTGCGGGATGTCTTCCCCGCGCTCGCGCAGCGGCGGCATCTTGATCCGGACGACGTTGAGCCGGTAGTAGAGGTCTTCGCGAAACGTCTTCGCCTTCACCATCTCTTCGAGATCCTTGTTCGTCGCCGCGATGATGCGCACGTCGACCCGGATCGTTTCAGTGCCGCCAACGCGCTGAATCTCACCTTGCTGCAGGACCCGCAGGATTTTCGTCTGCGTCGCCAGCGCCATATCGCCGATTTCATCGAGGAAGATCGTGCCCGCATCGCAAAGTTCGAATTTACCGAGCCGCTGCACCGTCGCGCCCGTGAACGATCCTTTTTCGTGCCCAAAAAGTTCGCTCTCGATCAGGTTGTCCGGGATGGCGGCGCAATTCACCGCGATGAAGGGCTTGGTGGCGCGATGGCTGTGTTTCCAGATGCCGCGGGCGACGAGTTCCTTCCCGGTGCCACTCTCGCCCGTGATCATCACGGTCACATCGCTGGCCGTTACCTGGCCGATGACCTTGAAGACGTCCTGCATCACCGGAGAACTGCCGACGATACCCTCGCGATAATCGTCCGCGTTGATCGTCGGCTTGTAGTTGCCGACGGCGCGGAGATCGGCGTGGGCCTGCAGGGCATTTTGCGCCAGCGCGATCACCTTCGCGGGATCGAAGGGCTTCATCACGTAGTCGAACGCCCCGTATTTCATCGCCTCGATCGCGGTCTGCGCCGTGCCGAAGGCCGTCATCAGGATCACGAGCTGGCGCGAATTCACCGCGCGGATGTGTTGCAGGGTTTCGATGCCCCCCATCCCGCCCATGCGCACATCGAGGAAAACGAGATCGGGCGCCGGGCCCTTCTTGACCACCGCGATGCCCTCCTCGCCGCTCGCCGCCTCGGCCACTTGGTAGCCGCGCGTGGAAAGCACCCGCGAGAGCGAGTAGCGAATCTCGGCATCGTCATCAATGACGAGGATGGTTGGTGATCGGGCAATGGAGTCGGACATGAAGGCGCGGCAGCGAAAGATGGAGCGGAGGCCGGACCGCTGCCCGAAAGTTCGAGAGCGCGCTGGCTTATTCCGCAGAGGCGCTTTTGTTGCTTCTCATGCTGGGCTGGTCAATGAACCTTTTCCGAGTGCGCGGCATCCAGCTCGCGCTGCACTTTTCATTTTTCGTCCTGCTCGCGGCGGTGGCGGTCTACGGCTGGATCGACGCGGGCTCGGCGGGCATGTTCGTGCAAACGGGGGCGCTCATGGCGGCGTTTGTTTGTGTGGTCCTCCATGAGTTGGGCCATTGTTTTGCCGCGATGCACTACGGCATTGGCGTGCGCCGCATTTTGCTGCTGCCCATCGGCGGCATGGCGGAATTCGAGTCGATGCCCCGCGAACCACGCCGCGAGGTCATCATCGCGCTGGCCGGACCGGCGGTGAACTTCGCGATTGTCGCGGGGCTCTGGGTGCTGCTGCCGCCGGAGGTCGCGAGCGGCACCGATGACCTCACCTGGACGGAGTTTGGTCACTGGATGCTGCAGTGGAATCTCTTCATGGGCCTCTTCAACTTGTTGCCCGCTTTCCCGATGGATGGCGGACGCCTGCTGCGCGCCGCGCTCGTCGCCCGCCTCGGCTACACCCGGGCGACTTTCTGGGCGGCCACCACAGGGAAAATTCTGTGTGTGACCGGACTGGTCGCGGCGTTGTGGCTAAAACCCGAACTCACTGCGCTGCCCGTCTTCATCTTTTTCGTTGGCGAAATGGAATACCGCGCAGTGAAGCGACGTGAACTGGAGGATGAACACTGGCACACCACCGCCGCCCGGTTCAATTTGGTGAATGAAGCGCCGTTACCGGCGGCGCACGAGAGCAACGGTTGAGCAGCTGCCCACGTTGAGTTGTAGGGCGGGGTCGCCGAACCCCGCCGGGTTTTTGAGTGAGCTTGCCCGATTCCTCTCAGCC
>JANNEY010000382.1:0-7162 GCA_031379235.1 Opitutaceae bacterium | reverse complement strand
GGATCGCGATCGAACTCGCCCGCGCGGGTAGTCGCGTCGCGATCAACTATGCCGGCAACGCCGAGGCCGCCGCCGAGGCGCTTGCCCTCGTGCGCGCCGCGGGCGGCGATGGCTTCACGGTGCAGGGCGACGTCGCCGTAGCGGCGGATCGCGAGCGACTCGTGGCCGAGACCGTCGCGAAATTCGGCCGCATCGATCTGCTCGTGAACAACGCCGGCGTCGCACCCAAGGTCCGCGCCGATCTGCTCGATGCGGGCGAGGAGAGCTTCGACCGGCTCTTTGCGATCAACCTGAAGGGACCGTTTTTCCTCTCGCAGCTCGTGGCGAAGCAGATGCTCACGCAGGCGCCGGACGCCGAGGGCTTTCGCGGCCGGATGGTCAACATCACCTCGATTTCGGTCTACACCGCGTCGATCAACCGCGGCGATTACTGCATGGTGAAGGCTGGGCTTGCGATGATGACGAAGCTGTTTGCCGACCGCCTCGCGACCGACGGCATCAACGTCTACGAAATCCGCCCCGGGGTGATCGCGACGGACATGACGGGCGGGGTGAAGGAGAAATACGACAAGCTCATCATCACCGACGAACGCGGCATCACGCCCATTCGCCGCTGGGGAAAACCAGAAGATATCGGCCGGGCCGTCCGTGCGATTGCGGAGGATCGTTTCCCTTTCTCAACCGGCGCGTGCTTCGACGTGGACGGTGGGTTCCACCTGCACCGGCTGTGAGGGGCAAGGAGCGGCGGTTTTCAACCGCCGGGTGGGCGCTTGAAAAGCGCCCTTCCTTTACCCGAGTCTCGGCTCCCGCCAAAGCTCCGCCGCGCTTGCGGCCGGCCTCGTGACCGCTACGGTCCGGGCGCATGAAAAAACTCATCTCCCTCTTTGCAATTCTTGGGGTCGCCGCCGCCGCGTTCGCCGCTTCCGGCAAGGTCCCCGATATCGCCCATGTTGATCTCCAGAAGGCGATCGCCGCGAAGGCGGTCACGGTGCTGGATGTGAATGGCACCGACTCCTTCAAGGAAGGCCGCATCCCCGGTGCGATCGACTACATCGCCAACGAGGCGAAGATCGCGGCGCTGCTGCCGAAGGACAAGAAGGCCCTCGTCGTCGCTTACTGTGGCAACCAATACTGCACCGCCTATCAGGCGGCCGCGAGCACCGCCATCGCGCTTGGCTACACTAATGTGAAGCACTACTCACCCGGCATCGACGGCTGGAAAAAATCCGGCGCGAAGATCGAGAAAAGCTGAGGCGGCGCGCCTGTCATTGCGAGCCCGGCTCGGCGGGCGCGGCAATCCAGCTGAAATTTCAGATGGATCGCCACGTCGCTTCGCTCCTCGCGATGACAAACGGGTTCTAGCCCGCGTCTTTTAGGATTTGTGCAACAGAGGGTGATTCGCACCCAGCGCGTTGTCC
This sequence comes from Opitutaceae bacterium, assembly GCA_031379235.1. Lineage (GTDB taxonomy): Bacteria > Verrucomicrobiota > Verrucomicrobiia > Opitutales > Opitutaceae > ER46. The sequence continues at coordinate 5,744 of JANNEY010000382.1, read as the reverse complement.
CCAACGCGCTTCACCTTTCAGCGTCGCACGGCGGCGGTTGGAAACCGCCGATCCGTCAATCCCGCGGCAGCCGACCGAGAGAAGTGTGGCTCGGGCTTTTTTTTTGCGCTCGCGACGCGCGATGCTGTGGGCACGTTCGCCCGCATGTTGCTCACGTGTCAGGCTGGTTTCGAAGAACTGCTCGCACGCGAGCTGACGGAGTTGCGCGGAGCGAGTATCGCCGAGCAAGGCCCGGGCTGGGTGCGGGTTGAAAATAATGCGGTGCTGCAGCCCGCGCCGGACGCGACCGAACACGGGCGGAAGCACGGCGCCGTCACTGACCTGGCCTTCGCTCACCTTACTTTGGTCGCGCCGATTGAGATTCGGGGTGACGCGGTCAACCCGCTCGCCACCCGCGTCGCCGAGTTTTTCCTGGCGAGTCTGCGGGGTGAACGGGTCGAGGGAGCGTGGCCCAGCGTGTGGCTCGGACCCCATGAGTTCGTCGGTCTCGGCCGGCGCATCAGTGCGGTCGAGGCCGCGTTTGGGGAGCAGCTGAGGAAAAGACTCTCGCGGGTCGCCAAGCTGGCGACTGGCGATCTGCCGCGCGGGGTGAGTGCGGGCCCGGTGCGCGGACTGTTTGTGTTCTTCGTGGATTTCGGGCGCGCGTTTGTGGCGCGGGAGGCGTGGGTCCACGGCCAGCGTCGCATGGCTGACGACGATCTCGCGCCTTCGCGTTCGTATCTGAAAATCGAGGAAGCTTTCGTTGTGTTTGGCCGCGAGCCCGCGCCGGGTGAAACGGTATGCGACCTGGGCGCGGCACCCGGCGGCTGGAGCTACAGCGCCGCGAAACGCGGCGCGCGCGTCCTCGCGATCGACAACGGCTCGCTGAAGGGCGGTGCGCTCAACCACCCGCAGATCGAGCATCGGACGGACGACGCGTTTCATTTCAACTTCGAGGCCGGCACCACCTTTGACTGGATGTTCTGCGACCTGCTCGAGGAGCCGCACCACGTGATGAAAAATCTGATCGAGCCCTGGCTCGCGCGCGGCTGGTGCCAGCGCTTCGTCTTTAACCTGAAATTCGGCCACGTGGAGCCGATCGCGTTGCTGCGCGAATTGCGCGCCCCGGACTCGCCGCTCTCGCGCCACGCGCCGCACACCGTCATCAAACACCTCTACCACGACCGGGAGGAATTTACGGTGGTGGGCGAAGTGAGACCGCGGGACTGACGGGCGAAATTTTCATCCGCTTTCACCTAGTCTTTCGGGCGCCGGGGCGTGTTGATGACGGGACATGAAATTCACCGGTTGGAAAATTCTTGGGTTAGGGCTGTTGCTGCCGTTGGCGGCGTGGGCGGCGAATCCGGCGCTCGCCGGGCGGTGGCGGTTGGATCCGAAGCGGAGCACGGCGCTGGACGGTTGGACCGCGTGGGATCTCGTGGTGGCGCTCGATGGCTCGCAGGTGAGCCTGCGGCACGACATGCAATGGCGGGCGACCAAGCGGTCAGCGACCAACACGGTGGACACGGCGCGGCCCGCGGAGGTGCAGGATTTTTTCCGTGTCGAGCAGCGGCATATGGCGATCTACGGCATCCGCGGGGCGACGACGCCGGTCCGGGCCGAGTGGATCGATGGCGGGCGCACGCTGCGCGTCGAGGCGGCGATGCCGGTGGAGGTTTCGCAGGGCAATACGACGATGCGCATCACCCAGGAGCTACGATTGGTCGAAGGCGACGGCGAACTCCAACTCATCGAGTTGCACAGCACGCGGGTGAAGCCACTCGTTTACCGCTTCACCAAAATCACCGAGGGGAAATAAGCCATGCACCGCCTCCTCTTCGCACTCGTTGCCCTTTCCTTGCTCCTCCGTGGATTGCACGCAGCGGAGACGCCCGCGCCGCGCTCTGCGTGGGTGATGCAATTCGATTCCGACTGGCTGGTGGCGAAAGGCCTGCCGGAAAAGGTGCTGCTCGTGAGTTTGCAGGGTCTCGCCAATCGCTCGTCGCCCCGCCTTTACGTGGTGCATCCCAAGGATTTTCAGTGGGAGATCACGGAGCCGCTGTTTGAGTTTTATCAGCGCAAGCACGGGGTCGCATTCGCCGAGGTGAAAACGGCGGACGCGGCGCTGGCGCTCTTCGCGGCGCATGCGAAGGGCTACGTGATTTGGGAGCCGGCCGTGAGTGCGTCGATGAACGTCGCATTCACGATCGCGGGATTGGAGGACGCGGTGGTGGTCACGGCGGAGCAGGTCGCGCTCGTCGAAAAGCACGGGCTCAAAAAAATCGACGACCTGCGCGGCCGCTACACGGGCCAGACCGACGCGCTGATCTACCGCGATGCCGTCGCGCGCTACTGGGCGCGTTGCACACACGACGCGATCATGATCATGGGCGGCCATGTGGGCGCGGTGCGGATGCCGGCGATGGCGGACTGGGGCGTGCGGCAGAAAATGTTTTTCCACGATCTCTCGGCCAATCCGATTCATGCGGAGGAAGTCGCGCTGGAGAAAAAGCTCTTTTCCGAGCTGGCGCCGCTCGGCACCGTCTTCGGCTGGCACTCCTACGGCAAGGATACCGAGGAACAACACACCACGCTGCTCTCCAGCTTCGGGCTGCGCATGGAAGGCCTGCACAATCTGCCGAACCTGAGCTTCAACTGCCAGTTCACGTTCACGCCCGGATTCAAGTTTGAGAACAACCACCACGTCGCGCGCACCGCGAAGCTCACGGCGGAGCAGAAGGTTTATCTTTCCTTCGTGCAGTCGGACAGCATCGGCATCGGCGTGTGGACGAAACCCGGCCGCGGCAAACTGCCCTTCGGCTGGCAGGTGACGATGAACTGGACGAAATTTTCGCCCGCCGCACTGGAATATTTCCACGAGAGCGCGACGAAGAACGATTACTTCATCGGCGGTCTCTCCGGTCCCGGCTACCTCTATCCCAATCACATTCCCGCCGACAAATTCGGCCCGCTCATGGCGGAGGCGCGCAAGCTCATGGCCACGCTCGACGAGCACGTGCTTGAGATCATGGACAACTCCGCGGCCGATGGAAATGTGGGCAACGCGGACCTCACGAAGGAGACGGTGGACCGCTATTACGCCGCCTTTCCCGACGTGATCGGTTTTATCAACGGTTACGGGCCGGCGCGCACGCGCGACCTGCGCGACACGCGGCCGATGATCTCCTACGACTACTACATCGACCCGCGCCGCCCGCGCGAGGAAGTCGCCGCCGATCTCAATGAGCTGATCGCGCTCAACGCGAAGCGCCCGTATTTCCTGCTCGTGCACGTGCGCGAGTCGAACGACGTGAACAGTCTCGTCGAAATCACGAAGCAGCTCGACGGCCCCGTGGAGATCGTGCCGGTGGATGTCTTCCTGAAACTTGCCGCCAGCAACCAGACTTACACGACGCGTTACCAGGACCCGGCGGATCCGAAGCACTTCAAGGGTTTCTAGGCCGTGTTTTCAAAATGAACTGTCATCGCGAGGTGCGCGAAGCGCGCCGTGGCGATCCAGCTGGATTGCTTCGTCGCCGCGCAGGGCGCGGCTTCTCGCAATGACGGAATTTGAAAACACGCCCTGAGCGCTAAGGGGCGCGCAGGGTAGGGCGAACCGTCCCGGTGAGACGTCGTGCGGCCACGGCTCGGCCGGGATGCCTCGGCCTACCCCGGGACATCCCTCGCGCGCTGGGTAATGCGGATAGGTTACTGCGCGCGTGCGCTTTTGTTTGGTATCGCCGCGTCGGCTCGTCACTGTGCGGCATGCCTCATTTTTCCAAACGCGGTTCCGATTTTCGTCCGCCGGCCCGGCCCGCGTTTTCGCGCGACGAATTCGTCGCCCCCACCGGGGCGGTGCGGCCCCGCGGGTCGTCCGAGGGGCCACGGGAAGCGCCGGCCCAACCAGTGCCGGCCAGTGTGCGCCCGGAAGCCGGCGTTGACGGTGCGCCATCGCTGCCCGGCTCACGGAGCGGCCCGGCGCGCGATGAGTTGAAAATCTGCGGACTGGCGGCGGTGAAAGCGCGGTTCGCTCGCGATCCGGGTTCGATTCAGCGGCTGTTTTTCGATCATGCGACTGGTCAGCGCGTGGGGCTGATGTGCAAGGCGCTCGCGGCGGCGAAAAAAATTTACCGGCTGGTCGAGCCTGCCGAGTTGGAGAAGGTGTCCGGTTCGATCCACCACGGCGGCATCGTGGCGGTGGTGACGCCGGCGCCCTTGCGCACGACGACGGCGGAGGAAATCGCGAAATGGGCGAAGCGCGGCGAACCGGTGCTCGTGCTCGATCGGATCGGCAACGCTCACAATCTCGGTGCGATTGCGCGGACGACGGCCTTTTTCGGCGTGCCGCGGATCGTGATTCCCGACACGGCGGCAGCGGCGCGGCCGACCGATGCGGCGCATCGCGTGGCCGAAGGCGGCTTTGAACAGGTGGAAGTCTGGCTGGCGAAAGACCTCGTGATCCTCGCGCGTGAGCTCGCCGCGGCCGGTTACGATGTCGTCGGCGCGGCGACGCGGGGAGCGGCCTCGTTGCGTGGTGCGGTGAAGCAAGCCGGCGGCAAGGAAGCGGCGAAACCAGTCGCATTGGTGCTCGGTAACGAAGAGCAGGGACTCGCGCCTGACTTGGCGGCGGCGTGCGCGCGGCTCGTTACGATTCCGGGCAGCGGCAAGGTCGAATCACTCAACGTCTCCGTCGCCGCGGCGGTGTTGATGTGGGAGCTGTGTGTGCGACGCGCTTAGTAGTCGTCCATCACGAACCACATCACCCACGTGAGCCCGAGGGTGAACATGATGAACCCGGCGAGGCCGTAGAGCTTGGTCATCGGGTTGGCGTAGGGGCCAAACGCCACGAAAGCGAAGAACGCGTTGATGGAAAGCAGGAGCAGCCAGTAATCGCGTTTGCGCCGCGAGGCCCGGCGCACCTTGGGGGCGAGATCGTTGAGGCCGGCGGCGTTGGCGCGGGTGAGGTTGTCGCGCAGAATGCCATGGACGTCGTTTGCCGTGGCGCTTGCTTGGGGCGCTCGAGTGGGCGGCGGGGTGGCGTTAGCCGCATGGAGATGATCCTGCACGGTGATGCGCGCGGGGCGGATGGCGGGATCGGAGTCGGGCGCGGCGTGGCCGGGGTGATCGTTTGCGCGCTCAAATTCGCGCGGCTTGAACTGGTAGTGCTTTCGCGGGGGATCCGGTTCGTCGCGCATCGGCCGGTGAGCATGGGACGCGAGTGCCGCGGGTAAAGCGAATCGTCGTGATGGGACGGACGGGCGCTTTCCCAGCGCCCGATGGAAGGTGAGGCCGCGGCGGTCGAAAACCGCCGATCCGCGAAGGCCGCGCGAGTCGCCAACAATCTTGGGTTATGTCCAAAGGGTTTTGGCTTCGACGTGACGCGCTTGGCGACGCAGCCTACGCGCATCCTCCCCGCCATGGTCGCTACTTCCTCCCCTGAAACTGCGCGCACGTTTGACTGGCCTTTGTGTTATGAGGCGGAGCGATTGCTGGGTGGTTACGTCGAGGCGTTTCTCGCGCGCCACGCCGGGGCGCGGCGACTGGCGGAGCGGATGCGCGACGAGACAGGCACGGAATTTTTTGAATGGGTCGACCATCTCGTGCTCGCGCCGGACAGCGTCCCGGCATTGCGTGCTGCGGGTTTGGTCGAGGAAAACGTCGAGGCCCCGGCGGGCACGACCGTCTTCTGGCATCCGAAAGCGATGATGCCGCGCGTGCTGGTGCGAAACGACGGAGTTGGTTGTAGGGCGGGGTCGCCGAACCCC
>JANNEY010000379.1:0-11502 GCA_031379235.1 Opitutaceae bacterium | reverse complement strand
CCCAGGGAGCCTTGGCTTCCCGGGTACGATACTGATCAAAATTAAGCGCGAGCGCACGCTCGGCAAGGCCGAGCGCGAGGCCCGGGCCGCCGCGCTCGCCAACAACGAGCCCGCCCCGGAAGTCTCTTCTGGCGAGGATGGCCCTGATTATTTCACCGTCGATCCGCGCGTCACGGCCCGGGTGCCGGGCTTTATCGACACGATGCCGTTCCGCTTCGTCTTCACGGGCCAGACCGCGGCGTTGCGCACGTTTTTGAACCGGCTCGCTTCGTTTGAACTGCCGGTGCTCGTGCGCGAAGTCGAAGTCGATCCGGCGACGAACGAAGAGTCGATCGCGCAGGCGGTCACCGATGAGTCCGCGACCGCTGAGCCGGGTGGGGCGGCCGCTTCGGTCGTGCTTTCGGCGGCGCCGGCGCCGAAAGCTGCGGCAAAGCCAGCCACCCGTGACGCCCGCGCGCCCGCCGCCACGCCGATTGTCTCCAAGCCCCTTTCGAAATACACGGTCACGGTCGAGTTCATTGAACTCGTGCCGCCCCCCGCGGCCCCGGCGGCCGATGCGTCCGCCCCCGCGCCGTCCTCCTGAACCATGGCCGCTGTTCCCAAAGATAAAGTTTTGATCGGCGCCGCGCTGCTGTTCGTGGTCGCGTCGGCCGGGGTGTTTGGCACCTTGGCATGGCGCCACGTCGGTGCGCCCGTCGGTCCCGCGCCGACGGTCGAGCTGGCCAGCACGCCCTACGAGGCCACGGCTCCTTCGGCGCCGCCGGTGAAGACCGAGACCTGGGCCGCGCCGGTCGCCCAATCGCGCGGTCGCGAATGGATCTACGACACGTTTACGCCCCCGGAAATATTCTACAACGCGCGCTCGAAGCAGTTCACGGTCAAGCCACCGTCGAGCCTCCTCGACGAAGAAGCGCAGGAGGTCTTCGGCCTGGAGTTGGTAGCTGTGCGGCCCGAGCCTTTCCGGTTGCAGCTGATCGGCTATGCGGGCGGCGAGGGCCATTGGCGCGGAACCTTTCAAATCATCAAGACGGGCGAGGTGTTTCTCGGCACCACCGGTAGGAGCATCCCGGCGCTTTCGCTTTCGATCAAGAGCCTCGACGTGAGCCTGCAGCCGGTGCGCATCGGGGAGAGCATGACCACGAAGCAACTCACCGCCACGGCCATCATCCGTGACGAGAAATCCGGCCGCGAGGTCACGCTTACCCATCGCGAGCGCGCCTTCACCGGCACGCTCTCGGCGTTCGTGGCCGCGCCCGGCGAATCGGCGACGCGCGAAGTGCGCCTCGGCGATATCTTCAAGCGCGGCGAGATCACTTATAAGATTGAGAAGATTTTGATCACGCCTCCCTCCATTGAGGTCGTGAAGGAGTCGCCGACGCTCAGTCAGCCAGATCGCCGCGTGCTCCTGGCCCGCGAGCCCGATGACCCCGAGCGCGACCCCGGCACCTGATCTTTTCTTCCCCAATTTCCCCTCTTTTTTCGTCCCTCCCTTTCCGCAATGAATACTCGCTCCCTCCCTCCGTCGCTCTTGGTTGTGCTCGCCGTGGTTTTTCTCGGCGCGGCTCTGCCCTTGTCGGCGGCCCCAGCCCCCAGCCAGACGGACGCCAAGATTCGCCTGATGGCCGAGGCGCTGCGAGCGCGTGATGCGGGTGACCTGGCCGGCGCGCAGGCGGCGCTGAATCAGCTCGCCACCGTTTCGCCCAACGATCCCGTGGTCTTGAAACTCCGCGCCGAGATCGAGGCGTCCGCTGTCGCCCGGCAAAACGCCCGCGCCCAGGAAGCCGCGGCCGCCGCCAAGGTCGCCGCCGCGCCTGCGCCGAAAATGATTGATGTGCGCATTCCGGAGCCGGGCCAGTCGCCCCCCGCCGGACCCTCTGCCGCCGAGATCGAAGCCGATGCGATGGCCCGCGCCGAGACTGCGCGCCAGACCCAGCTCATCGCCACCGGCCAGACCCAGCTCGCGAACGCCCGCCGCCAGTTGCGCGAAGGCCGCGCCGAGGACGCGGTCGTCACCGTCGAGGCCGCGATCGCGGCGCTGCCGGCCAATGCGCTCACGCAAAAATTAATCGCTGATCTGAAAAAAGAAAAAGCTTCCGCCCTGCTCGATCGCGCGCAGGCGGCGCTGCGCCGGGGCGACCCGGCCGCCGCCCGCCTGGCCATGGCCGAGCACGCGCAGCTCGCGCCCGCCGCCAGCACCCGCGCCGAGGGGCTGGAGCGCCAGATTTCCCGCGCTGAAACCACGCCGGCGCGACCCGGGGTCGATCCCGCGTTTGCCGCCGACCGCGCCGCCACCGCGCAGTTGATTGCCAAGGGCCGTGCTCAATACGTCGCCGGCGACCTCGATGGGGCGCAGGGCACCTTCCGCGCCATCGAGGCGCAGGAGCCCGACAACACGATCGCCAAGGGTTTCCTCCTCCGCATCGCCCAGGAGAACGCCGAAACCGGCGCGCTCAATCGCGAGAAGACCCGCGCGCAACTCCTGGAGGAAGTCGCGAAGAGCTGGCAGCGCCCCGGCATTTACCAGGAGCGCCCGCGCGAGGGCAATGCGGCCGAGGCGGTCGCCCCGCTCCAAAAGAAAATCGCCGAGATCGTGCTCCCGGCGGTGAGCTGGACGCGCGCGCCGATCGGCGAGGTCGTCGCTTCGCTCAGCGCCATCTCCGAGGAATTCGACACCGCGGCGGTCGGTGCCGCCAAGGGCGTCAACGTCGTCCTCGTCGATCCCTCGAATAAAAATCCTTCCGTCACGATCACGCTGCGTAACATGAGCCTCAAGCGCGTGCTCGACCTCGTGACCGAGCAGATCGGTTACCAATACGAGGTGCAGGCCGACGCGCTCGTCGTGCGCCCCGGTGGCGAAACCAGCACCTTGGAGACGCAATTTTTCCCCGTCACCCGCGCAACCGTGCTGCGCATGAGCGGCATCGGCGGTGGCGGTAGCGCGGGCAAAGATCCCTATTCCTCCGGCGGCACCGCCGGCACGGAGCCGGCGGTCACCGGTGGCGAAGCCGCGTCGATGCGCGCGTTTCTCCAGCAGGCGGGCGTGAGTTTCACTGTCGAGGGCAGCTCGCTCGCTTACGACGGCTCGGCCATCATCGTCACGCAGACGGCGCGCAACAATGAGCGCATCCGCAACATCCTCGCCCGTTACAACGACGTCCGCCAGGTCGAGATTGAGGCGAAGTTCATGGAAGTGCAGGAGGGCGCGCTTGAGGAGCTCGGCGTCACGTGGAATCTTTCCCGGCGCGGCGTCCCGCGGGTCAATCCCGCGACTGGCGCCCCGGTGCTGGACACGAATGGCCGGCAGATTTTTGACCCGCGCGAGACCTACACGACCAGTAACATCAACCGCCAGCTGGTAGGGGCGTTTCCCAGCACCTCCACGTCAAACGCGCTCGTGATTAAGGATCCTGCGATCACCAATTCGGCGACGGACCCGAACCAGACCGCCGGGCAGCTCCGGGTGCCGGTGTCCCCGACGACCATTCCCGGCGCCGTGCAGCTCGCCTCCACGGCCGGCGCGCTCGCCAACATCGTCGGCTTCGTCGGTGAGTTCGATGTCACCGCGGCCATCCGCGCGCTCTCGCAGCGGCAGGGCACGGATTTGTTGAGCTCGCCGAAGCTCACCGTCCTCTCCGGCAATCCCGCCAACATCACGGTCGCGCAGGAGCTGCGCTACCCGCAGAGCTACGGCGAAATTCAGAGCCAGGTCGGCACGGGCGCGGTCGCCGGTGGCGCCGCTGGTGTCACGATCACTGCGGGCACACCGCAGGAGTTCACGTCGCGCAATGTGGGCGTCGAGCTCAAGGTCACGCCCACCGTCGAGGAGGACGACTACAGCATCAGTCTCGATCTCAATCCCAAGGTCACCGAGTTCGAGGGCTTCGTGGAATACGGCGGTCCCAGCGTGGCCATCTCCGGCACCACGACCGTCACCGTGCCCCCCGGTTTCTACCAGCCGATCTTCTCGGTGCGCGACATCTCCACCAAGGTCACGATTTGGGACGGCGCGACGCTCGTCATGGGCGGCCTCACCCGTGAGGAAGTGAAAAAGGTGAACGATAAGGTCCCGTTCTTCGGCGATCTCCCGTTCGTCGGCCGGCTCTTCCGCTCCAAGGGCGAGAGCGCGCAGAAGAAAAACCTGCTCATATTTGTCACCGCCAATCTCGTGAGCCCCGGTGGCTCGCCGAAGAAGCAGTCGTTGAAAAACACGCCCGCCAATTCGCTCTTCCAGAATCCGACCATCGTCACCCCGGCCAGCGCCGAGGCCCGCACCCGCACCGGCGGCAAGTAAACCATGCGACCGGCATACCCAGCCATGAAGACCTTTTTCCAGCGACTCGGCGCGAGCGGCGCTCTGGTCGCGGCGCTCTTCGCCGCCACGCCGTCGGTTTTTGCGGCCCCGCCGCTCGCCGTGTCGATCACGGCTCCGGCCAACAATGCGACGCTCGGCCCGCTCAACTCGCCGAATAATGCGGTCACAATCACAGCTTCCGCTACGCCGAGCGGCGGGGCGGCGTTCATCACGAGCGTCGATTTTCGCGTGAATGGCGTTTCAGTAGGTGTCTCCACCGCCGCTCCTTTTTCGACAACGTGGACACCAACCGCTCCGGGCACCTACACCCTTACCGCAATCGCGACCGATAGCAGTGCGGCCTCAAATAACACACTCACCTCCGCCCCCAGCGCGGTTACGGTTACCGCGGTGCGGCTCTCGAGCATGGCGGCTCCTGCCTCCAACACGACCATTGCGCAAAATTCTGACGTCGTGCTGCGCGCGAGTGCATCAATGTCAGATGGCGTGGTTGGGAGCGTGGAGTTCTTTCTTCGAGACTCGCTAAATGTCGAATACCCGCAAGGTGCGGCCGTCACGAGCGCGCCTTATTTTCTAGTTCAGACCATCTCGATCGCACCGGGGGCATACAATTTGTTCTCGCGTGCTACCGTCAGTGGCGGTGGCACGACATGGGAGTCAACTGCCACTTATCCGATCACAGTCGTGGCTCAAGTGGGCGCAGCTCCGACCATCAACTTTGTCTCGCCGCAGGGTAGCGATATCATTGCGGTTGGTAGCAATGTCACCGTCACCGTAACTGCGACCGACACGGATGGGTTCATTCCCAACACCGCGCCGGGTGGTGTCTCGTTTTATGCCGACGGTGAGTTGATCGCCACGGATCTGAGTGCGCCCTATTCTGTTACTTGGACGCCGACGCTGGCCAAAACCGTCGTGTTGGTGGCGGTCACGACCGACGATAAAGGCAATTCCCGTTCCACCACACGTTCAGTTGTGGTGTTAGCGTCTGCGCCGACGGTTTCGATTTCCGCCCCTGCGAGTAATTCCAACGCTATCATCGGTAATGCGGTCACGATCAACGCCACCGCTACCGCTGGTGTCGGCACCACGATCACAAGCGTGCAATTCTTCGCCGACTCAACGCTCATCGGCACCGATAGCACTACGCCTTTCAGCGTTAACTGGACCCCGCTTGCTTTGGGCTCTGTCGCGCTCACCGCGCGCGTGACGGATTCCAACAGCACGGTCGTAACCTCTGCGACGATTAATGTGAACGTCGGTTCTGCGGCCGGCACTCTTTCCACGACCCTGACGGCGCCTACCAATGGCACGCTCGTGCCGCTTGGCTCCACCGCGGGGCTCACGGCCAACGCATCCGCGGCTGGGACCGCGACCGTGGCTCGGGTGGATTTTCTCGTCGGCACCACCATTGTGGGCACCGCGTTGAGCGCGCCGTATCAGGCCAACTGGGCTCCAACCGCGGCAGGTGTTTTTGCTCTCACTTCTAAAGTCACTGATTCCAACGGTGCCACCGCGACTTCGCCGATCGTCAACGTCAGCGTCACCGCGCCGAACGTCACGCTGGCGACCGCCCTTGCGCCAGGTGCGTCAGGTGCAGTCGGCTCGCCGCTGACATTGACGGCGACGCCCGCGGCCGTGTCTCCTGCGACGGTTACGCGCGTGGATTTTTACGCGGGTGCGGCGCTCCTCGGAACGGCCAATGCCTTCCCTTACACGTTTGATTGGACCCCAGCCACCAACGGCACATTTTCACTTACCGCCCGGGTAATCGACAGCAACACCGCGACGATCACCTCCGCGGCCGTCAGTGTGTCCGTCGGCGCGACGCCGCCCACCGTCGTCATTGTCGCTCCGCCGAACGGCGCGACCGTCGCTCTCAATCTTGCCACTAGCCTCTCGGTTAACGTAGCCGCTAGTCCCGGTGCCACGGTGACGCGCGTAGATTATTTCTTGAACGGCGGCACCACGCCGATTGGCACTTCGATCGCGGGTCCGCTTTATTCGGTGCCGTGGACGCCCACCGTTTCCGGAGTGGCGTCGCTCACAGCCCGGGTGACCGATTCAACCAATGCGACAGCAACTTCGGCTGCAGTTTTGGTGACGGTGGCAGGTGCAAGCTCCGGTGGGCTCTCCGCTTCGCTCGCCCTCAGCGGCTCCACTGCGATTCCCGGCGGTTCGACGCGCGCGGTCACCGTCACTGGTGCGGGTGGCACGACCGTTTATGCCTACGCGGAGCTTTATTACGACGCGACGCTGGTCGGCACCGATACCAGCTCGCCCTACAATTTTCTCTTCACGGCACCCAGCACGGGTGGGAATCACTTCCTCAGCGCGCGCATCGTCGATTCCAACGGCATCTCCGCGACATCGGCCTCGCTGCCGATCTTTTTGACGACGGCCAGCGGCATTCCGCCGGTCGCCGCCGTCGTGACGCCGGCCAGTGGTTCCTTCGTCGGGGTCGGCACCGCGACCACGATTACCGGCACCGCCTCGGATGGCGATGGTTCGATTTCGAACGTCCAAGTTTTCGTCAATGGCGCGGTGCTCGGCACTGCCACTCTCTCCGGTTCGTCATGGTCGATTACCTGGACCCCGACCGTCACCGGCGTCGCGTCGCTCTCGGCCATCGCCACTGATAACAGCTTTAACACCGTCGCCACCCCGGCGGTGGGCATCACCGTCACGGATAGTTTGTCCCCCCTCATCTCCCTCGCGCTCACGCCCGGTGCCATCCTCAACGGCATCGCCACGCTGCCGAGCGGGGCGACGCGCAACATCGTCGCGAGCGTCACGCCGTCCGCCGGTCGCGCGGTTGTCCGCGTGGAGTTTTTCGTCGATGGCACGAAAATCGGCGAGGATACGAGCCTGCCCTACACCTTCCGCTACACGGCGCCCGCACTGGGTGCCGGCGAGCAATCGCACACCTACGTGCTCTCAGCGCGCGCCACGGACAACGCCGGGGCCGCGCGCGACGTGCAGCAGTCGCTCCTCGTGGTCGCACCGATCGGGCAGGCGCCGACCGTGAACCTCCTCACGCCATCGAACAACGCCAGTGCCGTGCCTAACTCGGCCGTTAGCATCGCTGCCGCGGCCACCGCGACGGGCGGTGGCACCATCGCCTCCGTGCAGTTCTACGTGAACGGCAGCCCCGCGGCCGTGAACGGGGGTAATCCACTCACCACGGCGCCTTATACCACCGCGTTCACACCGACTGTCCCCGCCACCTACACGATCGACGCGATCGCGACCGACGATCGCGGCAACACCGCCATCTCCAGCTCCGCCAACATCACCGCGGCCTTCGCCACGCCCACGATCATCTTCACCGCGCCCAATCCCAACGCCGTCGCGCGCGCCACGCCCGGCGTGCCCGTGCCTCTCGCCGCCACCGTCACGGTTCAGGGCGGCATCGGCGCGCCGGTCCTCCTCGTCGAGTTCCTCCTCGACGGCGTGCAAATCGGCGCCGACACCACCGCGCCGTATGCCATCTCCTGGCTGCCGACGACGGCCAACCTCGGCACGCACGTGCTCACCGCGCGCGTGACCGACAACAGCTCGCAGACCGCGACCACTGCGCCACTCACGATCAACGTCGCCAATATCGTCGGCTCGCCCCCGACGGTTAGGGTGTCCGCCTCGCCGATCCCGGCCCTCGGTCTCCAGACGGCGTCGACGGTGAACTTCATCGCCGACGCGGTGGCGACCGGCACCAATGTCACACTCAACAGCGTCGAGATTTTCCTCAACGACGTGAGCATCGGCCTCGCGGCGCGCGAATCGTCGACGAACACCTACCGGCTCGCCTACGACCTGAGCCGCTTCGATTTAAACTCGGTCACGCCGATCATCAACGACATCACCGGCGCCGTCACCTACCCTGTCCGGCTCTACGCGATCGCGCGCGACAGCGCCAATAACCAGACGGTTTCCGCCACGACCAATCTCGTCGTCAACCCCGCCACGAGCAGCCCGCCCGCGGTCCAGCTCCAGGCGCTTTCGCCGAACAACATCACGGCCGGCACGCAGTTCTTCATCGGGGCCACGGTCAGCGATCCCGACGGCATCGTCACGCTCGTCCAGCTCTATGCCAACGGCCAGCAGGTGACCGCCATCCAGAATCCTCAACTGGGCCAGTTGCTCACGTTCACGCCTTTCACCGCGGGCACTTATAATCTCTACGCCGTCGTTACCGATGACACCGGCAATACCGCCGTCTCCCGGCCGTCGCTGGTCGTCAGCGTCACTGCCGTCTCCGCGCCGGCCACCGCGCTGTCGCGACCGTCGGACAATGCGACCATCACCACGGTCAACGCGCCCGTCTTCCTTGAGGGCACCGCCGTCAACACCGCGACAACCCAGGTGCCGACGCTCCAGTTCATCGTCACCTCCTCGCTGGGAAATCGCCAGGGGATCCAAGGCTTCCGGGTGAATCAAAATTCTACGAGTTACCGCGCGATCTTCAGCACCAACACCGCTGACACCTACAGCATCAGCACGCTGGCCTCCGTCGGCATCGTGCAGGGCACCAGCCCGATCTCGCGCACCGTCGTGGTCAACAGCGTCCAGGGCCTCGCCCCGAGCATCAGTCTCACGCGCTCGCCCGGCGTCTCCGGTTTCCCCGGCACGGCCACAACGGCCTCCGCCGCTGATCTCACCGCCACCGCGACGGACCCCGATGGGACGATCATCGGCGTCGAATTTTTCCTCGATCGCAACAGCATCGGCCAGGCCCGCCGCGATCCCCAGGGCAACACTTGGCGCCTCACTTCGACGTTCGCCGGCCTGCAGCCCGGCAACGTCGAAATCGTCGCGTTGGCGCGCGACAACGCCGGCAACGTCGTCGCCACCAACACCGGCAACATCAATGTGACCGTGCCCTCCAGCATCGCGCCCTCGATCGCGATCACGCCCTCGACGGTCAACCCGGCCTTCAACCGCGTCGTGCAACTCCGCGCCAACGCCCGCGATAGCGACGGCACCGTGACCTCCGTCCAGTATTTCGCCAACGGTGTTTCCATCGCGACCTCCGGCAACGCCGGTTCGCTTTTCCTCACGAATTGGACGCCCTCGGTCTCCGGTCTCTACAACCTCTACGCCGTCGCCACCGACGACAGCGGCAACGCCACCGTCTCGCCGACGATCGAGATCACGGTCCGCCGCAACAACCCCATTCTGGAGAACGCCGCGTTCATCCTGCAGACGTATCAGGACATCGCGAACACGACGAATATCAATCCCCTCGTGTTCGACCAGCTCGATGAGCAGCTCGGCAACGGCACGCTGACCCGCGCCGATATCATCGTGAGCCCGCTCACCGCGAATGGCGGCCTGCCGCTCACGGATCTCCCGGGCTTTCAGGCGCCGGTAAACCTGCTGGCCGCCTACTACGTCCTCATGGGCCAGTGGCCGACGCCGCAGAATTACACCAACTTCCTGGCCATCGCCCGTAATAGCCTCCCGGCGGCGATCGGTAACATTTTCACCGCTAACGAGTATTTTGCCAAATACGGCTTCGTGCCCACGACGCAGATCCTCGATAGTCCGACCAACGCCAACAACGCCGCCGCATTCCTCGCCCGACTGCATGTGGCCGCCGGGCTGCGCCCGCCAGAGGCGCTGGATCGCCTCTCGTTCCGCGACAATAACGTGCTCTCCGCCACACGCGGCCGCGGCTACGCCGTCGTCGGCCTGAACCAGGCGATCGCCGAGTTCATCACCAACACCAATTCGACCAACACCGCGCTCTTCGACCGGGCGCGCGCGGCGGCGCTTTTCTACCAGCTCACGCGCCCGCCGGTCACTGTCACCGTTGATGATATTACGGCCCGCATCGACGCACTCCTGCGCCTTCCTTCCCGCACGGCCATCGCGAATGCTGTGCTTAAGGACGTCTATTACGGCTATCGTTTCGTCACGATCACGCGGCACCCGCAGTCGCTGGTCGTCGCGCCGCGCTCCGGCGCGTTGTTCAATGTCGAGGCGCAGGGGGCTCCGCCGCTTTCCTACCAGTGGCTCCTCAACGGCGCCCCGATCGCGAATGCGACCAACGCGATCCTCAGCCTGACCAACGTCGACGCCTCGCGGGCCGGCACCTACACCGTCGCCATCACCAGCAGCGCGGCGACCGCGACCAGCGATCTAGCGACGCTGGTCTTGTCGAACAATCCCGCCCGGCTCGTGAATATTTCCACGCGCGGCGTGACCACTGGCGCGGGCGCCAACGTGCTCATCGGCGGCTTTGTGGTCACCGGAGCCAACGCGAACCAAACGCGGCAGATGCTCATTCGCGTCGTCGGTCCCACCTTGGGCAACGCGCCGTTCAATGTCGCGGGCGCGCTCGGAAATCCGCGGCTCGAAGTTTATGCGGGTAACAATCAGACGCCGGTCCTCACCAACGACGATTGGGGATCTCAGACCGGAGGGGCCGCGCAGGTCGCCACGATCCAGCAGGCGATTCAGCGCGCCGGGGCGTTTGCCTTTGCCGGGCTGAATTCGAACGACGCGGCCGTGTTGGCGACGCTTCCGCCCGGAAATTACACGGTTCAAGCCAAGGCTCCGGTAAACAACCTCGGCGCGACGGGCGTGGTCCTCATCGAGGTTTACGATGTCACGGCCGGCAACGTCGGCGGCCCCAAGGCTGCGAACGTTTCCACCCGCGGCCAAGTCGGCACGGGCGCTAACGTCTTGATCGCGGGCTTTGTCGTCAATGGCGCCACCTCGCGCCGGATCTTGATTCGCGGCGCGGGTCCGACCCTCGCTGGTTTCGGTGTGCCCGGCGTGCTCGCCGATCCGCAACTTTCCCTGGTCGATCAATCCACCGGAGCCGTGATTCGCACCAACGACGACTGGGCCTCCGGGATCGACGCCGGCATCATCGCCCAGGCGACGACGGCCGCGGGTGCCTTTCCGCTGGCGAACGGCAGCAAGGACGCCGCGATGATCGTGATGCTCGCCCCCGGCGCTTACACTGTCACGCTGAGCGGCGTGAATAGTGGCATCGGAGTCGGCCTCGTGGAAGTCTACGACGTCGATCCGTAAGGCCTCGGGTTTTGAAGTTCGTTGTAGGGCGGGGTCGCCGAACCCCGCCGGGTTTTGGGAAAATGACACACGCTCTCTGAGGCGGAACGATGCAGCTGGAAAGGTGGGCCGTGCGCTCCGCGCGCGGCAGATTCGGCGGACATGCCTAT
>JANNEY010000308.1:0-9969 GCA_031379235.1 Opitutaceae bacterium | reverse complement strand
AAGTTTGGACTTCTCGCGGGTGGGGCCGCTTCTCCGCAAGCGGCCTGAGTTCCAGCCGGCGAGTCGCCCTGCAACCCAGGCCGGCTCGGAGAGCCAGCCCCACCTCGGAATAGTCTGATCGTCACGGGACGTTGGTATTAGGGAGGGTCTTCAGAATGAATTGTCATCGCGAGGTGCGCGAAGCGCGCCGTGGCCGCCGAGGCTGCGCACTCGGTGCGATCCAGCTGGATTGCTTCGGCGCCGCGCGGGGCGCGGCTTCTCGCAACGACAGAATTTGTAGACAAGCCCTGGCTAAGGCGGACTCATGCAGTTGAAGGTTGAAAGGTGAAAGTCGAAAGACCCGGAGGCAGACCCAATCACCGTCGATTGGGCTCGAATTCAATTACGCACCAATCGGTGGAAACCTGCCCGCACACTAGGACCGATGGCTGCCGCTGGTGGGCGCTTTCAACCTTCAACTTTCACCTTTCAACTGAATTGTTACGGCTAAGGCGCGCGGCCGGGCAGGCGAAAGCCGTGGCGTTCGAAGGTGACTCGCGCGATGGGGGAACGGAGGAACGCGAGGTATTGGCGGGCGGCGGGATTGAGCGCGCCCCGGGTGGTGAGCACGGCCGCCTGTTCGAGGGGATCGTGCAGCGAGGCAGGAATCGCCACCCAACGGCCGGTGTGGCGGAGATTGGGTGCGAGGACGAGCGAGAGGGCGACGATGCCGGCGTCGGCGTTGCCGGTCTGAACGAACTGCGCGGTCTGCGCGATGTTTTCGCCGAGCACGAGTTTCGGCTGAACCTCGGCCCACACGCCGAGCTTTTCGAGCGCCTGTTGCGCGGCGCGGCCATAGGGCGCGTGCGCGGGATTCGCGATGGCGAATTTTTGCACGAGCGGGCTCCGCACGGTCGCGGCAAAGTCGGCGGGATCGAGATCCGCGCGTTTGGTCCAGAGCACGATCTGCCCGATCGCGTAGAGGGTGATGGTGGCGGCGTCGGCCGCGCCGGCGGCGGCCAGCGCGCGCGGGTAGCGAACATCGGCGGAGAGAAAGACATCGAAGGGCGCGCCGTTTGTGATCTGGGCGAAAAAATTTCCGGATGAACCCGTGACGAGCGTGAGCGCGAGGGCAGGCTCGGCTTTGGCAAACTCAGCGTGAAGATCTTCGAGGCAGAAAACGAGATCGCTGGCGGCGGCGATGGAGATGGACGCCCGGTTTTCGGCTTTTGGTTTTTGATTTTCGACTTGAGCGGACGTGAGCGCGGGCGCGCAGAACGCGGCGAGCACCGAAACGAGCAGCGCGAGCCGGGTCGTCATGGCTTGCCGGAAAGGGTGACGATTTCGAACATGCACGCCCAGCGGGCACCCCATTTACCGCTGGGGGCGATACGGCGGCGAGGCTCGGCCGTGAGGGGACCGAAGGCGTCGGTGCCGGCGTGCGGGAAACGCAGCCGCGGCTGAAGCTCGGGCGCGGGGCGCGGCATGCTGGGGGCGGGCTTATTTCTTCGCCGCCGCGGCCGGCTTCACGTCCTCAAGTTTCCAGATCGTGCCTTGGCGCGACATCAGGCCCGTGATGGCGTCGCCGGTCTTGAAGGCCTTGAGCGTGGCGGCATCGACTTGGAACATCATCGTCATCGCGCGCATCACGCCGGGGATTTCCTCGTGCTTGACCATGAAGGCGGACTTTTCGGTAACGACCGAAGTGATCACGCCGCGGAGGGGATGGCGTTGGACGGCGGCGGTCTTTTCCGTGGCCTTGGTATCGGCGGCGAAAATCGCCACGGGCGCGGCGGCGAGCACGAGGAGGGTGGCGAGCAGGGAAGGTTTCATGGGGATGAAAATTGATGAGGGGCGGCGACGGGGGCGATGCAGAAGTCGAGCGTAACGAGAGTCCGGGAGTTCACCGGTGTCGCTGTGATTTTGAGTGGCGAGGCGACGAGTGAGGCGGGGTCGATTTCCAGCGTGCGCACTTGGTTGGTTTCGGCGGTGTGGGTCCACGACATCACAACTCTGCCATTCGGGCGCAAGGCCGCGCGTGGGAAACCGCTGGCGCGCGCCTGCGAGGAATCGGCTACGAGTTGCGCATCCGAGCGCGCACCGTCGGCGAAGAGCCGACGGGCGTAGATGCCGGCGGCATTGGCTTCGGTTTTCATTTCCAACCAAAGAATGAGCGCGGATGAGTCGGCGAGCATCACGGTTTCGATCCGCCCCATCGGCCGCCCGAGATCGATTTGCACGGGGGCGCCGAGCGTGCGGCCCGCGTCGGACGAGTAGCGGGCTTGCACGCGCGCGACCCCGTCGGCGGCGGTGAACCAAGCGACGGCGAGCGCATCGCCGCGGGCGTCGGCGGCGGGGCCGTTGACGGGGCAGCCGGCGATTTTCCAATTGTCGTCCTTGAGCGTCAGCGGGGCGGACCACGCCTGGCCGTCGAAGACGGCAAATTTGTTGTCGCGGATTTCGTCGGCGGTGTGGCCGCGATAGCCGACAAAGACGCGATCGCCAGGCAAAGTGGCGACGGTGTTCTGGCAACAAGTGCAGACGTCGGGATCGACGGTCCATTCGCCGAGGGCGGCGCCATCAGGCGCGAGGAGGCGGCCGATCAGTTTCATCGACGGTGCGTAGGGTGCCGCCGGATCGCGCGGGGCGTGGGAGTCGTGGGCGGAGCGCGTGCTCTCCAGCCAGACGGCGAGCGTGCGGCCGGCGCTCAGTGGGGCGAGGGCGACGAACTCGTGGCCGAGCGGCGCGGGGGCGCGCCACGTTTTGCCGCCGTCGGTGGAGCGGGCGAACCAGCCGTCGTAGCCGTGGCGCGCCGTGTCACCGGGGATTTTCTGAAACCACTGCGCGGTGAGCGCGCCGTCGGTGCCGACGCAGAGCGAGGCGAAGTCGGCCCAATTTTCCATGAGCAGCGGTGTGCTGACGATGGCACGGGGCGCGGACCAGGCGATGGCGTCGGGTGCGAGCGTGGAGAGAAAGAGGGCGCGCTCGCCGGCGGTCGGCGATGAGGCCGAGTAGGTGAGGTGGAGGGTGCCATCGGGCGCGGCGGCGAGATTGGAGCACTGCGAATCGACGGGCGCGGGCGAGGGGAGATCGCGCGTGAAGGGCGCGGCGAACGCGATCGCGGCGAAGAGAAGGAACACGAAAGGAAATTTCATGAGGAGACAGAGTTGATCACGGATTTCACGGATGAGCACGGATGGAATGAGGTTTTATCCATGTCGCTCCGTGCTCTCCGTGGTGAATCATTTTCAGAACGAGACGCGCGTCGAGAATTCCGCCGAGCGCGGATCAGCGAGGCGGCGCATCGTGGTGCCGGCGACGGTCTCGTAGTCCTCGTCGAGGAGATTGCGGCCGCGGAGCGTGACGTGCCACTTTTGCCACGTGTAGGTGGCGCTGGCGTCGAGCGTGACGTAGCCCTCGGCGACGACGGAGTTGTTGTTGTTGCCGAAGCGGTCGCTCACGTAGCGCGGGCCGCCGCTGAGCGCGAAACCGTTGGCGAAGCGTTTCGCGACGAAGAGATTCGCGACCCATTTGGGCACGTTGCTCGGGCGCTTGCCGGTGCGCGAGATGACGCCGGTGCCGAGGTTCTCGTTGAAGTCGGCGAACTTGGAGTCGGTGAACGCGCCGTTGACCTCGACGCGCCAGCCCTCGCCCGGTGAGACGGCGAGAGCGGCCTCGACGCCTTTGGATTTCTGCGCGCCGATTTGCTGGTTGGTGCGGATACCGGTCGCCGGGTCGAGGGTGGTGGTGAGCAGGTCCTTTTTGAGGAGATCGAAAACGGCGAACGTGGCGTCGAGCTGGCCGCGGAGAAAGGTGCCTTTCACGCCGGCCTCATACTGGCGGCCTTTTTGAAGGGAGAAATCGTTGCTCGTGGTCGTGAGCGAGACGAGCTGGGTGACCGGCTCGGCGGCGCGGCTGAACGAGGCGTAGGCGTTGATCTCCCTGGTGAGAATCCACACGCCGCCGATGCGGCCGGTGTAGGTGCGGTAGCCCTTCTTGAAGGTCGAGAAGGCCGTCGCGGGCGTCGTGGTGGTGTTGGCGAGCGTGTCGCGCTGGAGCGAGATGTGGTCGTAGCGCACGCCGGCGACGGCGCGGAAGTTCGAGGTGACGTCGAAGACATCCTGCGCGTGGAAGGCGTGCGTCTCGACGCCGATGCGCGAGGTTTTCTGAAAACGCGTCGCCGGGCCGAAGCCGACGGCCGGATTGGCGAGCGTGACGGCGGGGATCGTGAGCACGATGTTGCCGGGCGCGCCGCCGCGGATCTGGTCGTTGTGCTCGAAGACGCCGCCGACGAGCAGGCGGTTGGCGTGGCCGGCGATCGGTTTCTTGAGTGTGAGGTCGAGGCGGTTGCCGATGAGCACATCGTCGCGGTAAATGAGCGTGAGTGCGCCGCGCGTGATGTTGCGCGCGACGGGATTCCAGGTGTTGCTCTCCTCGTTGCGCCACTTGAGGACCTGCGTGGCGACATAGGTCTCGTTGCGCAGCTCAAGATCGGGCGCGAGGCGGAGGTCGGCGCGGACGCGGTTGAACACGTTTTCGGTCGCGGCGAAGTTATCGAGGATGTTATAGTTGGTGCGGCGCGCGGCGGGATCGACGCGCGGGTTGATCATGCGGTCGGTGGTGGCGACGAACGTGCGCATCTCGGGCTGGGCGTTGGCGATCGTGGTGTTGACGACGGCGTCGTAGATCGTGGGATTGCCGTAGTAGCTCTCGTTCCAGTCGTCGAGCAAGGTGCCGAACCACGTGAACGAGAGTTTGTCGGTCGCGCGCCAGGCGAGGGAGAGGGCGACGGCGTCGTAGCGCTGGGAATTTCGGTCCTGGTAGCCGTTGGTTTGATTGTGCGAATAGTCGGCGCGGTAGCTGAGCCCGGACTTGCCGAGCGGCCCGCCGGCGCCGAGACCACCGCGGTAACTGCCCCAGGCGCCATAGCTGGCGAGCGCATCGCCGCGGAACGTCTCGCTGGGCGACTTCGAAATGTAGTTTACCGCGCCGCCAATGGCGCCTTCACCGAACATCAGGCCGTCGGGGCCCTTGAGGACCTCGATGCGGTCGAGGAGGAAGGAATCGACGGTGCGCGAACTCTGCGACGCGGTGTTCTGGCGGATGCCGTCGCGCATGACGGTGACGTTGTTACCGCCGAAACCGCGCGTGGAGTAGGTCGGGATCGAGCCGAAGTTGGTGCCGCCCGTCATGCCGACGGCGGCCTCGACGGCCTCGACGGCGGTGCGCAGGCCGCGGAGCTGCATCATTTCCTGCGTGATGATGGAGACGCTGGCGGGCAACTCGCGGTTGGTCAGCCCGAGGCGCGAGCCGGAAGTGGCGACGGCGTCGAGCGGCAGCGAGAAATTATTCTCCTTGTCGGCTTGGACGGAAAACCGGTCGAGCTGCACGGCTTCGTCCCGCGCCGGCGGGGCGGACGCGGCGGACGCGAGCGAGGCGGCCGTGAAGCCGGAAATAAGAAGGAGCGGGCGAAATGAAAAAATCATGAGTCGAATCGCGTTCAGAAGAATCGCGACGGCGCGCACGCGGACGAGCGGTCGTGGTTCGCCGAGGGCGAACGGGTGTGGACAAAACCGCACGCGCAAAACTCAGCGCGGTGCGGACACGGCGGTGCGGAGGCGCGTCAGGCCCGCGGCGGCGGCACCGGGACTTCTTCCGTGCGGATCGGCGCCACGCTCGCGAGCGCGGCCGGCCATGCACCGGAAGAGTGGGGGACGATAAAAATGGCGTTCGCGTGATACGCGAGCAGGAGCTTTTCCGCGGAGTGCTCGACCGTTGCTGGGAGCTGTTGCTTGGCGGTTTCCTTCGCGGCGGCGATGCCGAGGCACATGTCGCAGGGCTTGTTCGGGTCGAACGTCACACGGAGCGCCTCACCCACGGGCATCACGCGAGCATAGCCGGCGAACATCTTCGCCCAGGCCAACACCTGCACACCGTCCAGCAGCGCGCCATTGGCGCAGAGCCAGGCGAACAGGAGGCTGAAGATGGCGAATTTTTTCCGCACGCGGGCGGAGAGTGCGCGTGAACCGCCGCCGCGGGCAAGCGTGATTTCGGATCCGATTCGTTACTATTACGATTGCTGCGAGGAGTTATTCGCAACCGACCGAAATAAATTGAAACACCGGCGGGTCTCGGTCGTCGAATGGCCGATGCATATCGGAAAGCGCGGCGGGAAGTTACAATGGCTGGGGCTGACGCTGATGCTGGTGCTGGCGGTTTCGGCGGCTTGGGGGGCCGTCGAGGCGACGCCCCCAGGTCGCGATACGCTCGTCTACAAAGATGGCGATCGTGTGCGGGGCATGCTCGTCAGCGATGGCGGCGGCACGATCGTTTTCCAGTCGGAGCGTTTCGGCGAGCTGCGCGTGCCGGCGGCCGATGCCGTCGTGATTAAAGCGGAGAAGCCGGCCGCGCCCGTGGCGGGGGCAGGAAAGGCGCCGCTGCCGGCCGCGAAGCCTGCGGCCGCCGCGACCGCGAGCGCGAGCGACAAGGCCGAGGCGGACCGCATGTCGCTGTGGGATTTGTTTTCGCCCGCGGTGCTCACGTCCAAGGTGCGGAATTATTTCGGGCCGTGGCATGGCCGGGTGTCGTTTTCCAGCGAAGTCGTGTCGGATGTCGCGGAGCGCAACAACAGCGCGTATGAGGCGCACCTGCAACGGAAGTGGAAGGCTGACGAAGTGCAGCTCAACGGGCGCTTTGACTACAACCAGACGAACAACGCCACGACCACCGATCTTATGAAAGTGTCGGGCCAGTGGCGCCACGATTTTAGCCCGCGCTTTTTCGCCCACTACCGACCGAGTTCCGAATGGAACCGCGCCACCACGCTCCGCGGCGTGCCGAACGACTACGTGCTGCTGCAACAGGAATTCGGTGTGGGCTATCAGGTGCTCGCGAAGCCTAGCCGCAAACTGCGCGCCGGGCTTTCGCAGAACTTCTTCGACACGTGGAGCACCGTCGGTGCGACCACGCACACGGTTTCCCGCGGCGTGATCTCGACCTTTGAGGAAGCCGAGCTCGCCCTGCCGTGGCGCATCACGATTTCACAGCGCGGCGTGTGGTATCCAGTGAACGAGCAGCCCGACGGCTGGGAAAACCGGATCGATCTCAACAAGAAGCTGACGGAGACGCTCAGCACGTCACTCCGCCACGAAGTCCGCCGCAACAACCCCGACGGCAGCGCACAGGACTACACGCGGTTGAAGTTGCTCTTCGGGTTGGATTTTTAGTCGGGCCGGCGCGTCCGAGCGGTCGGGATGCGCCGCGGGCTAGTTTTGCAGCGGCCCAGGAAGGGCGGACTCCAGCGCGTGGCGCAGGTCGAGCAACCGTGCGGGTGAAGCGTGAAACATCTCCTCGGGGAACTTTCGCAGATTGAGAATCTCGCCGTAGGCGACGGCGCCGCTGCCCGACTCCAACTGCAGGCCGGCGAGGTATTGGAGCCGGAGGCTGCGGTCGCGGTTGATCTCCGCGCCCTGCAGCCACGTTTTTAATTCCGGGAGACGGCCGGCATAGGTGGAGAGCAAGTCGACGGCGCTGCCGAGGCCAAGATCGCGGAGCGTTTTTTGGATGGCCGCGTGATCGGGCCGGTCGAAGCGGCGCTGGAGCGCGTCGACATCGATCGTTGGGACGTCGGTCTGGCCGAGCATCACGGTGTCGTAGCCGAAGCCGTCGTCGTCATTGCCCCAGATCGTCCCGTGGGGAAAGGCGGCGAAGAAGGTCGCGATTTCGCTCTGCACCACCGCGCGGTCGGATTCGTAGAGCGGCACCCACTGGGTGACGAGCCCGCCGGGGTTGAGCCGCGCGCGGCAGAGTTCGAAGTATTCCTGCGAGTAGAGCACCGCCGATCCCTTCACCCACGGGTGGATCGGATCGGAGGTGATGATGTCGAATTTCTCGCGCGTCGTGGCGATGTAGTGGCGCGCGTCGTCGTAAACGATTTCGACCCGCCGGTCGTGCACGACGTGGTGGTTCTCATTGCTGAAATGCTCCGCCACCACGCGCGGGATGAGCGGCTCGATGTCACAGATCACGATGCGCTCGATCGACGGGTGCAGCACAAACGAACCCGAGGTCACGCCCGCGCCACAGCCCACGATCAGGACCGAGCGCGGGTTGGGATGCAGCAGCGCGGGGAGATGGCCGAGCATCCGCTGGAGCCGCATGTCCTTCTCCAGACTCGAGGCCTCGGTCTTGCCGCTCACGTGGAAAAACCGTGCGCCCCCGGGCGTCTCGGACACGGCGACCGTCGCGTTCATCCCTTCGCCGAGGTAGAGCGCCTTCGCGCCGTAGTCGGTGGTCGCGACCTGCCGGCCATACGCGACGAGCTGCCACGGAAGTTTCGGCACAAAGAAAAACGCCGCGACGGCCGCGGCCACGCCGACGCCGAGCAAACTGAAGCTCGCGGGGGAACGCGGGCGCAGCGCAATCCCCGCGCCGAGGACTGCCGTCGCGATCAACACGAGCTGCGTGCCGCGCGTGCCGAGCAGCGGAATCAAAGCCAGGCTGGCGAGCACGGCGCCGAGGATCGCACCGAGGGTATTGGCCGCGTAGGCGCGACCGACGAGTCGCGCGGCGTCCTGACCGGGAGTCGCGAGCGCCGCGAGTGCGAGGGGAAAACTTGCGCCCCAGAGGATCGCGGCGGGCAGCATCGCCCACGCGCAGCGGTAGAGGTCGAAACCAAATTTCTCCGTCCACGTGGCGTTGGCCGAGACGTTTACCGGCCAGAGGGGGAGCGTGATCGAAAGGGCATGCGCGGCCCATACGATGCCGCCGATGAGCAACAGCTGGCAGCCAGCGAGCGCCACGCGCGGGGAGAGGCGGGTGCGGGTCAGCGCCGCGCCGGCGCTGCTGCCGAGCCCGAGGCCGGCCAGAAACACCGCGAGAATGATGGAAAACGTGTAGACGGTCGCGCCGAGCAACAGCGACAGCACGCGCGTCCATACCACCTCGGCCGCGAGCGCGCATAAGCCTGAGAGACCGATCGCGAGCAAAATGGATTTGTCCGCGGGAGATGATTCTGAGGTAGGGCGGGTTGCCCCCAACGCGCTGATTTGGGGAGTGGCGAGGTGCGCCTCACCCAGCGCGTTGGGGGCAACCCGCTCCACCTCGCTCCGCTTCACCCCGGCGTGGCTGAGCATGTAGGCCCCGGCCGCGACGGCGAGATTCAGCGCGACGGCGCAGTAGGTCGCGGTGGCGCCGTCATAGACGCGCAGCAGATAAAACCCCGCGAGCAGGCAGCCGGCCACCGCGCCCGCCGTGTTACCGCCATAGAAAATGCCGAGCCACGACACGCCGCGCGGCGTGGTCTCCACCCAGCGCGCGACGGCGGGCAAAGTTGCCCCCATCAGAATCGTCGGGGGCAGCAGGCACAGCGCGCAGATCGCGCCGCGCAACAAAATCCCCGCCATCCCGTGGCCGACGAGCGCCGTGTAGAGCCGGCCGACGGCCGGCATCGCGAAGAGAATCACAAGCCCCGCGACGGCGATGCCGGCTTCGAGCAGCGCGTAAACGCGCAGCGGATGCCGCGCTGGCGAAACCAACCGCGGCAGCAACAGACTGCCGAGACACATGCCGCCCATGAACGTCCCGAGGAGCACCGCCAGCGAAACCGCCGACGACCCGATCACGAGCTGCAAGAGTTGCAACCACACGATTTCGTAGATGAGCGCGGCGCAGCCGCTGCCAACGAAGAGCAGCAGGAGGAGGGGAAGGGAACGGGGCGCAGTGGCGGGCATCGAGGAGGGGAACGGTTATGCCTGAACAGCGGCGGTGGCTGGTGCGACGAGAAAATCCATCGGCGCGGCTGACGCGGGTTTTAAGGGAAAGTTGCTCCGATGTTCTTTGAGAAAATCCCTTCGAAAGAACTGAACGCCAGCAAAGGCTCATCTTCGTGAATTGAATCACCGAATCGATTGAGGTCTGCGCGACGGACTGATGCGAAGGCTCCCTGAGCCGGAACGTTGCAGTCGGAAGGGTGGGCCGTGCGCTCCGCGC
>JANNEY010000246.1:0-5789 GCA_031379235.1 Opitutaceae bacterium | reverse complement strand
ATCTGGGACGGTTGGAAAAAATCCTACGCATGAGCTACCTCTCGAATAGCCGACAGTCCACGCCGAGGAACCCGCTACCTGGCTCACAAAATTACTCAGCGCGCCCGCCCTGCTTCGCATAACCGACATCTTTCCATACTTCTTCCCGATCGCCGAGGGCCGGATGGCGTTTTCGATGAGATTGTTGTCGAGCTTGGTCTGGCCGTGCTGGACATGGGCGGTCAACGGCTCCCAGTGGCCCAAGAGGTAGTTGCACGCCTTGCCCAGGAGCGATTGTGGCAACGCCCTCTCCCGCAGGCGCTGCGCCAGCGCGCGCAGCCAGGCGAGGGTCCGGGCGAAGCCGGTGGCGCGGCGTTGCGCCCGCGCGGCGGGCTCCAGTTTCGCCGCGTCCCACTCGCGTTCGAGCCGGTAGAGCCGGGCGATGAGCCGCAAGACCACCCGCACCGCTTTGGGCGTTTCGCCCTGCGCCTCGAAAAACTTCCGGCGGGCGTGCGCCCAGCACGCGACCCACACGACGCCAGGGTGCGCGCGGGCATAGCTGGCATACGCCTCGTAGCCGTCGGATTGCAGGATGCCTTGATAATCTTCCGTGAGCAGGCTCGTCAGTTCGGCATGGCGGCGCGACAGACGCCAGTCGAAGACGACATCGCCGCCGGGCCGACTCAAGACCCACAGGTAACCTTGCGTGGTGCCGCCGCGTTTTTCGTCGGGGTCGTTGCACTTGACCGGAGTTTCGTCCGCCTGGACATAGCCGCCGGCGAGCAGCTCGCGGAGCATCCTGCGGTAAAGCGGTTCGAGCCATTCGGCGGCGAGCCGGACCCACTCGACCATGGTCTGGCGGGCGAGCGTCGCGCCCCAGCGCGCCGACATTTTTTCCAACCGATACAGCGGCAGGTGGTCGACGTATTTGCCCAGCACGATCCACGCGAGCAGCCCGGCCGAGACGTAGCCGCCGGCCACCGGCCGGGCCGGCGCGGGCGCCACGAGCGGCGCACGATTCCGGTCCAGCCGGTGCCGATACTTCGGGCGCACGATCTCGCGTTTGAAGAGTTGCGGCGGCGTGACATCGACCTCGAAGGTGCGTTCCTCGCCGATCTTTTCGTAAAGCTCCGGGTCCGCTTGCACGGCTGCCGGCTCGATGACGATGGTCTCCTTGACCGGCAGGCGGGCGAAGGTCTCGGCCGGCAGCGGCCGCGGCGTGGCGGGGCCGGCCGCGCGTTCGTAGGTGATCGTCGCGGTCGGCGCCGACGGGGCGGCGAGTTTCTCCAGTTCGCCGAGAGTGAGGAGCAGTTGCGCCCGGTCCAGCCGCTCGCTCTGGCCACCGCCGAAGAGCTGTTTTTTCAGCCACGCAATCTGCGTGCGCAACACCGCGTTCTCCTCTTCGAGGACTTGGACTTGCTGGAAGAGTTGCTCGGCTGGTGGCACTACCGATTGATAGCACGTTGCTTGCCATGTATTTACCCAGAGCGCTCATACCACGCTTTTTGCGCGCCATCCTTCAAATCGATCCCCGCGAGCAGCATCGTCAGCGCCTCAGGCGTGAGCGCGAGCTTCGTGCGGTCGCTGCCGAGCGGCCAGCTGAAGCGGCCTTTTTCCAGGCGCTTGGCCAGCACCCACAGTCCGCTGCCGTCCCAATATAACATCTTCAGCCGGTCGCGCGGCTTGTTGGTAAACACGAACAACGCGCCCTGCCGCGGATCCCCGCGGAGCGTTTCCGCCGCGAGGGCGTAGAGGCCCGTTAAACTGCTTGCGCATGTCCACCGGCTCGACCGCCAGGTAGATTTGCAATGCGGAGGGAAACCCGAGCATGGGCTACGCGGTGAGCGCCTTCACCAACGCCGCCACCTGCGCCGCGTCGCCACCGCGCACCACGAGGCCGCCGGGCAGCGCCACTTCCAGTTCCGCGCGGTGCGGCGTGGGCCCGAGTTGCAGTTGCCGAAAACTGATCTTGCCGGGCTGAGTCGCCGGCAGCGCCGGCGCCGCGCGCCGCTCTCGTCCCAGCCACGCCACGAGCGTGTGATAGTTGACGCCCTCCTGTCGGGCGAACGCCTTTTGCGTCAGTCCACTCGCCGCGCAGGCCGTCACCACTTCGGCGCGCCGCGCGCCGTCCGCGATCTTCCGCCCGCGCGTGTCGCGCTTTTCCCCGCCATCCAATATCTCCGCCGTGACTGCTTCCATCACTCCATCCTACAACCCCGCGGATTTTATTCATAGGGGGTCCCCGACCGGACGTTTACCAAGGTCCTCCGCCGGTCGCATACCAACAAACCACAACCCGTCCAGTCTCTTATCGTAGGTGGTCCAAGTCCGTGAGTCCGGTCACTACGAGGCACCCGAAGCGACGCTTACGGAAGTTCCGCGACAGCTCCGTTGATAGACACTGCCGACCGCTTTGCTCACGGAGTAAAACTGTAAGTCGTATAATATTGGATGGGCATCATACGGCAACTCGTATTGCAGGTCATTTTTATCCGCCTGCAATACAACATCCAAAACACCATCATTGCAAAATCCCCGTAGTATGAAGAAATGATTCAGCTATCTCCACAAATCTTGGTTGCATTTTGTCCACCCCGCTGGGGGCAAGATGATTCGAATCGGCAAAATCATCATCATTCAGAACCGCCGACCAGTCGAGTGTGGGTATCGCGCGTCTATGGCATATCCTGTGGACAGCGTCATTATATGCACGCGCAAATGGCATTTGAGCCTCCCAAGATCCATGTGGCAAGAATACAACAGCAACTTTTGCATCACGCGACCTAAGGTAGTCCACCATGTCTTCAAAGTGTGCGATTTGGGCATCCATTCTTATCTGCCATTTTTCACCTGCACCTGCGGATCGATGGCGAACATATTCCTTCGGATTGTGAATGCGAACCTTACTTCCATAGCCTATGCGATATGCGGCGATGGACAAGGTGCTTTTTACAAACCCCGTAATGCGCACCCGCTCGATTCGTATCATCCGTCGCACTGGATTTGCTTCAAGCTCTTCAATTCCCCGATCTGCATCATATCGAAAGAAACCGTGGCGAGCCCATAGTCTGGGAAAAAATTCTTTGGGATCATAGTCGGGCCCAACGCTATGGTAGCTCAATCCAAAGATCACCAAGTTTTTGTGGCCACCAGCCGCGAGCAAACCGCGTTGCTCGACCAAATATCTTAGAAAATGAAATTGAAATAGATGGCTGGTCGCACCGATCCCGTAGTTGTGGATCAACGCTCGGCGATCTTCAGGGAGTTCCCACAATCGTGTGGCCCATTTCAAATTTGACGTTCCCATCAAATAGACGCCCCCCCTCGAATAGTCGGCAGCTGGCAGTTCCTCATTTATCAATCTGTCCTCGAAATCCACGAAGTAATGCTCGTGACTGTATCGGCTCTTTCTATTGCGATCGATCTCCTGGCGAGAGTCAGCTACCCATTTGAACAATGCGTCGTTGTGAGCAAGGAGGGCGAGTGCAAGGGTCGTAATTGCCAAGAACCCCAATAAACTGATGGCAATCAGGAACTGAGCTCGACCTGATTGCTGGCCGGCTGGATTTTGACTATGCATGATCAGAACTCCTTGTAGAGGATGACCGATTCGGTCACGGCGGCGATCAATAGAATCATTGCAATGAATGCCGCTGCCATCGTCGCAATCAGCAGCAACCTTGGATGGGGCTTGCCGCTCCAGCGTTCAACGATTGCTCCCATTTGACTAATCATGCGTCGTTCCTCCGACGGGCCATTTCCTACGCTCAATAAATTCAGTAATTTGTCCATTCAGGACTGCAAACGCAATCCTCCTTCCTTGAAACGCGATGTCAGGCGTTGGTTCCAAGACTACTTTGCCGCCAGAATTCTCGATCTCCCGGAGGGTCGCCTCAAGATTGTCCACGTCCAAAGCGAGATGAACCAAGCCACCGGCTCGGTTCCGCTTCAGGAATCCCGCGATGGGTGATGATTCGCCATCTGGCTCAAGCAGCTCGATGACAGTGTGTCCGTCGCTGATGAACATCTCCCTGACCTTCTGGACGGAGTTCACGATCAAGGGCCCGCGGGAAAAACCGGCGTAGATGACCGCGTTCTTTTCCAAGTATTCACCAATGCTCGGAACTACCATGCCAACGTGATTTATTAGGGGTTGGGGCATATGGATCGCGATTTCAATAGACCAACGTTCAACGGGTGAGCGCAGCGCCAAGTTTCTTAACGATGGACATGCTCGTGGCCATGTCGTTCGACCAGAAAATCAGTGAAAAGCTGAAATAGTGAAATGTTCCGATGATGGCGACATACTTGATTGGCGGGTTTTGAAGGTAGAGTTTCAGGCCCGGGCGCCCTCGGCGGCGAATCAGGATCATCTCCCAAATCTTGGCCGCCGCGACACCGGCCCCGTGCAGCAGCCCAAACACGACGAAATTCCAGGTCGAGCCATGCCAGATGCCGGCCAAGAGAAACGCGACGAAATAGGCCACGAACGATAGCGACGTCGCGTAACTGGGCCAGCGTTCCACCGAGGTCTTGAACATCGGGGTGAACACGTAGTCCCGGATCCAAGCGCCAAGAGTGCGATGCCACCGAGTCCAAAGATCACCAATGTTCCGGGACACAAACGGGTAGTTGAAATTCTCCGGCATACGCAGCCCGAGCAGATTGGAGCCCGCTATCACGATGTCGCAATAACCCGAGAAGTTAAAATACAGATAGGCCGTGAAAAGATAGAGCATCCCGAAAAACTCGGCGATGGTCCGCCATCCCGCCGGCTCCGACATGTAGCGGGTCAGCACGCTTGAATAAGCCGTCATGCATAGGCTTCCGAGCCCGAGAACCTTGATCACGCCGAGAAACAGGCGCAGGTAGGATTTCAGGATCTCCTCACGGTTGATGAGAATCGGCTCAAGGCGCTCCCAGTCCTCGCAAAATTCCTGATAGCGCTGGATGGGGCCCGCGAGCAGACCGAAAAGATTCAGCTGGTAGTTGAGGTAGTTCCAGAAGGTGAATTGCGCGATCTGGCCTTGATAGGCGTCAACCACCAGATGGATTTGGCGAAACAACATGTAGCTCACTCCGACCAAGGCGATTTTGCTCTCGAAGAGGCTGGCCGGGAGAAGCGCCGTCAGGAACGCATACTGCTTGATATAGGTAAACCCGGCTACAAGCAGCAGGATGTAGCCCGCCACAATGAGTTGGTTTGGTTGGCGTGCGAACAGGTTGGTGACGAGGTAGCCGATGCCGAGGAAGGCGCCTAGCAGCAGCCAAGCCGGCCAGGCCGGCGCCTGTGCCGCGAGAAATCCCAGACTGCCAGCCGCAAAGAGAACCTGCCGGGAGCGAACATTCGGCAGTTGAAAGAAGACACCCGAAACGACGAGAAAGCAGGCGACCCACTCGAGACTGGCAACGTTCATTACGGCTATCCGCTACTGGCGTTTGCGGGACACCATTTCAACCAGAGTGCCGACGTTTTGCCCAGGCTCCTTCATCCGCGAAATCTCCGCGGTCGCAAACTTGATCCCGAAGCGCTTTTCGAGGGCGATGATGAGGTTGATGTGTGCGAGGGAATCCCAGCCGTCGACGTCGTCCGCGGTCATCTCATCGCGGAGGACGATGCCGTCGTCGCCGAAGACGTCGCGAAATACCAGTTCAACCTCAGTTCGTTTTTTGTCCATGATTGAGTTCCTTGATGAAATGCGGGCGCAGCGACCAACCGTCACCGAGCGAAAGCTCCCAGAGGGTTGTGCCGTCGGCGGCGGTTTGGCCGGCGGGGGCGAAACCCAGGCCGGCGTAGTGATCGCGCACCA
>JANNEY010000241.1:0-16574 GCA_031379235.1 Opitutaceae bacterium | reverse complement strand
CCTCGGGCACGCTTACAAACCCGGCGGGGTTCGGCGACCCCGCCCTACATCGGACACGGATTGCTTCCGCTTCAGCTCGCGGCCGCCTTCGGCGTCTCAGCCATCGCGGCGTCGAGGGACTTCAGCATCGCGGCAATCGTTTCATCCGTCTCGTCGCCCATGTTGGAGATGCGAAAGGTCTTTCCCTTCAGTTTGCCGTAGCCGCCGTCGATCACGAGTTTGTGCTTCGACTTGAGCGTCTTGTTCAGCGCCGCGAGATCGATGTTCTGCGTGTTCGCGAAACAATTGAGCGTGACCGAGCCGTAGCCTTCTTTCGGGAAGAGCTTGTAGCCCTTGGCGAAAAGGAAATCGCGCACGGTTTGGTTGAGGCGCGCGTGCCGCGCGTAGCGAGCCTCAAGGCCCTCGGCCTTGATGTCGTCGAGTTTCGAGCGGAGCGCGTAGAAGAGCGAAATCACCGGGGTGCTCGGGGTCATGCCGGCTTCGTGGTTCTTCTGGAATTCGACAAAATCAAAATAGTAGCCGCGATCGGTCATCGTCGCCGCGCGGTCGAGCGCCTTCTTCGAGACCGAGAGGAACGAGAGGCCGGGCGGCAGCGCGAAGGCCTTCTGCGAACCAGCGACGAGCACGTCGATGCCAAGCTCGTCCTTCTTGATCGGCATGGCGCTGAGCGAGCTGACGGTGTCGATGATGGCGATGACGTCGGGGAATTCGCGCACCACCTTCATGATCGCGGCGAGATCGCTCATGCAGCCGCACGAGGTTTCGTTGTGGATGAGGGTGAGGGCGTCGTAGGCCCCGGTGGCGAGCTCCTTGCGGACCGCCTCGGGATCGACGGGCTGGCCCCATTCGAATTTCAGCGCGGTGGCCTGTTTGCCGCAGCGGAGCGCGACATCATACCATTTGTCGGAGAACGCGCCGTTCATGCAGTTAAGCACCTTCTTTTTGACGACGTTCCGAATGGATCCCTCCATCACGCCCCAGGCGCTGCTGGTCGAGAGGTAGACCGGATCCTGCGTGTAGCAGAGCGCCTGCAACTCAGGCTGGATGGAGTTGTAGAGCGCGACAAAGTCCGTGCTGCGGTGCCCGATCATGGGCTGCGACATGGCGCGAAGGGTTTTTTCCGAGACGGCGATGGGACCGGGAATGAAGAGTTTGTAGCTCATGAAGAGTGTGCGTAGGTGCTCGAAAAACTGTTTACGCGCCGGGGTGCGTCAACCTTCATTCCTGTCACCGCATGTCGCAGCCCTGGCTGAAGAAAAAAGTTAACGCCCTCGAGCTCTACACCATTGATGTAATCTACGGGCGGCGCGCGGGCGCGGGGCCGGCGATCTACGGGGCGTTTCTGCAAGCGCTGTCATGGCTGTTCAGTGCGGTCGCGCAGACCCGGCTGTGGCTCTACCGGAAACGCATCTTCCACGATCAGCCGCTCGGCTGCCTCGTCGTCGTGGTCGGTAATCTCACGGTTGGGGGCACGGGCAAGACGCCAGTGGTGGAGAAATTTGCGCGCGCACTGCGTGACCGTGGGCGCAAGGTCGCGATCCTCAGCCGCGGCTACAAGAGCAAGTCCGTGCCGCTCTGGCAAAAATGGTGGTGGTCGTTGACGCACGCCGAGCAGCCGCCGCCCCGCATTGTCAGCGATGGCACGACCGTGCTGCTCGACAGCGAGGCGGCCGGTGACGAACCCTACATGCTCGCGCGCAATCTCCCGGGCGTGATCGTGCTCGTGGACAAAAACCGCGTGAAAGCCGGGGAGTATGCGATCAAGAAGTTCGGCTGCGACACGCTCGTGCTGGACGACGGCTTCCAATACCTGCCGCTCAAGGGCCGGCTTAACTTGCTGCTCGTGGACAAGACGAATCCCTTCGGCAACGGCCACCTCTTGCCGCGCGGTATCTTGCGCGAACCGATCAAGCACCTGAAGCGGGCCAGCTACGTTTTTCTCACGAAGTCCAACGGCCAGCGCGATCCGGAACTGGAGGCGCTCATTGCCTCGCACAACCCCAACGTCGACATCATCGAGTGTGCGCACCGGCCGCGGTATTTGCAGCGCTTCGGCGCGGCGATCGATGCGCCGGATGTGCGGGAGCCGCTGGAGTTTTTGAAAGGCCGGCGGGTCTTCGCCTTCAGCGGCATCGCGACGCCCGAGAGTTTTGAAAAATTCATCCGGGATCTCGGCGCGAAGCTCGTCGGCCGCGAACGCTTCCTCGATCACTACCGCTTCGACAAAGAGGATCTCGCCGAACTCTTCGCGATGGCGAAGCACGAGCGGGCCGACTGCCTCGTCACGACCGAAAAGGACGCCGTGCGCATTAGCGAAGACCTCGTCTGTCCGCTGCCACTTTACTACCTCCGCTTGGAAATTGAGATTTTGCGCGGGGCGTCGGACTTCGACGAAGCCGTGGGACGAATCTGTTTTCCGCAGAGCGGAACGCGGCCGGGCCTTTGAAGCCGGGGCCGGGTGGCCGGCCGCCTTTCCCCTTGCGACGCCGTGCGCCGGCGCCGTTAGTGGCAGCCCGCCCATGATTATCGATCCTCGACTGACTCAACTGGCCGAAGGCCTGGCTGGCTTTTCCACGTCCCTAGCCAAGGGCGAGCGCGTGCTGATTGACGCTTTCGATGTGCCCGATGCCATGGTGATCGCGCTCATCCGGGCCGCCCGGGCGCGCGGAGCCCATCCCTACGTGCAGATCCAGCGAGCCCGCGTGTCGCGGGAGCTTTCGCTCGGGGCCGAGGAGGCGCAGTTTGCGCCCCACGCCGAGGTCGAGCTGGCCCGGATGCAAAAAATGGACGCCTACATCGCGCTCCGCGGGTCGGGCAATATTTTCGAAGCCTCGGATGTGCCTTCGGAAAAAGTGCAACTCGTCTCGCGGCTGATGAAACCGGTGCTCGATTATCGCGTGGGCAAGACGAAGTGGGTTGTGCTGCGCTGGCCGAGTTCGGCGATGGCCCAGCAGGCCGGCATGAGCACGGAGGCGTTTGAGGATTTTTATTTCAAGGTCTGCACCCTCGACTACGCGCGCATGACACCCGGGATGAAGGTGCTCGCCGACCTGATGAAGAAAACCGACCGCGTGCAGATCAAGGGCCCCGGCACCGACCTCCGGTTTTCGATTAAAGGCATCGGCGCGCAGCCGTGCGGCGGACTGCGCAATATCCCCGACGGCGAAGTTTTTTCCTGTCCCGTGAAGGACAGCGTCGAGGGCTACATCCAATACAACGCGCCCACGGTCTACCTGGGCACGTCGTTCGACAACATCCGGCTCGGGTTCGAGCACGGCAAGATCGTCGAGGCGACCGCGAGCAACACGGCGCGCCTGAATGAAATCCTCGATAGCGATCCCGGCGCGCGCTACATCGGCGAATTCGCGATTGGGTTTAATCCGCACATTTTGCAGCCGATGCGCGACATTCTCTTCGACGAAAAAATCGCCGGCTCGTTCCACTTTACGCCCGGCCAGGCCTACGAAGGCGTCGGCAATGGTAACAAGTCCCAGGTCCATTGGGATCTCGTCACGATCCAGCGCCCGGACTACGGCGGTGGGGAAATCTGGTTCGACGGCAAATTGATCCGCAAAGACGGCATCTTTGTGCCCAAGGCGCTGCACAAGCTGAACCCGGTTTACCTGCTCGGGAAGAAATGAAGCGGTGCCGGCGAATCCCGCGAATGAGCGCGAATGGCTCTGAATCGATTTGCGCTCGTTCGCGTGATTCGCGGGGAGAAATCTGATGCGCGACTTCATCCAAACGCTGCCGAAAACCGAGACGCACCTGCATATCGAGGGCGCGTTGCCCTACGAGCTGCTGTGCGCGTGGGATCCGCAGCGCTGGCCGCCTGATCCGGCGTTTCGGGCGCGGGCGTATCGCTACGCGACGTTTCCCGCCTTCGAGCAAATCCTCCTCGAGCACGCGTTGCCGTGGTTCACCAGCGCCGAGCGCTACCATGAGGCGGCCAAGGCCATCTTCGCAAAGCATGTCGCGCAAAACGTGCGTTACGTGGAGACGAGTTTCCACCTGCCCGTCACGGGTTTCATCAATGTCCCCGGCCCCGAGATCATCGCGGCCATTCGTTCCGCCGCGCCGTCCGGGCTTGAGGTGCGCGTCTTTGCCGGGATGCTGCGCAGTGACATCGTCGGGGCGCTGCGCCCGACCATCGACCGATTGCACACGTGGGAAGGGCTCGCCGGCGTTGACCTGCACGGTCACGAAGTGATGGCCACGCCGCCGGACACCGCGGCGCTTTGGGCCGGACTTCGTGCTGCCGGCAAAGTCACGAAATGCCACGCGGGCGAGTTCGACGGCGCGGCTCGGGTGCGCGAGGCCATTGAGGTGCTCGGCGTGCGCCGCGTGCAGCACGGGATCCGTGCGATCGAGGATCCCGCGGTGGTGAAACTCGCCGCCGCCACGGGCACGACCTTCGATGTCTGCCCGCTGAGCAACGTCGGCCTCCGGGTCGTGCCGGCGCTCGCGGCGCATCCGATTCGCCGCCTCATGCAGGCCGGAGTGCGCTGCACTGTAAGCACGGATGACCCGCTCTCCTTCGCCAACTCGATCACCGAGGAATATGAGGCGCTCGCCGCCGAACTGGGCTTCACGCGCGCCGAACTCGGTCAGGTAGCGCGCAATGGTTGGGAGGTCGCGAGTGTTTCCTCTGGCCAGCGTGCGACGATGCTCGCCATGATCGACCGGCTGGTGAATGCGTAGACGTGCTGGGGCCACGCCCCGCCGACCTGCATGAACCAGACTTACACCATCCCCGAGGGCGTTCGCACGCTGCGTGCCGACAAGGCCCTCGCCCTCGCGTTTCCCGAGCACAGTCGCACGGCGCTCCAGCGGGCGTTTGACGCCGGGCACGTCGCGCTACGCGGCGCCGTCATCAAGCGCGATGCGGCGGTGGCGGGCGGCGACACGCTGGACTTTTCGCTGCCCGACGTGGTGCCGATGGACATCAAGGCCGCGGACATCGCGCTCGATGTGATATTCGAGGACAAGCACATGCTCGCGATCAACAAGGCGGCAGGGATGGTGGTGCATCCGGGCGCAGCGACCGGCGAAGACACGCTCGTCCATGCGCTCCTCGGGCATTGCGCGGATTCGCTGAGCGGCATCGGCGGTGTCGAGCGCCCGGGTATCGTCCACCGCCTCGACAAGGAGACGACCGGCGTGATCGTGGTCGCGAAGACCGACAAGGCCCACCGCGCGCTGGCGGATCAATTTGCAACGCGCAGTCTCAAGAAATTCTACGTGGCCCTCGTGGCGGAGGTGCCGCAACTGCTCAGTGGCACGATCGACGGCGCGATTTCCCGGCATCCGACGCACCGTCATCGCATGACGATCGCTGAAGGTGGGCGGCCGGCGCGCACCTCCTGGGAGCGCGCCGAGGCCTACGGCGACATCGCCGCGCTGATGCGCTGTCAGATCTTCACCGGCCGCACGCATCAGATTCGCGTCCACTTGAAGTCGCTCGGTCACCCCATCCTCGGCGACCCGCTCTACGGTTGGAAACCGGATGACCGCCTGGCGACCCAGCCCGCGCGCGTGATGTTGCACGCCGAACACCTCATCCTCACTCACCCGATCAGCGGCAAGGAATTGGATCTGCGCGCGCCACTCCCGGCGGATTTCACCGCGATGATCAAGACGTTGAAGACCGCGGCGAAACCGGTGAAGAAGCCTGCGGTGAAAGTAAGTCGTCGGGGCGAGGACAAGGTCGCGAATCGCGGGCTGCGGACGTAGGCTGCCCGGGGGCAACCGGCTTTCAGGCGAGGTGGAATTTCTTCGGACGGCGTTAGGGCGTGTTTTCAAAATGACTGGCATCGCGAGGTGCGCGCCGCGCGCAACGCGATTCAGCTGGATGGCTTCGGTGACGCTGAGGGGCAGCATCCCTGCGGGTGGGACGAGGGTTCTGCGCGGGGCCGATTTACGGCCGGTAAAATTGCCGGACACCGGCGGGGTGCTCACGCTCCTCAACGCCGCGGGCGAGCGGGTGGACCGCGCCGACTACACGGAGGGCGAAGTGAAATCCTCGGTTCAGACGAAGGCGCGGGAAAACCTCCCGATTAATTTTCACACCTACCGCACGTCGCTACGCCCGAGCTAAACACGAATGGTGCGTTCACCGACCTGACGCGTGGACGAATCGCCGTAGGGTGAAGCGGGCCTCAATCAGCATTCCACGGCCATTGCACAAAAGCGGAGGCCGAGCGAAAGAGGGCAAACTCGACGTTGCCCCGCAGCACAAATGGGAACACTTCCACCGACTTGGGCAGATGCGCGCGCGCGGTCTCCCAGCTTTTCCCGCTGAGGTAGGCGTCGTCAACGAGCAGCACGCGCCGCCAACCGCCGAGGCCGGGCACGCTGGAGGTGAGCTTCGGCGCGGCAAACTGGGCTTCGTTAACCTCGTTGCGATAGCTGATCGTGATCGTCTTCAGCCCCACGCCGAGTTGCCGCGCCACAAGTGCGCCGGGCACGATGCCGCCGCTGGCAATGGCGACCACGCCATCAATGTGCTCGGGAAATTTCCACGCGGTGAGCGCCGCGGAGATTTCTTGAAAATCGGGACTTCGATCAGATTGCGGAGCCATGGGGCGAGATAGGCGCGCTTTTTCGAGCAAGGCGAGCGGAAGCTCGCGCGACGCCTAATTATTATGGGGCAAATCGCCGGTCACATCGTTGGTGTGAGCATGATGTGCGCGCGGTGCGTGCCGGGATCCATGATCCATGGGCCGCCGGGAATCTCGGGCTTGAGCGGCAGACCTGTGCTCTCCGTGGTGGCAAACGGAATGTAGATCACGTAGCGCAGCTTGCCTTTCACGTCACCCGTCGCGGGATCGTAGTCTTTCTCGGGCGCGGCATAGACCGCGAGGGTGGAGGGGCCCTTCGGCATGAAAAGTTTCCCGGCCTTCACCTCGATCTCGCGAAGATCGAAGATTTGTTTGCTGTTCTTTCCCTCTTTCCGCAGTTCGCGGCCGCGGGCCATGAACGGCTCAAGATCTTTGTGATAACAAGCGGCGCTGAATCCCGCCACCTTGGGATCGTCAGCGAGACAGATCTGGCTGTTGGTCCCGGGCCGCAGCACGGTGAGATCGCCCTTTTCGTCGTAGCCCAGCACCATCGCGCCTTCGCGCCACTGGGGTGACGCCGCGAGGAGCGCGGTCTTGATCTGAATTTCCTTGGAGGGGATGACGGGCGTCTGCGCCACAGCGCGCAGGCCAGCGAGGGTGAGGAGCGTGAGAAGCGTGGCGGTTTTCATGCGAGATTCCGGGGTGGGCAAGAGGGCAACGTGAACCTAGGCCGCGCGGGGCAGGGTGGTCACGCGGAAAGAAGAGAGGACTCAAAGATCGTGCGTGAAGCGGCGCGTAGGTTTTTGCCGGTTGACCGCCCGCCGGACTCTCTTTGTAACAAAACTGCGCATGAAACTCCGCCGTGCATCCCTGTTGATAGGCGCCGTCAGCATACTGCTTTCCGGCTGCGCCACGACCGACCAAGAGATGACGCCAAAGGAGCGGGAGAAAATCGACCGCGAGATGCAAAAGGCCAGTCGGCAAAACGCGCAGGCGCAAGAGAAGGCCATGCGCAGCACCGGCCAGACCAAACAAGCGCGTTAGGCTTGGGGGTTTCGCCGCACGGTTAGTCCAACGTTGCCGCAGCCGCGTCCGAACTCGTTTCCGGCGGCCAGCGCAGACGAAATGCCAGCTGCGCGTCGCGGTCGGGCACGTCTTCGTAACCGGGGCGCATTAGGAATGTCAGCGGATAGGCTGGCTCCAGCGCGATGACGGCGACGGCTTCGTTCGTCACGGTGAACACCGCGCGCCACGCGCCGCAGCCGATGTCAAACTGTGTGGGATTGCGGCGGCGAATCCGCCGGGTGCGGTGCGGCGTGGGATCGCGCGACAGCAATTCAAGCAGGCGCGGTGTGAAATCGATCGACCAGTTTTCCTGCAACCACTGGCGTTGCGTCACCGCGGTTGCCGCGAGCGTCACCGAAAAGCGGGCGGGTTCGCGCAGTTCGGTTTCCATCGCATCGATCCAACCGGCCCGAGCGTCCGGGAAGGCGTCGTGCGCGGAGATGTAGGGCTTTATATCGAAGACCGGGGTGCCGTCCACGAGGTCGCAAGGCCCGAGGAGAAGCCGACGGCCGTTGACGCCGAGTAAGGCCACCGAAGTCAACCCGAGCGGATTGGGCCGATGCGGCGAGCGGGTTGCGAAAACGCCGCGCCGCTGTGCGGGTCCGCGTGGCGGCAGCACCAGCGGACGCCAGTTCGGGTTGCGATGAAACCACCACAGCAACCAGACGCGTTCCATGCCGGCGAGGTCCTGCAACGCATGCTCGTAGTCGTGGCCCGCGAGCAGTTCCAATTCGTTACGCGCTTCCGTGGCGGTCTCCGGTTGGTGCCCAGCCTGAAACTTCACCTGCTGCCGGGTGCGAAGGTGGCCAATTGGTTGAAGGGTGAGCGAGGGGGACAAACCGTCATCCAGGCGCTTTGCGGCGCCGGGGTCCATGCGGAAGTCTGCACACGGTTGAGCCGGACCTTGGCTGCGGGCGCGCCGGCGCGAAGGTGCCGTGGTAGGATAAGGTTCACGAAAGCGACACGGGTCTGTGCTGAGTGCTTACACAATGGCACGCAGTCCCGGCGCCCGTCGCGTGAGATTGGCGACCAGGTAGCCGCGAGCAAACCGGTGAGGCGGAGTCGCGGCGCGAGCCCGGAGGGATTCTGTGGCATAGCACGAAGGCGAAGAGCCCGGGGCCGCACCCGAGAGGAGGGGGCCGATGGCTATTGTTCATCTGATGCCCAATGATAGCAGTGCGCGCCATCCAGCCAGAACCAGGCAAAAAAACGACGAGCGCCAAGGCAAACCAACGCGGCTCGCTGGATCCAACAGAAGTATTCCGTTGACAGAGCGAAGGCCGGGCTATGCTTTGCCACCTTTTATGAAAGTCGTTTCCTCCATCAAATCGGCCAAGAAGCGTCACCCGGCGTGTCAGGTCGTTCGCCGCAAGGGCAAGATCTACGTTATTAACAAAGTCGAGCCGCGCTACAAGGCGCGCCAAGGCTAACCTCTTTTTACTGCGATGAAAGCCGAAGGCCATCCCTCCCTCAACAACGTCTGCTTCCTCGATATCGGAACCGGCCGTCGTTTCCTCACCAAGTCCACCATGAAGTCTGCCCGCAAGGAGCAGATCGACGGGCAGGAGTTTTTCGTCATCGCCCGCGATGTGACGATGGACTCGCACCCCGCCTATACCGGTGAAAAGCGCCTCGTGGACACCGCGGGCCGCGTCGAGAAATTTACCTCGAAGTTCAAGCGCGGCACCGCCGCCAAGAAGTAAAGCGCCCCGGGCGATACTTTCCCCTCGATTTCAAAGCCCTCCAGCAATGGAGGGCTTTTTGTTTTTCACGCCGACTGACTGGGGGAAGGCGGAGGCACCCGTTCGCGGCATGACAGGCTTTGCGCGCGGTCCGCGATTTTTTCCGTGTGTTCCTTGGCTTCCGTCGGCAACTCTTTCGATTCGCCCATGCGCATCCATCCGTTTCAAGGTCTCGTTCCCACTCCCGCCGCCGCGTCCGAAGTTGCCTGCGTGCCCTACGACGTCGTCAACACGGCCGAGGCCGCCGCACTCGCCGCCGGCAAGCCGCACACGCTGCTGCGCGTCGATCGCGCCGAGATCGATTTGCCGGCGAAGACTGATCCCTACAGCGAGGCGGTCTATGCCAAGGCGCGGGAGAACCTCGCCGCCCTCCAGCGAGCCGGTGTGCTGGTGCGCGAGACCGAGCCCTGCCTCTACGTTTACCAGCAGCAGATGGGCGCCCACATCCAGCGCGGGATCATGGCGGGCTGCCATGTGGATGACTACGACGCCGAGCTGATCAAGAAGCATGAGAAGACGCGGAGGGACAAAGAGGACGACCGCACCAAACTAATCGACACCTTGAGCGCGGACACCGGCCCGGTGTTTCTTACGTATCGGGGCAACGCGGCGGTGACGGAGCTCGTGAATGCGAAGACCCAGGAAAAGCCGCTGCACGATTTCACCGCGCCCGATGGCATTCGCCACACGGTGTGGCGCATCGCCGGCGGCGCGGAGTGGGTGAAGGCGTTTGCCGCCGTGCCCGTGACCTACATCGCCGACGGGCACCATCGCGCCGCGAGCGCGGCCCGCGTGGCGCGGCTGCGGCGCGAGCGGAATCCGAAGCACACGGGCGCCGAGGACTACAACTGGTTCCTTTGCGTGCTCTTCCCCGCGAGCGAACTGAAAATTCTCCCTTACAACCGCCTCGTCGTTGATCTAAACGGCCTCACCGCCGTGGCTTTTCTCGCGAAGGTGAAGTCGCTCTTCGGCTTGCAGGAAAGCGCCGCGCCGACGCCGACTGCGGTCGGTCAGGTGAGCATGTATCTTGGCGGAAAATGGTATGCGCTCCGTTGTGTCGCCGATGCCAACGCTGATCCGGTTTCGCGACTCGATGTGAGTGTGCTGCAAGACAAGTTGCTCGGACCGGTGCTGGGCATCGAGGACGTGCGCACGAGCAAGCGCATCGATTTCGTCGGTGGCATCCGCGGCACGGGCGAATTGGTGAAACGGGTCGACGCTGAAGGCGGCGTCGCGTTTTCGATGTATCCCGTGACCCTCGCGCAGCTCATGGACATCGCCGATGCCGGCCAGATCATGCCGCCGAAAAGCACTTGGTTTGAGCCGAAGCTCTGTTCGGGGCTCGCGATTCACACGTTCTGAGGCGG
This sequence comes from Opitutaceae bacterium, assembly GCA_031379235.1. Lineage (GTDB taxonomy): Bacteria > Verrucomicrobiota > Verrucomicrobiia > Opitutales > Opitutaceae > ER46. Next base: position 5,840 of record JANNEY010000241.1, on the reverse strand, counting down.
ATCGTTGCCGAAGGTGGAGCGGGTTGACCCCAACCCGCGGGTTTGGGCTGCGGTCAAATCCGCAGAAAGCACGTTTGGGTCAACGCGCACCACCACAGGCCCGGCTTGCACCGCCGCGACCGCGAGGTTTGCTGAGGCTATGCTTCGGATGAAACAGGCAGGGCGACTCGTGATTGTCGCGTTGGTGCTCAACGCGGGTGCCGCGTTTGGCGCTCAAGCGGTGGTCGACCTGCCAGCATTTCCGCGGCCGTTGGCCGAGTATGGGGCCGCGAGCTCCGCGGATCTCGGCGCGACAATTGCCCATCGGGCGCGCGCGGAGCCTTTCAATCTGCTCGCTACGGCAATCTTTGTTCTGGCGGTGCTGCACACTTTTCTCGCGGCGAAGATCCGACACTGGGCGCATGTCGTCGAGGCGCGCCACCTTGCCCGGCTCAAAGCCCAGCCCGTGCGCGCCGATCGTAACGGCGATGGCGAGCCGGACGAGGTGAGTTTCTGGGGACAGACGTTGCATTTTCTGAGCGAAGTCGAGGCGATCTTCGGGATTTGGGCGGTGGTGCTTGGCGTAGCCATCGCGGTGAGCAAGGGGCTCGACACGGCGATCCACTATATCGCCGATACCGTGAATTACACCGAGCCGATCTTTGTCGTGATTATCATGGCGCTGGCCTCGACGCGGCCGGTGCTCCGCCTGGCCGAGCGCTGTCTGCGGGCCGTCGCATCGTTGGGCGGGGGCCGGCCGATCGCGTGGTGGTTGGCGATCCTCACCGTCGCGCCGCTGCTGGGGTCGTTTATCACGGAGCCGGCGGCGATGACGATCGCGGCGCTGTTGCTGGGAAAACAATTTTTCGAACTGAATCCGAGCCCGCGCCTTAAATACGCCACGCTGGGCCTGCTCTTCGTCAACATCTCCATCGGCGGCACGCTCACGCATTTTGCGGCGCCGCCCGTGCTGATGGTTGCTGCGGCGTGGGGCTGGGACATGAAGTATATGTTCACGCATTTCGGTTGGCACGCCGTCACGGGCATCGTGCTCGCGAATAGCGCCTATCTGATCGCGTTTCGCCGAGAGTTGCTCGCGCTGCAACCGACCGCCACTAGCGCCGCCGCAACAGAAGATCGGGTGCCGTGGTGGGTGACGGGGATGCACGTCGTGTTTCTGGGCTTCACGGTCTGGATGGCGCATCATCCCGTGATGTTCGTGGGCGGTTTCTTGTTCTTCCTGGCGTTTGCCCAGGCGACGGCGCACCACCAGGGGAAAACCGAGCTCAAGGCTCCGCTGTTGGTCGGATTTTTTCTCGCGGGTCTCGTGATTCACGGCGGCCTGCAGGCTTGGTGGATCGAACCGGTCTTGGGCAGTCTCGGGCGGGTGCCGCTCTTTACGGGTGCGACGATCCTCACGGCTTTCAACGACAACGCGCTCATCACTTATCTCGCGACGCTGGTGCCGGGCTTGAGCGAAGAGTTGAAGTTTGCCGTCGTTTCGGGCGCGGTTACAGGCGGCGGCCTCACGGTCATCGCCAACGCGCCGAATCCCGCGGGCCAGTCGATCTTGCAGCGCTATTTTCCCGAGGGGGTCTCGCCGCTCGGCTTGTTGCTCGGTGCGCTAGTGCCGACGCTGATCGTGGCGTTTTCGTTCATGGTGCTTTGAGGCGATCGCGCAGAAAAGCTCCGACTGCGGCCATCAGTTCGGCGCGGTCGCGTGCCCGCTCATGGATGGAGCGAAATTCCTGCGACCAGCGTCGGGGCGGAATGATTTTGGCCGGAACGATCGCCTGCTGGGCGAGCGGAGCGAATTGGGCGGCCGTCCGCTCGGCGCTGCGAACGTAAGACGGATCGTGACTGCCAAACGCGATCAACACCGGAACCTTGAGCGATGGGAGGCTTTTTTTGGGTGTGAGCGCCTCGGCGATCCGCTCGGATTCACTCCATCCGCCCGCGAGGGCGTAGGTCTGAGCCGACGACCAAAGGGAATTCGGACCGTAGAGCGAGTCGCGGGTGACCTCGGATGGCGGATCGATGGCGACGGCGGCGGTGAAGACCGAGGGGCCGGCGACGGTGGCGAGCACGAACGCCGCCCCGAGGTCTTCGCCGAAAAAGGCGACGCGCGCACCGTCGATCCGGGGGTCGGCGCGCAGGGCCTCCACGGCCGCGCCGTAGTCCTCGCGCAGGCTGCCCGCGGGATCGGCGATGATGGCGCGCTGGTGATTCGAGCCGAACCCCGAACGGCCGCGCTGGTTGATTTCGGCGACGGCGAAGCCCTGGGCCACGAGCGCCTGCACGTCGGCGTAGTAGAGGTCACGCACGGGGGAAACGTGGAGGGCCCGGGGTGCCACCAGCACGAGCGGGGCGCGCCCGGTGCCCGCCGGGCGCCAGAGCATGCCGGTCAGCTCGGTCCCGCGCGGCGATGCCACGCGGATGTGTTCGCCGGCGGCGAGCCGGCTTTCCGGCAGCCGCGCGCCGTGCGACTGGCCGACGAGCGAGAGCTGGCGGGATTTCCAATCGAATAGCACCAGTGTGCCGGGCACGCGGGAGTGCCACAGGTTTAGCACCCAGAGACTGCTGTCCGGCACGCGTCCGAGAAAATCGAATGCGTAGTGCGGCAGGGTCTCGCGCAGGCTCGTGAACGCGTCCGCATCCTCGGCGCGCAGGGGCGCGCAGGGGACGTCGCCGTGTTGCGAATAATCCAGGGCGAAGGGCAGATGACGCTCCCCCTCGGTCACGAAAGTCCCGGGCACGGCGTCGGGGAGCCCACCGGTGGGCGCGATGGATCCGTCTAGGGTGTCGAGGCGCGAGACGAGATGCCGATCACCGCGCGTGCCGTCGGCCACCCAGAGGTAACGCGGATCGTGATCGAAGCCCAACGCGTGGACCCCGGGCTCGCCGATCGTCGAGGCACGGGATTGCCAGTCACGGGAGCCGGGCGGACGCCAATGGAGAAAAATCTTGTCGCCTGCCGCGCCATAGGCGGCCCGGACTTCGCCCGCGGCGTCCTGAAACCACCGGGAGATGCGGACGGGAAGCGCGGTCTGGAGGACCGTGCGCTTATTCGTGCGCAGATGATGCGACCAGACGCCCGAGTAATCGCTGACGAGCACTTCGTCGGGTGGGCCGGGGCGCGGGTCAAGCACGGCGAGGCGGTCGCTCGCGATTCGCCAGGCCTCGATCAAATCGGAGCCGTCGAGGTTGAGGGCAATGTGGCTGAAGTCGTTTTCGCGGGCCTTGCGGACTTGGACGAGGAGCCGCCGGTTGGTGAGCCACCAGAGCTGAATCGCGTGTCGGTCCTTGATTCCGGGGACGATGACCGTGCGGCCGGTGGCCAGGCCAAACACGGCCACCCCATAAAGGTCGCCGGAGCGCGCGATCATGGCGACGTGGAGACCGTCCGGGGAGAGTTTGGCCCGATCAAAATCGGGCGGTAGGTAGAAGTCGATCAGCGCATCGGCCGCGGGGTCGGCCGGCGCCGGGGTGTTGGCCGCGCCGCGGCACGAAGACGCGGCTACAAGCCCGGTGACGACGGCGAGGACACCAACAAGAAATCGTCGGGCAGACGGGGCGGGCCAATGCATGGACACCGCATTGAAGGGAGTTTGGCCGTGGTCAAACGGGTTCTTGTTTTCGCCGCTCGCGGGGCAAGCGCGTGGGCGGCACTGCCCTGATGTGCTACACGATTGCCGCGTATTTACGCTTTGCGCGCGTTAGGGTAGGTCGGGCCCTGGCGCCGCCAGCTTACGAGCCGAGTTGTGCGCGGACTTCGTCCGGCACAGCGAATGAGGTCGTGCCCACCTGCTTGATCTGCGTGACGGAGGTTTGCTGAACGTTGATTTCACGTCGGCCATTGCGAGTCTCCACGCTGAGCACGCCCTGCAATTGGATTTGATATTTCGTCACCATCCCAGCGTGGAGCCACAGTTTGAAGCGACCTTCGGCGCGAATCGGGGAGATTTCGTTTTGACCGTCGTGCACGAGCAGCAGTTGCGCGCCGAGTTCCGTGAGCGTGCCGGAGACGATATTGTCCTCGACGGAAAAGGTGGAGTGGCCGCTGACGATGACGGCGAGTTCTTCGTGCGGATGGCTGATGGCGAGTTGCAGGTTGCTGTAGGCAGTGGGCCGTTCCGCCGGTTTGCGCGATCCTGGCAGACCACCACCACCGCCGGCGTTGCCGAGGATGCTGCCCTTGCGGCTTCCGAGAATCGGCGCGTGGCCGGTCGCCATCGGGAGGTGGCCATGCTCATGGTCGTCGGGAGTGGGAGCGGGTAAATCACCGGGCCGCATCCAGCCTCTTTCGGTCTCGACTACGCACGCGACATTTCCGCGGAAGATGAATTCGATTTGGGTGTCGGTCACGCTGCGCCCGAGTTTTTTCCGCACGGCGGCGACGACCGGCATCTTCACGCGCGTAAAGCCGCCGCGGACGGTCTGGCCCTCGATATCGTAGGTGCGGGCATCGTCAGCGATCGTGGAGATCCAGCTGTAGTTTGCCTGCTCGGAAAGCCGCATCGCCGCAATGATCGCGGCTTCAGTGGGGCCGGCGTGGAGCCAGGGCACGAGGCAGCAAACGCCGAGACAGGTTGCGAGCAGCCGGTTCATGGAGCGGGGAAAGGGTTTTCAATGCGCCGGGCGCGGGACGAGACAAGATTGAAATCGGCCGCTGCGTTTGCCCCGTGGTTCAATCGGCGAATTTTACGCCCTCAGTGGCGAGTGCGTCGAAGCGTGTCGTTGGCTCGTTTGCCGCCCACGCCATGCCACGCAGTAGCAGCAAGCGGAAGAGCGGATCGTCGAACGTCCACATGTAGTGGCCAAAAATGCTGACGAACGCACGGCCGCCACCAGTGGGTTCATGAGTCCAGAAAATCGGAATGGGGAGAACCGCATCGCCCGCCCCGGCGTTTTCATCCGAAGTGCCGAGCACCCGCACGCGGGCAGTGGCGCCGATGAAAGGCCAGTAAGACTCATCGGTGAAGCGGAGCGTCGCCGGGAAACCTCGCGTGATCGGATGCTCCGTCACGAGTTTCAGATCGATCACGCCGTGGCGGTATCTAGCCGCGGGGTAGGCAAGGCCGACGCGCCCAGCAAACGGCAGCGGCTGCGCGGTGACTCCTATGGCCCAGTGAATCGTGACCACTCCGCCGCCGCGGTTTTGAAATTTCTCCAGTGCACCAACCTGCGCTTCGTCCCACTTACCCTTGAGGTAAAACACCGCGAGATCAGCTGCGGCGAATTGCTCATCCGTCGGAAAAGGAAACGCGGTATCGATCGTCACGCATGGAGATATCGCGAGCAGCGGCGCCCACGCCTTTTGCCACGCCGGATAGTCGTGCTGACCGGCCCCGTGATCTTTCGGCCCGGCGACGAGGAGAATGCGGAGCGCGCGCGGAGCCGCGGGCGGGGCCTCGGCGTGCGCGAGCACCGCGGCGACCTCGGCGCGCGTGCGCAGTGGCGCTGGGACGACTGGCGGCTCGGCGGCATAAGCCGCTGGCGAAGCAAGGAGCAGCAGCGAAAGCAAAGCGCCGCGCGAAAAACGTCGGCGACACCAAGGGATTTGATTTCCCGGCTGCAGGCGCTTGGGCAGGGGAAATTTTCTTTGCACGGAACGACCAAGACGAAAACGGAGGCCGCTGTCGATGAAAGCGGGCATGTGAGCCTAATTTCGCTCTGCGTTCCAAGTCGCGGTTAGGGAGACACTCGGCCCGGCGGGCTGTGCGCGCCAAGCCGGCTACGGAAATAATCCCCGTGCCGCCTTCGCATCGGCCACGCGCTGGATGCGGAGCGTGAGGGCTGCGAGGCGGCGGCTGAATTTGAATTTCCGCTTTTGCGCGTCCACGGCCTCCTTCGCCTTGTCG
>JANNEY010000234.1:0-1878 GCA_031379235.1 Opitutaceae bacterium | reverse complement strand
GTAGCCTTTGAATCTGTCCCGGCTCACCGCGGGATTGTTGACTATGGCCTCGGCCATGATGCTGCGCGCCGAGTTGTGGGTGCAGAGAAACAGCACGTTATAAACTTTTTCGCTCATATCAACCCGCTGCGCTGACGCGGTGTTTTTTTCCCGCGCGCGACGGCTTGCACGCGGCGACCGGGGTGCATGGGTTGCCGCCACAGCAGTTGTCGGTGAGAAAGGCGAGCAGGTCGTGCATCTGGTCGAATGCCGCCGCGTAGTACACGAATCGCCCCTCCTGCCGCGGCACGACCAAGCCCGCACGTGTCAGTTCCTTGAGGTGGAAGCTGAGCGTTGCCGGGGCAACGCGGAGGCGGTCGGCGATGACGCCCGCGGCGAGCCCCTGCCGGCCCTCGGCGACCAACAACCGAAAGGCGCTCAGGCGCGTCTCCTGAGAGAGGGCAGCCAAGGCGATCAGGGCGTCGGCGATCTGCATATTTCAATATTTAACGAAATATCGAAATAACGCAAGGCGTGCCGAACGGCGCGCGAGCCCGCGGCCGCCGGCGTCAGCGACGGGGCAGAAGCCAGCGCGGTACGCGCGACCGATAGGCGCGGTAGCCGTCGCCAAAGCGCGCCTCGAGTGCCGGTTCCTCGTAGAGCGTCACGAATGCGTGAAAGCCGGCGAGCACCGACGCGGCATAGACGGCAACAAACAGGTCCTTCGCTGCGCTCAGGACGACTACTTGGGCACGCCGCCCTGCTTGTACACCACGCCGCCCTTCATCACGAACTGCACCTTCTCCAGCTCCTTGATGTTCGCCAGCGGATCGCCGCTTACGGCCACCAGGTCCGCCCATCGGCCGGCGGCCACCGTCCCCAACTGGTCGCTCTGCCCGAGCAGTTCGGCCGCGCTCGACGTGGCCGACACGATCGCCTGCATCGGCGTCATCCCCCACTCGACCTGCGTCGCGAACTGCTTCGCGTTCCAGCCGTGCGGGTACACGCCGGCGTCGGTGCCGAACGCCATCTTCACCCCAGCCTTGACCGCCTTGCGGAAGTTCTCGCGCTGGAGGCGGCCGATCATGCGCTCCTTGGCGAGGATCTTCTCCGGGTACCCCAGCCGTCCGTACTCGGCCAGGATGTAGTCGTCGTTGTAGACATCCATCACGAGGAAGGTGCCCTTCGCCTTCGCCATCTCGATCCCCTCGTCGTCGATGAGCGAGCCATGCTCGATCGAGGCGACGCCCGCACGGATGGCGCGCTTGATCCCTTCGGTGCCGTGCGCATGCGCCATCACCTTGCGGCCCCACATGGCGGCTTCGTCCACCATGGTCTTCATCTCGTCGAGCGAGAACTGGGGTGCGCCGACCGATTCCTCCTCCGACAGCACCCCGGCGGTCGCGATCATCTTGATCACGTCGGCGCCGTACTTGATCTGCGTGCGTACCTGCTTGCGAATCGCATCCGGCCCGTCGGCGATGCCCGAGGTTCCCTCGAAACGCAGGTAGGGGCTCATGCCGTTCAGGTCGCCGTGTCCGCCAGTGGCACCGATGGCGTGCGCCGCCGCGATGATGCGCGGGCCCGCGATGTCGCCCCGCGTGATCGCGTTGCGCAACGCGACATCCACGTACTCGGAGGCACCGGCATTCCGGATCGTCGTGAAGCCGGCGTCAAGGGTGCGGCGTGCGTACAGGTGCGACGTGACCGCGAAATCGATCGGGCTCTTGCGGAAGAGATCGTCGTAGAAGTCGCCGGGCTGCCCCGTCACGTGCGTGTGGCAGTCGATGAAGCCCGGCATGAGGACTCGGCCGCGTGCGTCGATCTCCGGGTCCGCGGCTTGAGCCGAGCGGGCGGGGAACACCCCGGCGATCCGGTCGCCCACGATCAGAACATCGG
>JANNEY010000207.1:0-5582 GCA_031379235.1 Opitutaceae bacterium | reverse complement strand
GCACACGGATCCCGCCCTCGTAGAGCTGGGTCTTGCGGCCCTTGAGGTGGCCGTTGTTGGCGCCGAAGAAGGTGTCGCCGCCGTTGTCGGTCGTGAAGATGATCAGCGTGTCGTCGAGCGCCGAGCGGTCCGATCCGCGCGGGTAGTTGGTCAGTTGGTCGACCATTCTCCCGATCGCCCGGTCGAGGCCCCACAGGACGACGCGAAATTTCTGCCGTTCCGTCAGCTCGTTTGGAGGAGGGAGCACCAGCGCGTCCGTCGTGAGCGGGTCGACCGGGCCCGCGGGTAGCGGGACGGCCAGCGCGGGATTGGCCGCGTTGAAATCCTGCACGAGATCGATGGGCGCCTGCAGCTTGAAGTGGGTGGCGTTGAACGGCGCGTAGAGGAAGAACTGTTTGTTCGCCCGCGCGTTGTCGTCGATGAAACGCGTGATCTCATCGGAGAAGAGCTTGGTCAGATAAGGCAAAATGACCGTCGGGTTACCCTTGATGCGCGGCGGGTTGGTCGGGAGTTCGACGCCGTTGCGCTGGATGAGATCGTAGCCCGATCGCGCGAGGTTGTTCGGGTCGATGTAATCGTGGTGGCTCTGGAGGAACCCGAGGAAGTGATCGAAGCCGATCACGTTGGGATGCGCCGGGGGATTCGCGCCGAGGTGCGACTTGCCGACCCAGCCGGTCGCGTAGCCCGGGTTGAACTCCTTGATGTGCTCGGCGATCGTGACCTCGGTCGCGGGCAGGCCGAAGATGGGGTTGGTCTCGAGGTCGGGGCCGGGGTTAGTCTCGTGCCCGAAGCGCTGCTGGTAGCGGCCGGTCATCAGCCCCGCGCGCGACGGGCTGCAGATCGCCGCCGTCACATAGGCGCTGCGGAAATTCACGCCGTTGCGCGCGAGCGCGTCGAGCCTGGGCGTGGCGACATCCGTCGCGCCGTTGACCGCGAGATCAAACCACCCGAGGTCGTCGGCGACGATGAGGATGACGTTGGGCTGGGCTCCAAGGGCGGAGCGGGACAACAGGCCGGCGAGGGCCAAGAGCGATAGAATCGCGGATCGGACAGCGCGGTTGGCGCGGTGGAGCGGTTGGATTTTCATGGGAAAAAATCTGAACACGTCCCCGCGCGCACGCCTCAGCGGCCGTCTTTCGACGGTGCCGGCTGCGCTCCGCGGAACGGCCCGGAAGGCGGGCTCTTCAGGGTGTCCGGCGGCAGCCCGATCATCGCCTCGATGAACGACCACTCGCCGATGTTCTGGTTGAAGAGTTCGCGCTGCGCGGTTGTCAGGTGCTCGCGGAACGCAATCAGCTCGCGCGCGATCACCGTGGTCTGCCGCCGGCGCACCTCGCCGGTCGCATGTAGCGCTGCCTCGTAGGAAGTGTCGCCGGGCTTGGCATCGCGGAGCTTCGTGACGGCGGTGGCAAACAGGCCCGCGGTCTCGGCGCGCAAGCCGCCGAGCTCGTTGCGGAGCGCGCGGCGCGTCCCGGCGAGCTGCCGCGCCTGCGCGGGCGTGAGCGCGAGCTGGGCGATGACGGCGGAACCGTTGACGGTGGCGACCTGCTCCGCCTCGCGGCGCGTGTAGAAATACGCGGCGATGGCGAGGCCGTTGGCCGCGAGCGAGGCCGCGAGGATGAGATGGATCGGGCGCATCACAGGCCTCCTTTCATCACGCCGCCGTTGAGGAATTCGCGGAGCAGGCGATCCTCGGCGGTGCGTTTTTGCTCCGCGATGCTGGAGCCGATGGACCAGGCCGGGACGAGCAATGCGACGGCCGCCGCCGCCGCGAGCGGCATCGCCCAGCGGGATGCGCGCGACGGCGCGACGGGGAACGGCACGACCGGCACGACCTGCGCGATCACGAGGTTCTCCAGGGCGGCGAGTTCCGCGGCCGGGACGTTTTCCTCGTGGGCGAGCCGCGCCGCCGCGAGCGCGCGGCGCAATTCCGGTTGCTGCGCCAAGGCCGCTTCGACCGCGGCGAGGCGATCGACGGGGAGGGTGCCTTCAAGCCAGCCGACGAGATCATCGGCGGTGGGGATCGCGCGCTCCCCCTGCGGCCGGGGCAGGGTATCGAGCAGGGCTCGAATCGCGGCGGGATCGTGGTCCGGCGGGTTCATGGGTTCGTCTTTCATGGGAGTATTCGTGGGTGGAGGGGTAAAACATCCCCGGTGGATCTAGAAAAATTTTCGGTCGGCCAAAAATGCGCGCAGCCGCTCGAGGGCCTTGTGGCGTTGCGCGCGCACCGTCTGTGGCTGCGTGCGCAACACCGCGGCGATCTCGGCGACCGCAAGGTCGTCCTGGTAGCAAAGGCGCAAAATGAGTTCCTGCTGCGGCGAGAGCAGATCGGGCGGCAACGACAGCGCGGTCGCGCCGCTGGCCGGAGCCACGAGGGGTTCGGGCACGGCGTCCAAGGACGCTGGAGCCGCGCGGACCTTGCGCAGATGGTCGACGGCCGCCCGCGCCGTGAGCACGGCGAGCCACGCCGACAATCGTCCACGCTGCGGATCGAAGGTGCGCAGCAACCGGAAATCTTCGCGGCACAGCCGTGCGAATATATCCTGCAACACATCCGCCACGTCGGCAGCTCGGCCCGCAGGCGCGAGCGCCCGGCTCACAATGGCCCGCAAGCGCGGCGCCGCCGTGTGAACAAACTCCCGCCAAGCCGCCGCATCGGCGCGGAGCAGGCGGGCAACGTCGAACTGATCCAAGGGGTGCATCAAGGATTGGCCTTGCGGGGTGACTGGCGCTCGATGTGGAGCGACCGGCAAAGGATGGCGACACTTGATCGCAAGCGATGCGGGCGCGGACTCGACACCGATGACGTGGTTGTGCCGAATCGCGCGATGCATTCGCTGAAAACGTCTTTGGGCCGTCTGCGCGTGGTGGGTCTGTGGGAGGGTGTGTCGTTTCTTCTACTTCTCTGCGTCGCGATGCCGCTGAAATATTTTGCGGACATGCCCATGGCGGTGCGGGTCGTCGGCCTGGCGCACGGCGTTCTGTTCATGCTCTACATCGTCGTCGCGATCCAGACGGCGCTGGATCGCAACTGGCGGTGGCGGCGCACCGCGCTGGTGCTCGTCGCGAGCGTGCTGCCGGCGGGGCCGTTTGTGGTGGATGCGAAGATCCTGCGCGACGAGTTGGCGCAAGAGAAGTGAAGCGCGCGCCGTGCGCGCCGGCTAGAACGTGCCCTTGAGCCCGAAGGTCCAGAGCGAGCCGAAATCTTCGCGTTGGCGGAACTGGGCGTGCGCGGGCGTATTGGGGCCATAGCGCTCGATGTCCTCGGTGGCGTCATTGAGATTCCGCATGCTGCCGAAGACGGCGATGCGCTTGTAGAAGAAATACTCGGCGCTCAGGTCGATGTAGAGGCGCTTGGAGCGCCAGTCGAAGGTCCCGGGCTCGACACTCGCGCCGGTGAGCTGGCCTTGGCGGGCGCGGCCTTTGTAGTTCCAGTTGGCGCGGAGCGTATATTTCGGCCGAGAGAGACTCACCCCCCAGTTGTAGGTGCGGGGAGTGAAGCCGGCGAAGTTGGCGGTGGCCTCACCGGAGGTGCGGAGCGTGGAAACGTTGGCAAAGGTCTGCACGCCGCGTAGCCACGGCGCGAGGAAGCCGAGCGACTGCTTGTAGTCGAACTCGACGCCCTCCATGCGCACACGGGTCTTGAGGTTGTAGTTGGTCGCCACCGGAAACTCGCCGTAAGTCTCGGGGTCGAGATCGTAGAGCGCGAGGAACTCGGTGCTCGCGGTCGGCAGCGTGATGTTGGCGAAGAAATTTTTGAAATCGCGGCGGAAAACCCCGAGCGAGATTTGACCGACACCTTGGGTGTAGTATTCCAAGCGGATGCGGGAGGAGTTGGCGCTCCAGGGTTTGATGCCGGCGTTGGCGACCGAGATGCGGTTGTTGCCGGTATTCGGTGGCAACTCGGTGTCCGGGAGCGTGAGGCCACCGGCATACTGGCCAAAATCTGGGCGGCCGATCGAGGTGTAGACCGCACCGCGGAGGATGAGATTTTCGCGCAGGTCATAGCTGGCATTTAGGCTGGGGAACCAGCGCAGGTATTCCTTGTTCACGTGCTGGCCGCGGTCGAAGTAGGTGAGGCGCGAAACCGCGAGCGCGTTGGAGATGGTGCAGGTGCCATTGGGATTGGGGAGCGTGGTTTGCTCGATGATAGCGGGGAGGGGCACGCGGTTAACGCCGGTGCCGGTAAACAGGATATTGCCGTTGGCATCGCGGCGGGGGATGACGTTGCCTTGCGCGTCGCGCTGGTAGTTGCCGGTGGGATCGGTAAGCGCGCCTTCGGCGCGGATGTTGGTTTGCTCCGCGCGCACCCCGCCGACGAATTTCAGCCGGCGAGAGAAGAAGGCGGTGTCGAACCGCAGATATCCGGCCGAAATAATTTCATCCGCGAGCTTCGAGCGTCCCACGGCATTGCGGTAGACGGCGTTCTGATCGACCGTGAAGTAGCTGGGGTTGGCCTTGTAGTGCTCCCAGAGCTGGTAGTTGCTCGGATATTGGATTTTCGGGAATCCCCATGGGCCGTAGCGTTGGGAGAAAATCGGATCGAGCACGAAACCGGCGTTGTCGTCGGAGTTGGCGACGTTGGTGGTATACGGGATGCCGTCGCGGCCGACGTAGACGTAGGGCGAGGATCCGCCGCGAATGTCGCGGATGGAATTGCGGACGTTGAAGCCCGCTTTCAGCGATAGGGGCACCTCGCGCACCATGAAATCGCGGCGAATGTTGCCAAACGCGCTGCGCTGCACGTCGGCGGATTCCCACGTATCGCTGCTCGACGAAGTCAGGGCATAGGTGCTGAGGCTGTAGGGATCGACCGGTGCGCCGGTGGTGCCGTCGGTCACTTTGATCACGCGCGGGCGGAGGTAAAAAATATCGTCGAAGGCGACGGTGACGTTGGAGCGTTGGGTGGAAGCGCCGTTGAAGAAACCCTTGTCGATATCACGATAGTGATTGCTGGCGTGGGAGTGTCCGATGCCGGCATCAATTTTCCAGAACCGGCCTTCGTGGAAGTAACGGAGCGACGGCATGTAGGTGGTCCCGGCTTTTTGGCGGGCACCGTTCCCGACGGTGATCGTGCCAAAGCCGGCGGTGCCGTTGGTGAGCGTGGGGCTGAAGTCGCCGGGGTTCACCCGATTCGTGTTAAACGCGAGGGAGCGGTTGTTGAAGTAGGCGTCGAAAAACGCGTATTGAAACGAGAACGCGAGGCGGTCGTTGCGCGTAAGCTTGTAGTCGAGGGTCGCGCCGACGGAGGAGCGAGTGGTGACCTTCGTGCCGTCGCGCACGGAGAAATTTGAGAGGTAGGGCCGGTCGGGGGTAGTGGCCGGATAACCGTTGAACGCGTTGGCCGCGACCGTGGTGGCGTTGCCCGCGCCTCGCCACGTGTTCGCGAAGAAATCCTGCATCGTGTATTGCGAAGTGTAGCCCGCGGAGACGGTGAACCCGAAGCGCTTGTTCACCGGCACGACCCAGGAAAAATCGAAGCCCGGATGAATCTTGTAAGTCTCGTCGCGGGTCGGGCCGGGCGTCTTGTGCAGGCCCTTCTCGGCGTCGCGAAACATCCAGTAAACGCTGCCGTTGAACAC
>JANNEY010000190.1:0-4987 GCA_031379235.1 Opitutaceae bacterium | reverse complement strand
GCATCGCGGGCGAAACGCGACCTAAGTATGCCGCGCGCGGAGCGCACGGCCCACCACGGCCGACTGCCTGATGCCGATTTAGCGCACGACGCGGGCGCCGCCGCCGCCGATTGTCTTCTCGACTTCCTTGCGGGTGGCCATCGAGGTGTCGCCGGGGGTGGTCGAAGCGAGCGCACCGTGGGCGGCACCGTAGTCGACGGCTTTTTGGGCGTCGTTGAATTCGAGAAAGCCGAACTGCAGGCCGCTCGCGAACGAGTCGCCGCCGCCGACACGGTCGAGGATTTCGAGGCGAGGATACTTCTTGCTCTCGTGAAATTTGCCGTCGTGCCAGAGAATCGCACTCCAGTCATTCACCGTGGCGGTGTGGACGTGACGGAGCGTGGTGGCGGCGACCTTGAAGTTTTTAAACTCCCCCACGGCGGTTTCGATCATCGCTTTGAAGGCGTCGGTCTCGATGTGCTTCAGATCCTCCGCGCCCTTGACGGCGAAGCCGAGCGAGGCCGTGAAGTCCTCTTCGTTGCCGATCATGACATCGACATACTTCGCGATCTCGCGGTTGACCTCCTGGGCCTTCTTGAGGCCACCGATGGTTTTCCAGAGCGACGGGCGATAGTTCAAATCGTAGCTGACAATGGTGCCGTGTTTGTTTGCGGCTTTGACGGCTTCGACGGTAATTTCCGCGGTGGAGCCGGAGAGGGCGGCGAAGATTCCCCCGGTATGAAACCAGCGCACGCCGAGTTTGCCAAAAATATGATCCCAATCGATGTCGCCGGGCTTGAGCTGCGAGGCGGCGGTGTTGCCGCGATCGGGGTTACCGACGGCGCCGCGGATGCCGAAGCCGCGCTCGGTAAAGTTGAGGCCGTTGCGCACGGTGCGACCGATGCCGTCGTCTTCGCGCCACTTGATGAAGTCGGTCGCGACGCCGCCCTGCATGATGAAATCCTCGGCGAGGTGGCCGACCTCGTTGTCGACGAACGCGGTGACCACGGCGGTCTTCAGGCCGAAGGCCTTGCGGAGACCACGCGACGTGTTGTATTCGCCGCCGCCTTCCCAGACCTTGAATTCGCGCGCGGTGCGAATCCGGCCCTCGCCGGGATCGAGACGAAGCATGACTTCGCCGAGGGAGATTTGGTCAAACGCGCAGGATTTGGCTGGCTTGATGTTGAGGCTCATGGATTGGAAGGAGGTGGAATACGCCAAAACGGCGGCGCAGACAAAACCCCGCAAGCAAGGGGGTCAATTGTGGACTGGGTCACAGGGGCTTGAGCCCGATTCAGTGGAAATCGTGGGAAGCTTGGGCCGGAAAGTTGGCGGCCCGGAGGGGCTCGATGTGCTCGGCTTTTACGTGGGTGACATTGGAGACGTTTTGGAGCGGGCCGGTGATTTGGAGTGCGGGTTCCTGTGTGATTACGAGCCGGAGGCGCTCGAAGAGCGCGGGCACGATCACGGCGTTGGCGATACCGGTCTCATCTTCGAGGCTGACGAACACGAAGCCATTCGCCGTGCCGGGGCGTTGGCGGCAAATGACCGAACCGGCGATGGTGACACGCTGCCCGTTGCGCACCCGGCTCAAATCTTTGGCGGCAGTTACGCCCGGGAGGCTGGTGCGTAGCAATGTCATCGGATGTTCCCCAACGGTAAGGGCGAGGCCGTTGAAGTCGGCGCGGATTAGCTCTGCCGGTGTCATGACGCTAAGCGGAGAATCGTCGCGGTAGGCTTCGGCAAATTGGCGGAACAGAGCTTCGTTCTCGGACCAGGCGGTTTCGACGTGCCAGAGCGCGGCGCGACGATGGCTCGTGAGGGCGTCGAGAGCGCCGACAGCCGCGAGGGCGCGGCGCTCGGCCGGATTAAAAATGGTGCGCCGGAGAAAATCGTCGAGTGACCCGAAGGGCTGCGTAGCACGCGTCGCAAGCATCGCTTGGGCTGCTGACTCGCGCAGACCTTTGACGTAGCGCAGGCCGATGCGGATCGATTGGTTGCTCTCGACCATGCAGGCCCAGTGGGAGTGTTGCACACAGACGGGCTGAGCCAGCAGGCCGTGGCGGCGTCCGTCTTGGATCAGAGTCGCGGGCGAATAAAAACCCATCGGCTGATTGTTGAGCAGGCAGGCATAAAATTCCGCGGGGCGATGGATTTTCAACCAAGTGCTGGCGTAGGCCAGCATCGCGAAACCAATGGCGTGCGACTCGGGGAAGCCGTAGGCGGCAAACGTGCGGGCCGAATCACAGACTTTGGCGATGACCCGCGCGTTGTGGCCTTCGCGCTGGAGCGCGGCGAAAAGTTTGGCGAGCGCCTGGTGCAACTTCGCGGGGTCGCGGGTAAAACCCATCGCGCGGCGCAGTTCTTCGGCCTCGGCGCCGGAAAATTTGGCGAGCGTCATCGAGAGTTCGAGCATCTGCTCCTGGAAAAGAATCACGCCCTTGGTGCGCTCGAGGATCGGTTTTACGAGGGCCTCGACACTTGGGTCGATGTAGTCGACGGGCTCGACGCCATCGCGCCGCCGGATGAGCGGATGCACGAGCTGGCCGGTGATGGGGCCGGGGCGCACGATCGCGACCTGCATGGCGAGATCGTAGAGGTTCTGCGGCTTGAAGCGCGGAAGCGTGGCCATCTGGGCGCGGCTCTCGATTTGGAAAACCCCGACGGTGTCGGCCGCGCGGATTTTTTCATAGGTCTCAGGATCGTCGGGTGGGATGCCGTTGAAATCGGTCGGCCCCCCGCGCGGCGCGCACAATTCAAACGTCTCTTGCAGCACCGCCATCATGCCGAGGCCGAGGAAATCGATTTTCACGATGCCGAGGTTTTCGCAGTCGTCCTTGTCCCACTGGCAGACGCTGCGACCGGGCATGGTCGCGGGCTCGAGGGGCACGACCTTGTCGAGTTGGTCGCGTGAGATGACCATGCCGCCGGAGTGCTGGCCGAGGTGCCGCGGCAGGCCGCTGACCAGACGATGCAACAGGGCGAGAGCGGCGGCGCGCGGGTGTTGGGCGGCGATGCCCGACATTTTTAGCTGCGCTTGCAAATCGAGCGTCTCCGGGAAATCGCCATTGGCGTAGAGCCTGGAGAAACGATCGAGTGCATCGTCGCCGAAGCCGAGGACCTTGCCGATTTCGCGAGTGGTGCTGCGGCCGCGGTAGGTGATGACATTGGCGGTCATGGCCGCGCCGCGCTGCGTGTAACGGCGGTAAACTTCCTGAATGATGCGCTCGCGGCGGTCGCCACTCGGCAGATCGAGATCGATGTCGGGCCACGAAGGATTGCCGTCGGCGCCGACGCGACCGTCGCTGAGAAAACGCTCAAAGAGCAGCCGATGCTTGAGGGGATTGACCGCCGTGATTCCCAGCACGTAGCAGACCGCACTGTTGGCGGCGCTGCCCCGGCCCTGCACGAGGATTTTCTGCTGCCGCGCCCAATCGCAAATATCCCAGACGATGAGGAAATAGCCCGAGAACTTCAGGCGCGCGATCAGGGCGAGCTCGGTGTCGAGCTGCCGGCGCAGCGAGTCCGGGATGGCGCCGAGGCGCTCGTGCGCGGCGGCCAACGTGCGCTCGCGCAGGTAGGCGTCCATGGGTTCGCCATTGGGCGTGGGAAAACCGGGGAACTGGTAGCCCAGATTTTTCAGCGTGAATTCCAGGTGTTCGTTGAGGCGCAAGGAATTCGCGAGGGCCTCGGGCAAATCGGAAAACAGCCGCTGCATCTCGCGGGGGGACTTGAGCCGGCGCTCGGCGTTGAGTTCAAGGCGGCGGCCGGCGGCATCGAGTGTGGTGTGGAGTCGGAGGCAGGTGAACACATCCGCGACGGGCCGATGGGCCGCGGTGGCGTAGGTCACCCCGCCGGTCGCGAGCAGTGGCAGGCGATGCGCTGCCGCTAGATCGCGGAGGAACTTGATTTCGCGTTCCTCGCCGCGAATCCGGTGGCGCTGGATTTCGACGAAGAGCCGGGCTTCCGCGGGATCAGCGTTACAGCCGAAGATCGCGATGAGATTTTCCAGCGCCGTCGAGGCGGCCGCGGCACCGGTGGTGCGCCACGCGCGGCGCACCGGGCCATCTTCATCGCCGGTGAGCGCGATCAGGCCTTCGGCGTAGCGGGCGAGTTCGGTCCACGTGGCAAAGCAGGGACGTTTACGCTCATAGGGCGAGGGGCCGGGCGGCAGGACCGAAGGTGGCAGGCTGTGGGCGCGCGGGTTGAGTTTGGCGTCGGTGATGAGCTGACAGAGGTTTTTATAGCCAATGCGCGTGGCGACGAGGAGGGGGACGACACTGCCGTCCTCCATCGTGATCTCGGCGCCGACCCGGGCTTGAAAATGGTGCTCGCGGGCGGCGCTGTAAAAGCGCGGTGCGCCGTAAAGGCCGTCGCGGTCGAGGAGGGCGACAGCCGGCAACTCGAGGGCGGCGGTCGTGGTGGCGAGCGCGTCGGGGGCGGAAGCGCCGCGGAGGAAACTGAAGGCGCTCCGAGCGTGGAGTTCGACGTAGGGCATGGAATGCTCAGTCGTATTCTCCATCGATAAACCAAGCGTCGCCGATTCGCAGGAGGCGATAGAGTCCTCCGCTCGCGAGCGCGATGTCCCACTCGGTGCGTGCCCACGCGCGATCGGCTTGCCACCAGTCGCCACTCGCGGGCCAAGCGCGACTAAAAAACGAGATCTCCCCGCGGATCGGCATGCTCCAAACGTAGGTCGGGCGGCCGTCGGTGAACTCGAGTTGGGCGGATAGTGGGGGACGAAAGCGGCGCAAGGGCGCGCCGAGCGGAGCGTGTAGTGGCGGTGCCGCTGGCGCTGGAATTACCGCGGAGGGCGGGGCGAGCCGGACGATGTCGGGTTGATGCGTGTCGACGAGCTGAGGTGTGCCGACGCGATCCGAGCCGACGAGGGCGGCGATGCGCGCCAGCGTCTCGGCGAAACCGTGTGGATCGCGGAGCGCGGTGTCGAAGAGGCCTTGTTGTCGGACGAGCGGACGCGTCGGTGTGACGCGGACTCCCACCGCCGCGA
>JANNEY010000182.1:0-1521 GCA_031379235.1 Opitutaceae bacterium | reverse complement strand
GCCTCGCGCGCGCCCGGCTGAGGGCGCGCACAAGGCTCGCCCCTACCCTATCCAACAAACTGAGCTGCGCGCCCCAGGGCGACGGCCGCAACGATTCCGCTTCTCCCGCGCCCCGCGCACCGCTAGGCCATTGCCACCATGCCCCATCGTTCCCCGCTGACTCTAGCCCTCGCGCTCGCCGCCACCTCGCTCGCCTTCGCGGCCGACCCCGCGGCCATCACGTTTTCCAAGCAGCAAATCGACACGTTCTTCACCGCCGAGGGCGGCACGATCGCGGACTTCAACGGCGACGGCAAAATGGACATCGCCGCCGGCCCGCGCATCTACGCCGGACCTGACTTCAAGAAAGAGAAAGCCACGGTCTACCGCTCGCCCTACGCCTTCGACCGGCTGGCCTACTCCAATAATTTTCTCACCTACACCGACGACTTCAACGGCGACGGCCGCCCCGACATCCTCGTCATCGGCTGGCCGGGCAAGGAGGCGTTCTGGTTTGAGAATCCGGGCGCGGGCAAACCCGGCGACTGGCCGCAGCATCTCGCGCATTTCAGCGTCGACACCGAGTCGCCCGGCTTTGCCGACATCGATGGTGACGGCCGCAAGGACATCATCGCCGGCAGCGGCGGTAAGCTCGGTTACATGACGCGCGACGCGAAAAACCCCAAGGCCGCGTGGACGTTTCATGCCGTCACGCCACCCGGAAAATACCAGCGTTACACGCACGGCATCGGCATTGGCGACATCAACGGCGACGGCCGGCAGGACCTCCTCGAAGCCGCCGGCTGGTGGGAGCAGCCGGCCAGTCTCGCCGGCGATCCCGTTTGGAAATTCCACGCGCAGGCTTTCGGCCAGGGCGGCGCGCAGATGTATGTTTACGACGTGAACGGCGACGGCAAAGCCGACGTCGTCACGAGCCTCGTCGCCCACGGCTACGGTCTCAGTTGGTTCGAGCAAGTGCGCGACGCCGCCGGCACGATCACGTTCGTCAATCACGCGATCATGAGCGCGAAGCCGGAGGAGAAAATGAACGGCGTGCAGTTTTCCCAGCTCCACGCCGTCATGCTCGCCGACATCGACGGCGACGGTCTCCTCGATATCGTGACCGGCAAACGCCACTGGGCGCACGGCGACAAGGGTGATCCCGATCCCAACGGCGCGGCCGTGCTCTACTGGTTTGGCCTCAAGCGCGGGGCCGGCGGCAGCGTCACCTACACGCCGCACCTGATCGACGACGCCTCCGGCGTCGGCTGCCAGTTCCCCGTCGGCGACATCAACGGCGACGGCAAACCCGATCTCGCGATCGTGAACAAGAAGGGCGCCTTCGTCTTCCTGCAGAAGTAACCGCTTCTGTCTGCCACCTCACAGCCGGCCGCGGTGAAGCGCCGACCCGGTGCCACCGCGCTCCACGCGCTCCCTCGGGCGCAAAAAACCGTTCGCCGGATCCGCCGCGGGCCGCGCGTGGCTTCGATGAGCCCGAACGTTGCAGTTGAATTCAAGAACGCGCGCACGTTTATCGGTTTG
>JANNEY010000162.1:0-15367 GCA_031379235.1 Opitutaceae bacterium | reverse complement strand
GCGATTATCACGGCCGCTGCGCGACGGTCCGGCGGCGAGCACGGGCCTGCGCTCTCACCACATCCATTCCACCCATGCCACTGCCCGAGCGTCATACAGCGCGGTTGCGTTGGGGCCGCATTTCGATTCCGAGCGCAAGTTATTTTCTCACTCTTTGCACACAGGACCGCACACCCGTGCTGAACACAGCTTCGGTCGCCGATTCAGCCCTTGCCGCCTTGCATGATCTGCACCCTGCGGACGTGGACTTACTGGCCGCCACGATCATGCCGGACCACGTGCATCTGCTCTTCACGCTCGGCGAGCGGCTCAGCGTCGGCCAAGTGACCGGAAAATTCAAAACTTTGGCGCGCGCCCGAGGCCAAGCCGCGTGGCGTTGGCAGCAGGATGGCTATGAACACCGGCTCCGCCCGGACGAGTCGACCGACGACTACGCGTTCTACATTTTCATGAACCCCTATCGCGCGGGCCTGTGTGCCGTTTCACAAGCGTGGCCGCGGTGGGTCTGCCCTGAACCCACGCGATTTCGTTTCCTTCAGCATCTTGATTCAACCGGCGCGCCGCCGCCTGAGTGGCTGGGCACAATCGAAACGATAGCCGCAAAAGTCTCCACCGGCGAACCGTAGGGCCGCCGCTTGCCGGCGGGCCGTTGCGATTATCATATGCGCTGCGCGACGGTCCGGCGACGAGCGCCGACCCTACAAAACTCCTACCAATCACCTCTATCCTTCTTAAACTGCACCATTATCAGATCCATGCTCCGCCTCCTCACCTTTCTTGCCCTCGCTGCCTCCGCCTTCGCCGCCCAGCCCGTCACACTCCGCGTGATGAGCTACAACCTTCACCACGGCGAAGGCCTCGACGGTAAGCTCGACCTCCAGCGCATCGCCAAGGTCATCACCGACGCCAAGGCCGACCTCGTCGGCCTCCAGGAAGTTGATCGCGGCGTCGAGCGCACACAGCGGCGCGACCTCCCCGCCGAGCTGGCGAAGCTCACGGGCCTGGCCGTGCAATTCGACAAGAATATCGCCCACCAAGGCGGCGACTACGGCAACGCGGTCCTCACGCGCTTCCCCATCAAGCGCGCGAAGAACACCCACCTGAAATCTTTCGCCAACGGCGAGCAGCGCGGCGTGCAGCAACTCTTGCTCGATGTCCATGGCCGCGAAATCCTGTTCATGAACACGCACCTCGACGCCCGCCGCGATCCCGCCGAGCGCGAGCACAGTGCGACCGAGCTCCGTGCGATTGTCGCCGCCGCCGGCGCGCTGCCCGTGATCTTGGTCGGCGATTTCAACGCCGGGCCCGACGCCAAGTCGGTTTCGGCCGTCCGCGAGTTCCTCACCGATTCATGGACCGTCGTAAGCAAGGAGCCGGGCTTCACCATCCCCGTGAAAAAACCCAACAAGCGCATCGACTACATCTGGATCACGCACACGACGATCACGCCAGTGACGATGGACGTGCCCTACTCCGAAGCGTCCGATCATTTGCCGATCATCGCCGAACTGCGGCTCGAAGGTGGCGCACGTTGACCCCAACGCGCTTTCAGGACTCGCGCACCCACCAAGCGATGCGCTCTCCGCAGCCCAAAGCGTCTTGAGGTCAAGCCGCTCCACCTCGCAATCCAGCGCGTTGAGGGCAACGCGCTCCACCTCGAACCATCAAGCCCGCACTGCACGCGCCTCAATGAAAGCCCGGATCGCGTCCGGCGTCGCTTTGATGCGGTGCTTCACGATGGGCTTCACTTTTAAGGCTTCGAGGCTCGGATGCGTGGGCTCGATCCCGATGGCGGCTTTGATCGTGTCCGGAAATTTAGCGGGGCTGGCGGTGGCGAGGACGACGTTCACGCGGTCGGCACTCAGGTCCTTGAAGCCGCAGGCTGTGTGCGGGTCGCACACGTAGCCATGCTCGCGGTGGACGCGGGCAATGATGCTGGCGATCTCGGCGTCGGTCGTGCGCGAGGCGCTGAAGGTGTCGCGGTTAAAATTCTCAAACTTATAGGCACCCGTCTTCTTGAACGTGTCCATCACGGTGCGGACCTTCGCAGCGTCGCGACCCACGGCGAACCAGATGAAGCGCTCAAAGTTCGACGCGACTTGGATGTCCATCGACGGCGCGAGGCTCGGGTGCACGTCGCCGACGCGATATTCGCCGGTCGTGAAGAGCCGGTAGAGGATGTCGTTCTGATTCGTCGCGACGCGGAAGCCGCGGATCGGCACGCCCATTTTCTGGAGCATCCAGCCGGCGAGCACATTGCCGAAATTGCCGGTCGGCACGACGAACTCGACGTTGCCGCGCTCAGCGGCCGGCAGCTTAAGCCACGCGTAGAGGTAGTAAACGCACTGCGCGAGCACGCGCGCGAGGTTGATGGAATTGACCGCCGACAAGCGGTGCCGCAGTCGAAAATCCTGATCGCCGAAGATTTCCTTCAACGCGGTCTGCGCGTCGTCAAAGGTGCCGTCCACCGCGAGGGCGAAGACATTCTCCGCGCCGGTGCAGGTCATCTGCCGCTCCTGCAGCGGCGAGACGCGGCCGTCGGGGTAAAGGATGAAAATCGCGGTGCCGGGCTTGCCGAGCAGGCCGTGAATTGCCGCCGCGCCGGTGTCACCGGAGGTGGCGCCGAGGACGTTGATGGTCTGGCCGCGGACCTGGCACTGGTGCGCGTAGAGATTGCCGAGGAGTTGGAGCGCGAAGTCCTTGAACGCGAGCGTGGGCCCGTGGAAGAGCTCGAGCACGTAGAGGTTTTTTCCGAGAGGCTTGAGCGGCGCGATCGCGGGATCGGAGAACTTGGTGTAGCTCGCGTTGATGAGCGCGCGCAGCGTCTCCGGCGGGATGTCGGTCGCGAAGACGCGCAGGAACTCGAAGCACAGCTCCGCGTAGCCGAGGCCCTCGAAGGATTTCAGCTTGCCCGAGAAATCCGGTAGCGTCTCGGGCAGATAAAGCCCGCCATCAGGGGCGAGTCCGGTCGCGACGGCGTCGGAGAAGCCGAGAGCGGGAGTTTGGCCGCGGGTGGAGATGAAGCGCATGGCGGAGTAGCGAGTAGCGGGTAGCGGGTAGTGAGTAGCCAGCGATTGGACGATGCTCGCTACTCGCTACCCGCTACTCGCTACTTCCGCTCACAGTTTCTCCAAGGCGAACGCCTTGTGCGCGGCGCGAGCGGCGTCGTCCGCCTTGTCCTTCGCGATCACCACAGAGATCTTGATCTCAGAGGTGCTGATGAGCTCGAGGTTGATGCCGGCGTCAGCCAGTGCGGTGAAGAGCGTCGAGGCCACGCCGCTGTGCGTGCGCATGCCCACGCCCACGACGGAGAGCTTCGCGATCTTGTCGTCGACCGTGACGGTGCCGCCGACGGCCTTGAGCACGGGCGCGAGCGCCTTCTCGGCCTTCTGCGTCTCGGTCTGCGGCACGGTGAAGGTGAGGTTGGCCACGCCGTCGTGGCCGACGTTCTGCACGATCATGTCGACGTTGATATTGGCGTCGGCGAGCGCGCGGAAAACTTGCGCGGCGGTGCCGGGTTTGTCCGCGATGTTGCTCACGACGACCTTGGCTTGGTCCTTGTCGACGGCGACGCCGCGGACGACGACCTTTTCCATGTAGGCGACTTCTTGTTTCACGATGGTTCCTGGGTTGTTGTTAAAGGAGGAGCGGACTTCAAAAACGACGTTGTATTTCGAGGCAAACTCGACGGAACGCGTCTGCATGACCTTCGAGCCGAGCGAGGCCAACTCGAGCATCTCGTCGTAGCTGATCTCGGTGAGCTTCTTGGCGTCCTTCACGACGCGCGGGTCGGCGGTATAGACGCCATCGACATCGGTGTAGATTTCGCACTTGTCGGCCTTGATGGCGGCAGCGAGCGCAATGGCGGTAAGATCGGAGCCGCCGCGGCCGAGCGTGGTGACCTGGCCCTCGTCGTCGATGCCTTGAAAGCCGGCAACGATCACGACCTTCCCGGCCTTGAGATCCTTCTCGATGGATTTGCCATCGATGCCGGTAATCTTGGCCTTGGTGTAAACTTTGTCGGTCGTGATACCGGCCTGCGCGCCGGTGTAGCTCTTCGCCGGGACGCCGATGGCGTCGAGCGCGATGGCGGTGAGCGCGATGGTCTCCTGCTCGCCGATCGAGACGAGCTGGTCGAGTTCGCGGTCGGGCGGGCTCGCGTGGAGAGACTTGGCGCGGGCGATGAGTTCGTTGGTCACACCCGAGCGGGCGGAAACGACGACGACGACCTCATTGCCGGCCTCGCGAAACGCCTTGATGCGGTTCGCGACGTTCTTGATGCGTTCGACGTCACCGACTGAGGTGCCGCCATATTTTTGGACGATTCGGGCCATTGCGGAAAGTTGAGAGCTGAGAGTTGAGGGTTGAGAGTGCCGGAGGTGAGAGCGGTGTTTGGGAGATAGGAGAATTGGTCTCTCAACTCTCAACACTCAGCTCTCAACATTTCTACCTTTCGAAATCCCCGATCCTCAGCAGCACCGGCTCGTCGAGCACGGCGGCGAGGGCCTTGAGCTGCTTGAGCGTCGCGCCGATTGCGCGCTCGTTGCTTTCGTGCGTGGTGAGCACGAGCGACGCGGCGCCAGGCTCGTCGGCGGGGCCTTGGATGACGCTGGCGATGCTCACCTTGTGCTTGGCCATCACGGAGGCGACGCGCGCGAGCACGCCAGGCTGATCCCGCACGGTGAGACGAAGGTAGTAGCGCGAGCGGACGCTCTCGGGCGGCGCGAGTTTGCAGGAGACGCGCGGGGTCGTCGTGAATTCCCCGAGCAGATGGCCACCCTTGCCGTGCTTGAGCAGCGAGGCGGCGTCGGCGATGTCGCTGATGACGGCGCTCGCGGTGGCGTCCTGCCCTGCCCCGCGACCGGAGTAAAAAGTCGTGCCGACCACATCGCCCGTCACCGAGATCGCATTGAAGACGCCGCTGACATTCGCGACCACATTGCCCTCGGGCAGCAGCGTCGGATGCACGCGCACGCAGAGTTCGTTCTTCGCGAAATCGCGCGTGATGACGGCGAGGAGCTTGATGCCGAAGCCGAGGGTCGAGGCGATTTTGAAATCGGTCGGCGTGATGCGTGAGATGCCCTCCACGATCATCTGGTCGGTCTTCACCCAGACGCCATGCGCGAGCCACGCGAGCACGCTGGCTTTGTGCGCGGTGTCCCAGCCGTCGACATCGAGCGCCTCGTCGGCCTCGGCGTAGCCCAGCCGCTTCGCCTCGGCGAGCACGGCGGCGTAGGGCGCGTCGTTCTCCTCCATCTGCGTGAGAATGTAGTTACACGTGCCGTTGAGGATGCCGTAGATTCGGGTGAATCGATTCGCGACGAGCCCCTCGCGCAGCGCCTTGATGATCGGGATGCCGCCAGCGACGGACGCCTCGAAAAAGAAATGCCCGCCGTGCTTCTGCGCGGCCGCGATGATCTCGGGGCCGTGCTCGCAGATGAGCGCCTTGTTGGCAGAGACGACGACGGCGCCGCGCTTGAGCGCCGCGAGCGTGACCTCACGCGCGAGCGTGGTGCCGCCCATCAGTTCGCACACGATGTGAATCGAAGGGTCGCGCGCGATGGCGAGCGGGTCGGTGGTAAGCGCACGCGCGGGGATTTTGACCTCCCGCTTTTTCTTCAAATCGCGGACGGAGGCACGGGCGAGATTCAGCGTCACGCCGAGGCGCGACTCCAGTTCGGCGCGATGGGCGGAGAGATGTTTCCACACGCCCTGCCCGACGGTGCCGAAGCCGCAGAGGCCGATGTTGAGGGTGAGAGGTGCGCTCATGAAGGAGATGCGGGCGGAGGTGAAGGTTTCTGGCCAACCTTGGACTCGGTGCCGGCGCGGATGCGCAGGATATTCGCGCGATGGCGATAGATGACGAAAGTCGCAATTATCGCCGAGATGGAGATCATCGGGGAGCCCTGCTTGAATGCGAAGGCCGCGAACGGCAGCGACGCCCCACCCAGCATCGAACTGAGCGAGATATAACGCGTAATCGCGAGCGTCACGAGAAACACGCCGAGCGCGATCGCCATGCCGAGCGGGAACAGGACGGCAAAACCGCCGGCGCCGGTCGCGACGCTCTTGCCGCCGCGGAATTTCGTGAAGCAGGAGAAGCTGTGGCCAAGGATCGAGCCAATAAGTCCGGCCACAGGTGTGAACGCATTCGGATCGGATTCGCCGGGGCTCACGGCAATCTTGAACTGAAAGAACACCCAAACGCCCACCGCTACCGCTCCCTTCACCATATCAAGCACCAGCACCAGATTACCCGGTCCATTGCCGAGCACGCGACGGACATTGGTCGCGCCGGGATTCTTCGAGCCGACCTCGAAAATGTTCACGCCCTTCGCGCGCGCGACGAGATACCCGAACGGCAGCGAGCCGAGCAGGTATCCGACCACGGCGGCGATGAGGAGCGGGACGAGCATGGGGCAATCTCAGTCGAGGTGGGGCCGGTTCTCCGAACCGGCCTGAGTTCCAGCGTTCCCATCGCAGGTGCAGCCGCGAACCCAGGCCGGCTCGGAGAGCCATCCCCACCCCACGACAAGGCTCGCGAGCGCGTCGCTCATAGCTGCACAAACTTCGCCATCTTGATCGCGGCGTGGCCCTTGATCTCCTTGCGCGCGGCCTCGCTCGGCTCGGTGTCCACGCGCACGACCATGTATGCGGTGCCGCCGGGCGTGAGGCGCGAGAGCGACATGTCGGCGATGTTGACCTTGTCCTTGCCCAGCAGCGTGCCGATGGCGCCGACCATGCCGGGCTGGTCCACGTTTTCGAGGACGAGCAGTTTGCCCTCGGCCGCGACTTCGACCTCGCGGCTGTTGATGCTCACGATGCGCGGTTGGTTGCCCTTGCCGATGAGGGTGCCGGCGGCGGAAAACACCTTGCCGTCGGGCGCGATGGCCTCGACCGAGATGAGTTCGCTGTAGCCGGAGTCGTCGGTCGATTTCACGACCTCGGCGCGGATGCCGAGACGCTCGATCAGGACGGGGGCGTTGACGAAGTTGACTTCCTCCCCGCTGATGCGGCGAAGATAACCGCGCTCAATGGCGCGCGTGACGGCGTTGGCGTCGAGGTCCACGAGCTTGCCGAAATACGTAATGCGGAGCTGCGCGATCTGCGCGGGCGCGATCTGCTGGACGAGCGTGCCGAGCTTGGTCCCAAGGTCGAGATATGGCCCGAGAATCTTGAGCGCGGCGGCGTCGATGGAGGGGACGTTGACGGCGTTGCGGATTACGCCGCCATTGAGGACATCGGCAATCTGCTCGGCGATTTCGATGCCGACGGATTCCTGCGCCTCGGCGGTCGAGGCACCGAGGTGCGGCGTGAGCACGACGTTCGGTAGCGTGCGAAACTCGCTCTCCTTCGCGAGCGGCTCGTCTTCGAACACATCGAGACCGGCCGCGGCGACCTTGCCGCTCTTGAGCGCGGCGATGAGGGCGCTCTCTTTGATGATGCCGCCGCGGGCGCAGTTGAAGATGCGGACACCCTTCTTGCACTTCTCGAACGCCGCCTCGTCGATCATGTAGTGCGTGTCGTCGGTCATCGGCATGTGAACCGTGATGTAGTCCGACTGCTTGAGGAGTTCGTCGAGCGTCACGCCCTCGACCTGCATGGCCTTGGCGCGGCTCGGCGCGAGATAGGGATCGTAGGCGAGCACGCGCATGCCGAAGGCCTGAGCGCGCTTGGCGACCTCGCCACCGATGCGGCCAAGGCCCACGATGCCCAGGGTTTTCTTGAAAAGCTCGATGCCCGAAAGCGTCTTCCGGTCCCACTGGCCGGCCTTCATTGAGGCGGCCGCCTGCGGCACGGGCCGCGCGCCACAAAGGATATGGGTGAACGTAAGCTCGGCCGTCGCGATGGTGTTGCCCGCGGGCGTGTTCATGACGACGACGCCGTGGTTGGTCGCAGCCTCGACATCGACGTTGTCCACGCCCACGCCGGCGCGACCGACGACCTTGAGGAGCGGTGCCGCCTTGAAGACCTCCGCCGTAATCTTCGTCTCCGAGCGGACGGCGATGGCGTGGACGTCCTTCACCAGCTCCAGCACTTTTTCCGGCGAAGAGCCGTAAGCCTCGATGACTTCAATGCCCGGCTGCTGGCGCAGGAAGGCGACTCCTTTGGGTGAGATCTTATCGGCAACGAGGACTTTCATCGGAAAAATTCCTCCAAGGGAAATCTGCGCGAGCCGGGCTGGCAAGGGAAAGGTGTGGCGTAAAACCCGTCGCCCCACCCTACGGCTTTAGGCCGGCCGTCAGCGCCGCTTTCAACTCCGCGGCGATCGTCTTGTCGCCCTTGTCGGCGTAGGTGGAATCGAGGATGACCTGAGCAATTTTCGTGGCGGCGGCGGGATTACCGGCGCGCCAATGCGCGACGCCAGCAGCGAGGACGACATCATTCGTGCGCATGCTGCCGGTGGTGCGACGGTAGATTTCCTCGATGGCCTGGACGTTTTGCGGCCCGGCTTCCGGACCAAAGGCATAGGAAAAGGCGAGGAGATGGTTGGCCTCGAGCAGCAGCGGGTCGAGGGCGAGCGCGCGACGGCACAGATCCCGCACCTCAGTCACCTCGGCCCCAAGTCGACGCCTCAGAGCCGGGCGAAAATACGCGCGACGGGCGACATCGCTCGCGAGTTCGTTGTAGATCGCGGCGTTGCTCGAGCCGCTCGCGATGAGTTCGCGCAGCAGCCCCGCCTTCGGCTCCGCGCGCCGCCAACGCATACAGGCTTCCACCAGCAACTCGCGCAGCGATTCTGTCTTGAGGCCCTTCGCCAAAAGCGAATCAAGCGCGGCCTGGCTCGCCGGCACGTTCTGATTCAGCACTTGCGCGATGACAAAAAGTTCGCGCATTTCGCGCACGGGTAAGTCCAGTTTCGTCGGCTGCACGGAAGCAACGGACGGAGTCACCCGGATCGACATCATCTGATAGCGGCCACCGCGGACATATTCTTCCATCGTCTTCTGCCAGCCTTTCCAATCGAGGCCAAAGATTGCCTTAAATTCCTCCTCCTTCGGTTCCTCATCCGCGACCCGGCGGGCGTTCCAATCCATGAGCCGCTCAAGCCACGCCGGTTCGGGATTGGACAGCATGAACTGCACAAAAACCGCCGCCTGCGCGCTGAAGCGATGGATTTTCCATTGGCTCCGATATTCCTCGGACCTCGGCGTCACGCGGAAGAACTGCCCCCATGGCATCCAACCCTCCCCGAGGAGCGGGGCGACGCGCACGGCATTGGCGCGGCCAAACGTCACCTTGTCCTTCTCGATCTCGGCGCTTTCGAAAAACGACCCGATACCATTCTCGTAGGCGAAGGGACCGCCGAGATTCATCGTCTTGAGCAGGCTTATCCCCAGCACTGCGCGCACGAGGTCGAGGCCGCGATCCTGCCAGTCGTATTCCGCGAGCAGCAAATCTACCAAGCGATGCGCGGGTGAGGACATTGCCACCTGCCATTCTACTCCGCCTTTGGAGGCGATCTTGCGCCAGTCGGAGCGCGAGGTCGGCAGAACCAGCACGGTCGGCGTGCGCGGACTCAGCTCCCGCCTCATGAAATCCTGCGCGGCCCACCGCACCATCTCCAGCTCGCGCAGCACGTTGGCGGCGTCCTTTTCCTTTGCGTCCGTGTAGAGTGTAAAATGCGGCGATCCGAGTTTGATCCAACCTTTGAAATCAACGCTCTCGGCACTGACCTCGAAGGGCGACATCGTGACCGCGGGATCGTTGGCGGGCTTCGGCTCCGCGGCGGGCAACGCCACACCGAGCAACGCGCCGAGTAGTCCGTGGAAGAGACGCGACCGCTTCATGGCAATTCGACGGAGGGTGTTTTCAACCGCGGGCGCCCGCCGATCGTGGCGTTGACGCGCGAGACATTCTGCGGCGTCGGCGCGACGACCGAGCGCACGGCGCGATTCTCCAAGCGGGCGCGCACGATTTCGGCGCCTTTGGCCGACCACTCCTCAAATTCCAGTTTCTCAAATTCCCCTAGCATCGACACCGCCTGATCGCGCAGACCGAGGCGCAGCCGCGCCACAATGAATGCCAGCAGCACGCGCTGCTGCTGTTTCAGCCGAGGGAAAGCCCGCTGGACGGCAAGCAAGTTATCCACCTGCGGCGACGCGGAATACGCCTCGACCCACGCGAGCATCTCGTAGGGCGCCGTCTGCTCTGGTTCTAGTTGGATGGCGCGCGTGAGCCGGTCGCGCAAGCGCTCGACGTTCTCCTTTGGCAACTTGAAATCGTGGTTGAACTCTTGGAACCAAGCGCGGCTCTCGATCAAGCCCAGCTCACGCAAAACCGCGATATTGGTCGAGCCGGCCGCAAACGCCGCCTCCCAGCGATCCCGGGCCCGACCCTCGTCCTGCTCCACGATCGCCTCGGCTCCGAGCACCTCAAACGTGCGCGCCTCCGCTCCTGGCTGTGCCGCAGCGTCAACTAGCACGAATTTAGCCATCGACGATTGCGTGGTGCGCAGCGCCAGCTCCGCGAGCCGCAGGCGTAGTTCTTCGCGGGGCACGGGGCGCGCGGCGTAGGTCGATGCCTTGGGCACTTCGGGGATTGGGAGCTTGCCGTAACGGTAACGGCCCCCGCTCACATAGCGCTCAAGGCGCTTGACCATATCGGGGTAATCCATGCCGAAGCATTGCCGGAAAAACGCCCGGAAATCGAAGCCGGGCGGCACGAGCTTGGGGTTGCCGGCGACGAGCGTGAACTTCGCGATGCCGTCCTTGTTGAGGCCCGACTCGCCAAAATTCCAGTAGTGCAGCAGCGCCCACGATTGGGCGTAGAAGAGGCCCGCGTGCTCCTTGCCTCGGTAGATGGGCGAAGCGTGATCGACGGCGAAGAGGGTCTCAAGCGGGAGCAGTTTCTCCGTCTGGAGCGTCGCGATGCGCCCGATGTGCGGCTGGCCGATCTCGAGCTTGCCGCCTTCCTCGCGGATGGCGGAAAACAGCTCGGCCATGCCCTCATTGAACCACACGGGCGGCTCTTGCTCGGTAATGCGGAAAAGGTGGTGCACATACTCGTGGAAGACGAGCCGCTGCGCCCCATCCCAGTCCTCGATCGGCGCGAGGCTGATGATGGCGCGGTCCGGCGAGGCTTGGTAGAAACCCTTCACATCGCTCTTCGCCATACCGGCCGGCGCGTAGGCGTGGAAATCTGCGAGACGGCGGAACAAATAGACGGAGACGTCGAGCTTTGCGCGCTCCTTGAACTTGAACCTCTCAAGGAAAAGCGCGCGCAAGAGTTCCATGTCATGCAGCAGACTCCGCGACTCATGCTCGGCCGCGTGAGTGAATAGTTCGAAATTGGGCGAGCGGATATGCCGCCATTTGTCATCAATCGCGGCGAGCGGTTCGTTTGGCGCAGGCGCCGCAACCGCGAGGTGAATCGCATCGGCTAGAAAAAAACAGCAGAAGACACTCGCGTAGAGCCGGCCCATGGAAACAGGCGCGAGCAAATCGGCGGGTTTCCACCGCGCAATCCTGAACCGGACCCATTCTTAGTTCGGCGCGTCCTACTACTCACCTTTGACAATCGCCCGCGCCCCAACCCAAATCGTTGACCGACGCTATCCGGCAACTTCGTTGCCCCCACCCCTTCCGATATGACTTCGCTTTCTTTTCCTCCTTGGTCCGCTCCACACATAGCCGTTCTCGGCCTTGCTATCTTACTCGCAGGCTGCGGTGAAAAGGCTGCGGGGCCCGCTCCCGGCGGTGGCGCCAAGGGTGGTCGCGGAGGCCAGGCCGCACCTGTGATCGCGGGCACAGCACAAAAGAAAATCGTCCCGCTCGTCCTCGACGCCATTGGTGCGGTGGAGCCGATGCGAGCGACTGCCGTGCGGACCCAAGTCACGGGCGTAGTTTTCAAGATCGCCATTCAAGAGGGGCAGGATGTGCAGCAAGGCACGCTCCTCTTCGAAATTGATCCGCGGCCGTTTGAGAATGCTCTGCGCACGGCCGAAGCGGATATTGCCAAAGTGAAGTTCCAGCTTGAGACCGCGCGCACCCAAGTCGCCCGCTATCGGTCGCTCACCGCGGACCAGATGGTTTCAAAGGAGCAGTTCGAGAAAATCTCCGACACCGCCCGCAGTCTTGAATCCGAAGTCGCCGCCACGGAATCACGTCTTGCGACGGCCAAGCTCCAACTCGAATATTGCTCGCTCCGCGCGCCTCTCTCCGGCCGCACCGGCAACATCAACCTCCGCGAGGGCGACCTCGTCCGCGCGAACGAGGTCGGCGCCCCCATGGTCACCATCAACCAGATCAGTCCGATCTATGTGACCTTTTCGGTGCCCCAACAATACCTCGGCGCGCTCACCCGCTACCGCGCCTCCGGGATGCTGAAGGTTAGGGTTGTGCCTCCCGGGGTCGATGAGAAGCCCGAGGAGGGCGACCTCACGTTTATGGACAACACCGTCGATTCGTCGACCGGCACTCTGAAGCTCAAGGGCACATTCCCGAATGCCAGCCACCGGTTGTGGCCCGGGCAATTTGCCACCGTGACCCTCACCCTTGCATCGCCTGAAGCTCTCACGATTCCGAGCAGCGCGCTTCAAACTTCACAGACAGGACAACACGTTTACGTCGTTCGAGCCGACAAGACCGCCGAGCTTCGACCCGTCACGGTCGAACGCGCCTACGAGGGCGAGGTCGTCATCAGCAAGGGCCTGACCGAGGGCGAAATGATCGTGATCGAAGGCCAGCTGCGGGTCATCCCCAACAAGCCGGTCGACGTTAAGGAAGCCGCCACCGGTGCGCCGAAGTCTGGCAAGGGCGGCGGCAAAAAGAAGGACACCCCGAAGGACGGTGACAAGTCCGCTCAGGAAAAAAAGAAACAGCCATGAACATCCCCGAGCCCTTCATTCGCAGGCCGGTGATGACTACGCTCATCACCGCCGCGATCACACTGTTCGGCTGGATGGCCTACCAGCGCCTTCCCGTCAGCGATCTGCCCAACGTCGATTTTCCCACCATCTCCGTCTCCGCCAGCCTCCCCGGTGCGAGCCCGGAGACCATGGCCGCCTCCGTCGCCACGCCGCTCGAGCAGCAGTTTGCCAGTATCTCCGGCATCGACTCGATGACGTCGGTCAGCTCGCTCGGTAGCACCTCGATCACGATCCAGTTCAACCTCGATCGCAACATCGACGGCGCCGCGCAGGACGTGCAGGCCGCCATTGCCGCCGTGCAGCGCCGATTGCCGCGCGACATGCCCAATCCGCCTTCGGCGCGCAAATCCAACCCGGCGGATGACTCCGTCCTCCTCATCGCCCTCACTTCGCAGACGGTCTCGCTCTCCGAAGTCAATGAGTGGGCTGAGACCGTCCTCGCGCAACGCCTCTCCACGGTCGACGGCGTCGCTCAGGTCAATCTCTTCGGCTCGCAGAAATACGCCGTCCGTGTGCGTCTCGATCCGCGCGCGCTTGCCGCCCGCGGCATAGGCCTCGACGAAGTCCGCGCCTCGCTGGACGCCAACAACCCTAACCTCCCCGCGGGCGTCGTCGACGGCACCTACAAATCGACTACGCTCGTCGCCACCGGCCAGCTCAAGAACGCCGAATCTTTCGGCAAAATCATCGTCAGCTACCGCAATGGCTCGGCCGTCCGCCTCTCCGACGTCGCGCGCGTCGTTGACAGCGTTGAGAACGAGAAGTCCGGCAGCTGGTTCGACCCGCGCATGCGCGACGGCGTCGAGAACCCCGCCTTCACCGACGGCTCGCACACGCGCACGATCATGCTCTCGATCCAGCGGCAGCCCGGCACCAACACCATCAAGGTCGTCGATGGCATCAAGGAATTGTTGCCCGCCTTCCGGGCCCAACTGCCTGCCTCCATCAGCCTCGATCTCTTCGTCGATCGTTCCATCTCCATCAAGGAATCGGTGCAGGACGTGAAGTTCACCCTCGTGCTCGCGATCATCCTCGTGGTGCTCGTGATCTTCCTCTTCCTGCGCACGCTCTCCGCCACGATCATCCCCGGCATCGCGATGCCCATCGCCGTCATCGGCACGTTTGCGGTGATGTATTTTTTCAACTTCAGCATCGATAACATATCGCTGCTGGCGCTCACGCTCTCGGTCGGCTTCGTCGTCGACGACGCGATCGTGATGCTCGAAAATATCATGCGCCACATCGAGAAGGGCGAACCCGTGATGGCCGCCGCACTCAAAGGCTCGCGCGAGATCGGGTTTACCATTCTCTCGATGACAGTGTCGCTCGTGGCCGTGTTCATCCCCGTGCTCTTCATGGGCGGGATCCTCGGCCGCTTGCTCTACGAGTTCGCCGTCACGATCAGCGCGGCCATCCTCGTTTCGGGCTTTGTGTCGCTCACCCTCACGCCAATGCTGTGCAGCCGTTTCCTCAAACCGGTGCAGCACGGCAAAAAACACGGCTCTTTCTACAACGCACTCGAACGACTTTTCCTCTGGAGCGTCGGCGTCTACGAGCGCACGCTGCGCATTTCCCTCCGGTGGCGCACCGCCGTGATCCTGACTGCCCTCGCGACCATTGGTCTCACGGTCTGGCTGCTCGTGCTCGTGCCCAAGGGCTTCATTCCCGCCGAGGACTCTGGGCGACTGAGCATTAATGTCGAAGGCCCGCAGGACGCCTCATTCGACGCGATGTCGCGCTACATCACCGCCGTTAAATCCGTGGTGCAGCAGAATCCTTACGTCGACAACGTCTCTGGCTTCACCGGGTCCTCGCCCCGCGGCGGCTCCAGCGGCGGCAACACGGGGCGCATGTTTGCCGGCTTGATCGAGCGCGATCAGCGCCCCAATGCGGCCGTCATCGCGCAGCAGCTGCGCGTTGCAACCGCCGGCATCCCCGGCGTGAAGGTTTTTCCGCAGGTGCCGCCGAGCATCCGCCTCGGCTCGCGGTCTTCCAGCTCCGTTTACCAATACACCCTCTACGGCCCCGACTTGCAGGAACTCTACCGCGTTACACCCCTCATGCTCGACCGCGTGCGCGAGATCCCGGGCCTGATCGACGTCAACTCTGACCTCCAAATCACGAGCCCGCAGATGATCATCGACATCGATCGCGACAAGGCTTCGTCGCTCGGGCTCACCGCCCAACAGATCGAGGACACGCTCTACAGCGGTTTCGGTTCACGGCAGGTCTCCACCATCTACACCTCTACCAACCAATACTCCGTCATCCTCGAGCTCGACTCGAAATACCTCCGCGATCCCGCCGCGCTCTCGCTGCTCCACCTGCGGAACCGCGAGGGAAAACTGATCCCGCTCGAAGCTGTGGCGAAATTCAAACCCTCGGTTGGCCCGCTTACCGTGGCCCATCTCGGCCAAGTGCCCGCGGTCACCATAACCTTCAACCTCGCCGCCGGCACCGCACTCAGCCAAGCCACCGAGGAAATCGAGCGCCTCG
>JANNEY010000082.1:0-6127 GCA_031379235.1 Opitutaceae bacterium | reverse complement strand
CCCCCCCCCCCCCCCGCCCACCCCCCCCGCTCCGCGGGCCGCCGCCCCCCCCGCCCGCCCGGGGGCTCCCGGGTCTTTTTGGCCCGCCGCCCCCCCCCCCCCCCCCCGCTACGCCCGCGTCGCAGTGATACGCCTACCGGCGTATTGCCAGAGTTTCCCGGTCCGCTAGGATCGCGTGATGTCACGGAGCCTCCGCATCACCGGCGCATTGCTCGCCTGTTGGCTCAGAGCGCGGCCTGCGCTCCGCGCGCCGGACGATGCCGCTCCCGCGCGGCCGGCCCCGACTAGCGGCCCGCCTCGCGTTGCGTTTCCTTGAACAGCCAGGCGCGGGCAAACGCCCAATGACGCTTCGCCGTGGGCTCGGAGATGCCGAGCAGCTGCCCCACCTCCTCGAAGGTGAGGCCGGCGAAGTAGCGCAGCTTGACCAGCTCGGCCTTGGCCGGGTGCACTTTTTCCAGCCGCTTGAGCGCGCCGTCGAGCGCCAGCAACTCGTCGGCGCCGCCGATGGTGACGGGGGCGGAGGCGTCGGAAAAATCCACGCGGACGAAGTCGCCACCCCGACGCTGGGTGTGCTTGCGGCGGGCATGGTCGACGAGCACCCAGCGCATGGCCTCCGCGGCGCAGGCGAAAAAGTGGGCGCGATTTTGCCACGAGTGCGCGCTGCGGTCCACGAGCCGGAGCCACGCCTCGTGCACCAGCGCCGTCGGCTGGAGCGTGTGGTCCGCCCGCTCCTGCGCCATCAGGGCCGCCGCCCGCTGGCGCAGCTCCGCGTAGACGAGAGGCAGCAGGTCGCGCGGCGAACCGGCGCCGGCCACGCTCGCCTCGAGCCGCTGGGTGAAATCGTTCATGGCCGCGCGCCTCCCGGCGGCACCGCCGTCGCGCCACGGCTCGCCGCCGCGAGTTCCTGCCGGCGGGCCGCGTCCCATTCCGCCCACTCCCGGCAGCGCGCCTCCCAGCGCGCCGCGCGCTCCGCGTCGCCCTGCGCCGCGTGCAGCCGCGCGATGCGCCCGAGCCTTTTGTCCATGGGAACGACGTGGACTGGAATCCGGGCGCGGAGCGGTTCCAGCCGGGCGATGGCCGCTTCCGCCAGCGCGTCCGCCTCGTCCTTGCGCTGCAGGCCGAGGAGCGCTTCGGCGTGCGCCAACCGGGTCGCGTGCGTCCGGTAATCATCGGGAATGACCCGCTCCAGCGCGGCCAGAACCTCGCGGCTGAGCGGCTCGGCGGCCGCGTGCCGGCCTTGGGCCAGCAGGCTGTGCGCGAGCGTCATCTTGGTCGCCAGCGTGTCGAAATGGGCGGCCCCGAGCGTCTTGGTTTCCAGTTCCACACACGCGCGCGCCGTCGCCTCGGCGGCGGCGAAATCCTCCTTGGCCAAATAGCCGCCGGCGAGGTTGTTCATGGCCGCCAGGTGCTGCGGGTGTCCCTCCCCCATTTGTGTTTTTGACAGCTCCATCGCCTCACGGTGGAGCTGAATCGCCTGGTCGAACTGCCTGGCTCCCACGTGAGCAGTGCCCAGTTCATTCATGGCCCCAAGCGTGTAGCCATTCGGCACGGGATCGATTGCCCGAAGCTGCGCGAGCACCTGTTCGTGGAGCGCCACGGCCTCGGAAAACCGCCCGGTCTGCGTGTAGGCCCCTCCCAGATGCTGCATGCAAAGCCAGGTCAGGCGCGCCTTCGCGCCCAGGGTGCGTTGCGCCCGTTCGAGCGCCTGCTCGTAAATCGCCACGGCGCGCGGGAGGTCGAGCGTCTCCAACCCCATGAAGAGGCTCCCCAACATCGTCATCGTCTCGATGGTCTCCGCATGATCCGGGCCGAGCACTGCCGTCTGGCCGGCGAGGGCTTCGGCGGTGAGGGCGATGGCGTCCTTCGACCTACCCGCGTTCCGGTAGAGCTGGCCGAGGCGCGCCATCGTGTGAAGGGTTTTTGGGTCGCGCTCGCCCAGGGTTTTCCTTTGCAGCTCCCGGGCGCGCTCCAGTTGCGCGATCGCGCGGACCGTCTCGCCGAGATTGTAGAACGTGACGCCGAGGGTGTGGCGCGTGAGCGCCTCCGCCCGCGCCCGGCCGGCGAATCGCTCCGGGAGCTTGTCGTTCGCGGCCACCAACGCATCCCGCACGGTGATATTGATGCCCAGACCTCCTTCCACCTCCCGGGGGCGGGCCGCCGCGAGCACATCCTCGGTGAGAAAGGCTGCAAACGCGGCCAGGTCGGCCTCGGACTCGCGCGCGCGGAACTTCAAGGTCAGGCTGATGGAGGTGCCCGCCAGCAAGGCGAGGCCCAGACCCGCGGCCAGGCCGACGGCGAGGCGGCGCCGGCGCACAAATTTTCCGATGCGATACCGCGCGGTGGGCGGGCGCGCGAGCACGGGCTCGTCCCGCAAGCAGCGCTCGATGTCAGCGGCCAGCTCGCCGACGCCCTGGTAGCGGCGCTCGCGTTCCTTCGCGAGCGCCTGGCCGCAGATGGCATCCAGATCGCCGCGCACGGCGGCCACCAGTTGATCCGGCGCCGCTGATCGTTGCGCCGCGATGGCGGCCAGCCGCCCGCCCAGCCGCCTCAGCCGCCCGCTCGGCGGCGGGGGTTCGTTGTCGCGCACGGCCGTGAAGCTGGCGTCGAGCGACAGGCTCGCCAGCGCCTCGCGGGGCAGCGGCGTCGTGCCCGTCAGCAGCTCGTAGAGCAGCACGCCCAGGCTGTAGACATCCGTGCGCGTATCGATGTCCTGCTGACCCAGCATCGTCTGCTCGGGCGACATGTAGGCGGGCGTGCCGATCCGCACGCCGACCATGGTCCGGGGCGAGTCGCCGGATTCCTCGTCCACGGCCTTGGCGAGGCCGAAGTCGATGACCTTCGCCACGGGCGCGCCGGCCGGCGGCTCGACGAGGATGTTCGACGGCTTCAGGTCGCGGTGGATGATGCCCTTTTGGTGGGCGTGCCGGATCGCGTCGCACACCTGCAGGAAGAGCCGAAGGCGCGCGGCGATGGGCAGCGCCTGCTCGTCGCAGAACGCGAGCAGCGGCCGGCCCGCGACCAGTTCCATGACGAAGAACGGGCGGCCGGTGCTCGTCGCGCCGGCATCGAGCACCTTCGCGATATGGGGGTGGTTGAGCCGGGCCAGCGCCTGCCGCTCGGTCTCGAAGCGCCCTAGCACCTCGGCGGTGGCGAAGCTGCCCTTGACGATCTTGATGGCGACCATGCGCCGCACGCCCACAACCTGCTCCGCCCGCCACACGACGCCCATGCCGCCTTCGCCAATCCGCTCCACCAGCCGGTAGCGTTCGAGCAAAAAGGCCTCCTCCTGATCATCACGGTCATAGCCGCCCGACCGCAACGCGTCCGCCACCCGCCCGCTGTCGATCGGCCCGTCCAGAAACGATCCCGCGGCCTCGTGCGCCGAAAGCAGCTCCTCGACCGTGCCACGCAAGGCGGCATCGCCGCCGCACTGCGCCGCCACAAACTGCCCCCGCTCGGCGTGGTCGAGTTCGAGCGCCGCGTGGAAAATCTCCTCGGCGCGCGTGGCGGTGGCATCGTCCATGTTCTGGGAAGGGGCGACTGTTAGATAGCGCGCGAGCGAGGCCGCGCAAGGTGTTTGAGCCGTCGGTGCGACCCGCACGGCTTTCCGGTTTGGGTAGGGGCGTGGCTCGTCCACGCCTCAGGGCGCGCACGAGGCGCGCCCCTGCGACGGGCCGGCCAAACTGGAAAGCCCGGCGCAACCCACCTGCCCGTCACGGCGCGGCAAAAGAAAAAGCGAATTAGGTGATACCCGCG
This sequence comes from Opitutaceae bacterium, assembly GCA_031379235.1. Lineage (GTDB taxonomy): Bacteria > Verrucomicrobiota > Verrucomicrobiia > Opitutales > Opitutaceae > ER46. The sequence goes on along the minus strand of JANNEY010000082.1, from coordinate 2,371 downwards.
GATTGGAAATCACGCTTTAGGAGCTGACGGGCAGCCATGGCCGCGCGGCCGGCCCGACTTCACTCCTCACGTGTCCCGCCATCGCACCGCACCTCCATCGCTTCTCCCTATGCACTCCCTCGCCTCCTCGTCCTCGCCTGTCCGCAGGCGGTTTCTCGCCCTCGCGCTCCTCGCCAGCGCTGCCCTCGCCCTGCCCGCGCTCGTCCACGCGCAGACACGCTATTCTGTCACCTTTATGGGCACCAACTTCAACTTCGGTTCCGTCGCCTATGGCATGAATGCCTCAGGCGCGGTTGTCGGAATCGATTTCACCCTCACTGGCGCTAGGCCTTTCATCTATGCCAATGGCGCTGCCTCCATTCAGCCGTCCCTGCAGCTCGGCACTGACATCCCCTATGGCATCAACGCCTCCGGCGCGGTGGTGGGAACCTCGCATGGACCCAACAGCACAACTACGCGGGGGTTCCTTGTAACGAACGGCGCCGTCACCGATCTGGGCGCGGATATGAACCCGGTCGCGATTGGTGACGATGGATTCATCGCCGGCACGACCGGCTCGCGTGGTTTCATCCGATCGCCCGCCGGCGTCGTCACCTTGTTCGGCCCGACGGGCGCGGGCGACGTCACGGTGGTGAATGGAATCAGCCCGACCGGCGGCATCGTGGTTGGCTCCACGCGGGCCGCCGGCGTCACGCGCGCGTTCCGCTATGCGAATGGCGTGCTGACCGATCTCACGCTTGTGCCCGGGGAATCGTCATCCGCTGCCCTCGGCATCAATGCCGCGGGCGTGATCGTGGGCAGCAGCTCGGCCGCCGGCTCAAGTCGGGCGGTTATTTTTTCCAACGGCACGGGCACGGTCATCCCAACGCCACCGGGCAGCAGCGTGGCCTATGGCATCAACTCCGCCGGCGCTGTCGTGGGCGACTACTCCGGCGGTCGCCCGTTCCTTTACACCGCGGCGGCCGGATTCGTGGATCTCACCCCGCTGGTGCTCAACGCCGCCGCTGCTGGTTTCACCCTCTTTGCCAATGGCATCATCCAGAATGTCCGCGCCATCAACGACGCCGGCCAAATTCTGGGGACCACAGTGCTTCCGATGACTGGGTCGAACACTGGCTACCGCCTCGATCCGGTCGCGGGCCCGGCGGTGGCGCCCACCATCACGACGCACCCCGCTGCGCAGACCGTGGCCGCCGGCGGCACCGCGACGTTCTCCGTCGTCGCGACGGGCTCGCCCGCACCGAGCTACGAGTGGCGCTTCAACACCACGCCCATCGCCGGCGCGACGGCGCAGACTTATTCCATTACCGGCGTCACCGCCGCCAACGCTGGCAGCTACACCGTGCGCGTGTTCAACACCGCCGGCACCGTCACGAGCAACGCCGCGACGCTCACCGTGACCGCGGCGCCGCCGCCGGTCGCCGCGCGGCTCGTCAACCTCTCCATCCTCACGTCGCTCGCGGGCACGAATGATTCCTTCACGATGGGCTACGTCGTCGGCGGCGCGAACACCAGCGGCGCGAAGCCGCTCGTCATCCGCGCGGCGGGCCCCTCGCTCACGCCGCTCGGCGTGGGCGGCGCGCTTGCCGATCCGCAGCTCACGCTCTTCGCCGGCCCGACGCAGAACGGCGCCAACGACAACTGGGGCGGCGGCGCGCCGCTGCTCGCGGCGATGACGGGCGTCGGTGCGTTTCCGTTTGCCAGCGCGACCTCGCTCGACGCCGCCGTCGCGACGAACGTCGCCGCCGGCGACAACTCCGTGCGCGTCGCGCCCGTCGGCAACCTCAGCGGCGCAGTCATCGCCGAAATCTACGACGCCACGCCGGACGCCAATTTCACGGCCGCGACGCCGCGCCTCGTGAATGTGTCCGTCCTGAAAAACATCGGCACGAGCCTGACCGCCGGCTTCGTCATCCGGGGCGGCACGGGCTCGCGCACCGTGCTCATCCGCGCCATCGGGCCGACGCTCGGCGCCGCGCCGTTCAACGTCCCCGGCGTCGTCGCCGATCCGCAGCTCGTGCTCTTCAACGCGGCGTCCACCCGCATCGGCGAGAACGACAACTGGGGCGGCACCGCGGCGCTGACGGCGGCGTTCACCTCGGTGGGTGCGTTCCAGCTCTCCGGCCCGACCTCCCGCGACGCCGCGCTCCTCGCGACCCTCACGCCCGGCAACTACACCGTCCAAGTCAGCGGCGTCGGCAACACGACCGGCGTCGCGCTGGTGGAAGTGTATGAAGTGCCGTGAGTGGTTGGGATGATTGCTGGGGACGCGGCGGCCTCGCCGCGTTCTTAGGGCGAGACGCGGCGCGGGGGCCGCGGCCCCCAACCAACCACGAAAAAACAGGAAACCAAGGTTAATCCCACCACAACC
>JANNEY010000120.1:0-1598 GCA_031379235.1 Opitutaceae bacterium | reverse complement strand
GTAGGGCGGGGTCGCCGAACCCCGCCTTATGCCTTCTGAGACAAGCGCACGCCCCACAAACCCGGCGGGGTTCGGCGACCCCGCCCTACACCTGATTCCTACTCCGGCAGCGGTTTCCCTTTCGTCTCGGGCGCAAACCAGATCAGCCCGAGGCCGACGATGTAAACGAGCGTCAGGGTCGCCCCCGCCTTTGCGTAGCTGCCTTCAAAGGCCTGCATCAGCATGGGCATCACGAGCACGCCAGCCGCGGCGAGGATGCGGCCGAAATTATACGAAAGTCCCTGCCCGGTCGCCCGCACCCGCGTCGGGAAAAGCTCGGGTAGATAGAGTGGCAGCCAGCCGTAAAACGCGGCGGTGAGACCACCGACCAAAAACGTCATCGCGAGAAAGGCCGGACCATACGTGTGAAACCCGCGGAACAGCAGCGCGCAGCTGATCAACGAGCCGAGGCTTATGAGGAAGTAGGCCATCCGCCGCGTGATGAAGCGCCCGATGTAGGCCCCCAGTAAACAACCGACCACGGCGCCGAGCCCCGACGCCATGCCCGTCCATCCTTTCGCCGACGGATCGTTGGCACCGGCCATCTGGTCGGCCCAGAGCGGGAGCCACTGCACCGAGCCCCAGGTGCCAATCAGCGCCACGGAGGAGAGCGCCGTGGCGATCAGCGTGGTCTTCCACAGGCGTGGGCCGAAAATTTCCCGGAGCGGGCGAATTTTCGTCGGACTCGCCTGCACCGCCGCCCGCCATTTTTCCGACTCCGGCACAAAGATGCGGAAGACAAACGTGAGCAGCGCCGGCGCCGCGCCAATCAGCGCCACCCAACGCCACGAATCGATCGTCACCTTGAAGAAGATCGTGATGATGGCGATGAGCGCGAAGCCGACGTTCGCCGCCGCGCCGATGATGCCCGCCATCAGCGGACGGTGTTTTTCCGGCCAGACTTCCATCACGAGCGCGATGCCCAGTGCCCATTCGCCGCCCATGCCCACCGCCCCCATGAAGCGCGCCGCGCAAAGATGCCACGGCTCCTGCGCAAAATAGATGAGCCCGGTGAACAGCGAATACACGAGGATGCTCGCCGCCATCGCCCGCACGCGCCCGATCCTGTCGCCGAGCCAGCCGAAGACAACGCCACCACCGGCCGCCCCGAGGAGAAAGGCCGCCGTCGCGTAGGCCATCCACTGCGCGACAAACGCGTCGTTGGCGACCAGCCCCTGCGCCTGCTGCATCTGCATCAGCGCCGGCCGCGCGATCAGCGGAAACAGCCCCATCTCCATCCCGTCGAACATCCAACCGAGAAAGGCGGCGAGCAGGACGGCGAAGAGGCGTTTGTTGTCGGGTTTTTCCATGGTGCGGCGGGGTAAAGAAAGCGGGCCGCGGCAGCGGCCAAAGCGCGCCAACGAAGTCAGACGGTCAAAGCCGAGGCAAGTGCGGGCTTCACTCGGTAATGGGTTAGTTTGATTCGCATTGAGTCCGCCCCCCCGAAGCTCGCTTCGGCTTGGTTGGCGTAGCCGCGAGCGTGAGCGAGTGGTGGCTCGTCCGCGCGCTCACCCGCGCGGCGAACACAAACGGAAAACCCCGCGATTAAATGGTGGGGG
>JANNEY010000107.1:0-1679 GCA_031379235.1 Opitutaceae bacterium | reverse complement strand
ATTCTGCAACACGGAGTCGCCCGTCCTCACGCTCAACGACATCACGGCCGCCTACGCGGGCGACTACCAATGTGTTGCCACCAACGCGGCCGGCACCGCCGCCAGCGCGATCGCCACGCTGACGCTTGAGTTCAACGGCCTCGTGAACCTCTCCGCCCGCGCTAACGTGGGCACCGGAGCCAACGTCGTCATCCCCGGCATCACCGTGCGTGGCACGAAATCGAAGACGCTGCTCATCCGCGCCGCCGGTCCCGCCCTCGCCAGCTTCGGCGTCGCCGGCGCGCTCGCCAATCCCGTCGTCAGTGTCTTCACCGCCGCGGGCGACAAGATTCTCGCTAACGACAACTGGGGCGAATTGCCCGATGTCGCCGAACTGCGCCGCGCGTCTGTCGCCCAAGGCGCGTTTGCTTTGCCCGAAGGCAGCCGCGACGCCGCGATGCTCGTGAGCGTCCCGCCCGGCAGCTACACCGTGCAGGTCGCCGGCATCGGCACCGGCACCGCCGCACAGGGCGTGGCCATCGTCGAGGTCTATGAGGCCGATGCCGACACCAGCACGCTGGTCAACCTCTCCTGCCGCGCGCGCGTCAGCACCGGTGCTGACATTTTGATCGCCGGCTTCGTCATCAGTGGCACGCAACCACGTCGCCTCTTGATCCGCGGCGTCGGCCCCACGCTTGGAACTTTGGGCGTCACCGGCACGCTCGCCGATCCCAAGCTCGAAGTGATTCGCCAGGGCGCGCCTGCCGCGACCGCGACGGTCGCGAGCAACGACAACTGGGACGCCGCGCTCGCGACCACGTTTGCCAGCGTGGGGGCGTTCGCCCTCACGCCGGGCAGCCGCGACGCTGCGCTCGTCGTCACGCTTCCCCCCGGGAGCTACACCGCTCAAGTCAGCGGTGTCGGCACCGGCACGGCCGCGCAAGGCGTGGCGATCGTCGAGGTCTACGACCTGCCTTGAACAAGCAACGCGCCGGAGGAATCACGGCGCATTGCGATCGGGCGGGTGAACGAGGCCGCTTCAGCCCACCGGCTTCGGCGTCACAAATTTCGCGAGCACGAGGCCCGCGATCGTATACAACATGAAATCGTAGAATGCCTGCCCGAGCGTCCACGAGAGCGAGTGGCGCCACCAGACTACGTTGCCCAGATCACACACAGCGACGAGCAGGCCGAGCAAGGCGCAAAATTTCACGCGACAGGTCCAGCCTTGAAAGGCTTTCTCCAGGCCGCAGAGCATCACGGTCAGCAGCACGCTGATCACGAGCACATGGGCAAAGCCGACCGCCATGGTCTTCCCCATTTCCGCGCCGCCATAGCCTTCCTTCATGATGTGGACCTCCACCGATGGACCGCGCAACGCGAGTTCGTTCATCTTGTCCTCGCCGAGCAGCGGGCTGGGCAGGAGATAAGTGCCAGACGCAGGAAACAATTTGCCGACGGCGGCCGCGGTCGCGCCCTCATCGGGGACGGTGCCGAGCGCCTTGTAGGGCAGGTGATGCGGCGTGCCCCAATAAATGAAGCCCCAGACAAACATGGCGAGGGCGGAGAGAACCGGTGCGAGGACGAATTTTTTCATGGGGAGTTGGGGACTTCGCCACGCGACCTGAACCATTCACGGTCGCGTGAAGCAAAATCGTCATGCCCAATTCCCCGCCCAAACTCAATCACGCGATGCGCCC
>JANNEY010000075.1:0-13785 GCA_031379235.1 Opitutaceae bacterium | reverse complement strand
GCCACGTGGTCAACGGCGGCCGGCACCGACACCGCGGCGGGCACTTACAAATTTGTCGTCAGCCAGCTCGCCACGGCAGCTGCGCTTCGGGGCAGCAATGATATCGGGTCGGCTCTCAATACCACGACGGACGACGTTTCGGGTCTTACGCTCGCCAATCTTCCCATCGGTCAGGCCGTTACCGCCGGCACCTTTTCGGTCAATGGCAAGCAGGTGACCGTGGCGCTGACGGATTCGCTGCAGGATGTTTTCGACGCGATCGCGACGGCGACCGGTAACACCGTGTCGGCGAGCTACAATCACACGACGGATCGCGTCACGCTTTCCAGCACGAGCGGCGAGGTCATGCTCGGTGCGGCCAACGACACGACGAATTTTCTGCGGGCACTAAAACTTGGCAACAACGGCACGGCTTCGACCACCAGTTCCGGCCCGCTCGGCACCGTGAAAGCCAATGCGACGCTCACCAACGCGAATCTTGCTACCCCCATCACCGCGGTCGATGGCACCGGGGCCGGCACATTTTCTATTAACGGGGTCGCCATCTCCTACAATGTGAACACTGACTCTTTGTCGGGTGTGATCGCGCGAATCAACCAGTCGTCCGCCGGAGTGACGGCGAGTTATGATGGCGTGAACGACCGCCTCATGCTCGCGAACAAGAGCACCGGCGATATCGGCATAGCGGTGAGTGAAACCGCGGGCGGTCTGCTCGGCGCGCTGGGGCTGAGCAGCGGCACAACTTTTTCTCGTGGTGTGAACGCAGAATTCACGCTGAACGATGGGACCGCGATTTCCAGTCTCAGCAACACGCTCGATGTCTCGGTGCATGGCGTGACGGGACTGAGTGTGACGGCGACTTCGGCCGCCACGGAGACGGTGACGGTCGCTCCCGATGCGAGTGCGATGCGCTCCAGAGTTGAGGCGTTCATCGAATCCTTCAACGCGGTGCAGCAGTTCATTGACACGAATACCAGAGTTACGACTGACGCGAGAAGGGGCAGGGTCACCTCGGCTGCACTCGCCTCGAATCGTGAGATTCAGGATTGGTCGCGTTCGCTGCGAACGATGGCCTTTGCGGCGGTCGGCGGTCTGACGGGTTCCGTCAAAAGGCTTGATGACCTTGGCTTGGATTTTAAAGCGGGAACCAACGAGCTTGAAATCGACAATGGGGCGAAACTCGACGAAGCCCTCGCCGGGGCGACGAATGATGTCGGTGCGTTCTTTACCACCGCGGCCACGGGGTTCGGCGCGAAATTCGACGCCTTCCTAGAAAAAATATCCGATCAGAACGACGACCAGCAGAAGCGCATCGCGAACACGAACACTGGCATCGACGAACAAATTGCGGCGATCGAGCGGCGTCTGACGCAGCAACGCGAGATTATGGAGTCAGCTTTCATTCGGATGGAAACGGCGCAGTCGAAACTCAAGGGGCAGCAATCCTCCCTCGATAATATGTTGGCGCAAAGGAGCAGTTAATGATGAAGACGATCCTGAGACCCCTTTTTTCGACGGCGGCCGTGATCCTGGTGCTTTCGACCGGATGCATGCATCCCGCCCTAGACGATCCGGCCCGCCGCGGGCCGTTCTTTGCACCCAAGAATCACGCGGGCGACGTCAGCCTCGGCGGCGTGCGTCGTGTGGTTGTCCTCCCTATCTGGGCCGCGCCTGGGGTATCGCCGGAGTCGGCTGCGGCGCTGGACGAGGTTTTGCACACCGCCCTGCAAAGGGAGAATCGCTTCGAGGTGGTAGCCTTTACCCGGGAAGATTGCCGGCGCCGTTACCTGACTGACGCGCTCGCTTCATCGGGAGCCTTACCGTCGGATTTGCTCGATATGCTGAAACGGGAGTTTGCCGTGGACGGCGTGCTGTTTGTCGATCTGACGGTCTTTAGTGCCTACAAGCCGATCACACTCGGCTTCCGTGGGAAACTGGCGACCATTGATGGCTCGCGGCTGATTTGGACCTTTGACAACCTCTTTGCTGCCGACGATCCGACGGTGGCCAATAGCGCGCGGCGCCATTTTGTGGACCGCGATCGGAGTGCGCCAGCCGACCTCACCCCGGCGGTATTTCAATCTCCGGCCAAATTTGCGAGTTATGCGGCGAGCGCGATGTTTGCGACGTTGCCCCCAGTGCTGCCACCGTTAGCCGCGGCGCACAGCCGATAGGGTTTTGTGTCCAATAGATGCTAAGGTTTCTCATTTAGCGGCCGATATAGTAACCACCAAGCAAAGGCGTTCCACGCATCTGAATCGCAAAGACTGAACGAAACCGTTAACTGAATCTCGCCATGATCCCATCGACCTCATCTGCCGACCGTGCGGTTCGACCCGAAGCCGCTACCACTTCCAGCCAGGCGCCGTTTCGGCGCGAAGCGCCGAGGCCTGATCGTGTTTCGATCGAGAGCGCGGCCTTTTTGCGTGCCGAGCTGGCACGCCAGCCGGAGATTCGCCCCGACATGGTGGCCCGTGCCCGCGTGCTCGCCGCTGATCCGGCTTATCCGCATTCCGAGGCTTTGCAGAAAATCGCCGAGCAGATCCTCAATGCTCCGGACTTGAGCGAAGACGCGTCCTAAAATCAGTCCATGGTCGCCTCCGGCTACGCGCGCACCTATCGCGCCAACTCCGTCCTCACCGCCAGTCCCGGCCAGCTTGTCCTAATGCTCTATGATGGGGCGTTGAAGGCGCTCGGTTTGGCTCGGGAAGGATTCGATAAGGTGGAGGACGATCCACGGCGCATCGAGGTGATCAACCAGCAGTTGCTCAAGGCGCAGACGATTCTCGCTGAGCTGCAAAACGGGTTGAACCTCGAAGCGGGGGGTGAATTTGCTCAGACTATGCACCGGCTTTACGACTATCATAATCGTCGTTTGCTCGAGGCCAACATGCGCAAGCAGGTAGAGCCCGTGATCGAAGTCGAGCGGCTGGTGCGTGAGCTGCGCGAAGCGTGGGCGCAGATGCTCACGCAGAACGACGCCACTCCGGCCGAGCAGATCCGCGGGGTGGCCTGAGATGGAAACCTCCTACCAGCGTTGTCTGCGCATGGCGGTTGCGCTCGAAGATCTCGTGGCGCAGGAAGCGGCGGCGCTTGAGTCGCGGGACTACACGGAGGTGAGCATCCTGCAGGACCGAGCCGCACCACTGGTGGATTTTCTTGCCCAAAATGCGTCGACTCACTGCGGCGATATCGCGCTGCGTAACCGCATCGCAGCCGTCCAGCAGCTCCGGGCCCGCAGCTCGGCTCTGCTTGCCTCCGAGATGGCACGGACCCGAGCTGAGCTGCACGAGTCGCAACATGCCCAGCGGCAAGTGGCAAAGGTTGCCCCGGCTTATGCTCGCAGCGCTTCGATCCGCGCGAAGCTTTGTGCGGTTGGCTAAGGAGTTGGCGTTTACTTGACGCCTCCGAGATGCGGCGTCCTTTCCTTCGCTTCTAGGCACGAAAAAACCGCGACCGAATGGGCCGCGGTTTCTTTAAACAAGCGACGTGACGGTTAACTCGCCATCGCGATGAGCGGCTGTAGCTCTGTCGTGTGCAAATCGGCTTCGATGATCGTCGCGCCCGAGGGTGGGCCCTGCAGCCAGTTTGTCGCGATGCGCGTGGCTTCGTTTTTCCAATTGAGGGTTGGGGTCGAGTAGACCGAGACGACGGAAAGGGCTTCGCTGGCTTTCCAATTCAAACTCGCCTTCAGGCATAGCGAGCCATCCGCGAGGGTGAAGGACTGGAGAAATACCGTGCCGCTCAACGTGTCGGCCGGATTTCCGGCGCGGGGCTTGAGCGTGAGGCGGGCGAGTCCGTGATGGAAATTGACCATCCGCGAGACTTCCCAGCTGTGGCCGTTGGCAGCGGGTGATTCCGCAAGCAGGGAGCGCTCGATGTCAGAAAGAAAAGAGAGGAGGCGCATGGTGGTGGTGGGTTGGCGGGGTAGGTTGGGACTGGTTTTCGATTTTCGGGTGCGGCGGGATCCGCGATTCGGGCGCGGCGCAATCTTGATGGACTGATGCTGCTTCGAGCCGGCGAGGCGCGCAAGTGCGGGCCCTGTTTACAGAGTGTAAATTGAAACGAGCGCTGGTCGTGCGAACATTTGTTTGAATTGCGTGACCCCGCCCCTTTGATGGGCGTTTCATTCTTTCCAACGCCTCGCCTCCCCTGTCGCCCCGCACATGTCCTTTGAGAAAATCCTAGTCGTCGAAGACGATTTGGTGATCCGAAACCTGCTTCAGGCCATCTTCCTGCGGCATAAGCTGCCGGTGACCCTGGCCCACAATCTTGCTGAGGCTCAGGTGCAACTCGCGAAGGAGCCCTTTGACTTGATGATGCTGGATTTGCGGCTGCCTGATGGCGACGGCCTGAAATTTCTTGAACAGGTCGCTACGCTGCCGGAGCGCCCGCTGGTCGTGATGGTCACGGGATTTGGTTCGGTCGAATCGGCGGTCGCCTGCATGCGCGCCGGGGCCTTCGACTACGTGGTCAAACCCTTTTCGCCCTCACAGATTGATGTGATCCTGCGGAAGGCCCAAACCTATCGCCAACTGGTTCGCGTCAACAGTCTGTTGAGTGACGATCCGGATGACGAGGATGCGCTGCTCGTGGGGCGGAGCCCGGCGATGACGCGCCTGCGTCAACTCATCGATCGCGTCGCACCGACGGATGCGACCGTGCTGATCACCGGCGAGAGCGGCACCGGCAAGGAAATGATCTCGCGCGAATTCTACCGGCGGAGCCCGCGGCGGGGGCAGCCCTTTATCAAAGTCAATTGCGCGGCCGTCACCCAGACGCTCATCGAGAGCGAATTTTTTGGCCACGAACGAGGGTCGTTCACGGGGGCGACCGAACGCCGCGAGGGCCGCTTCGAACTGGCCAACAATGGCACGCTGCTCCTCGACGAAGTGAGCGAAATTCCCGCGGCCCTGCAGGCGAAACTGCTACGCGTATTGCAGGAACGGGAGTTCGAGCGCGTGGGCGGCAGTCGCACGATTAAGGTCAACGTCCGCATCCTCGCTACCTCGAATCGTGACCTGCTGAGTTACGTGCAGAAAGGGGAGTTCCGCCAGGATCTCTATTACCGGCTCAATGTGTTTCCCGTGCACGTGCCGTCATTGCGCGAGCGGGTGGAGGATATTCCGCTGTTGGCCGATCATTTTTTGAAGCGTTTCGCGCGTAAGCATGGCGTGAAGGTCACCGGGTTTTCTGAATCGGCGCGGGCCGCTTTGCTGGCCTATCGTTGGCCTGGCAATGTCCGTGAGCTGCAGAACTCCGTTGAGCGCGCAGTGATTTTGTCCGAAGACGGCCGGCAAGTCACGGCCGCCGCGCTTGGCTTGCCGGGCGATCTGTCGGCTACGCCCGAAACGACGACGCCGTGGGAATCTGGCGCCCCGGCGCCGACCGTGTCCGAAGCAACCACTCCTTTGGGCGATTCCGCCTCGCCGTCTTTGACCGATGGGGCGGGCCAGGTGCTACGGCTTGATGAGTTGGAAAAGCATGCGATTCGGGCGGCGCTTCGACAGACTCAGGGCAATCGCACCCAAGCCGCTGCCGCGCTGGGCATCAGCATCCGCACGATGCGGAACAAACTTCAGGAATACCGTGACGCCGGCGACCCGATTGATGCTGGGGCCGATGCGGGCGAAGCTTGATGGGTTGAGCGTTGGCGGGGGGAGCGTGCCGCGGTAACAAGCGGGGTGGGTTGAAGCCTACTTCCGCATGTTTTTTTATCGCCCAGTTCGATTGCGGTTAATGTTCAACGGCAAAGCGCCGATAACAGGTTGTCCCCGGATTCTGGGGAATAAGATGACCACCAACGCCACGCTCACCAGGAAAGACCAAAGGTTCTTCCGGTCGGAGTGGATGAGGGCCGAAACGCCGGTGGTGGGCTGCATCGAGTAGAATTTGTCAGGGGGTGTGAAGGCTAAGAACCAGCGGGCGGTGCGAATGTGGTCGCACCGCCCGCACTTCTTTTCGTTGGCCCGACCGGGCTACGGAACTCTCGCGTTGACGCGCACCGTTCAGCCCGTGAACTTTCATGCAACATTCCCGGCGCCATGGCATCCAAACGTGGCTCCCCCCTCTGCATGAAACCATTCCGTCTCGCTCTCCTCGCCGTGGTATCCTCCTTGGGCATCGCGCATGCGCAGGAGGAAGACCGCCGCGCTCCGCCCGTCGAGATTCCTGATTTCAGTAATCTCGACGAATACATCTACGAACCCAAGAGCACCGTTCGTTTTGGCTTTCGGCAGATCAGCGGAGCCAAGACCAGCTTCTCGGGCCGCGGCAGTCTCCTCTCGCCGGTGAGCCCTGGTGCCGCGACGGGAGCCAACCTTGATCGCGCTTATCATGACGGTGGAGTCCGCCCCGACGGTCGCGTCGTCGCCCGGCTCGATAGTGGCGGCAATCCCGTGATCGATCCGCAGACGAACACCCAGATTTTCGACGTGATTGCACCGGACGGGAAGACGAACACGTGGAACTATTCCGATGCTAGCCAGCTTTCGCTTCCCGGCTACGTGGCGTTTCACACCTATTCGGCGGACATCATCGACACGGCTCTGCGTAAGAGAGATTCCGGTTCCAGCGCGGGCATGGATATCTCGGTGTCACGCGACATGGGTAAACTTTGGGGCGGTCGCCTGCCGTGGAACCTCACGGCCGGCATGTCCATCAATGATATTTCCGCCAACACCAACGACCGGGTGCTTGCCCGCCTGAACACCCTCACCGACTACTATTCGCTCTATGGCGTCACTCCGAGTGACGCGCCGTATTCCTCGCCAAGTTCCATCACCACGAGTGTGGTCGATGCCGCTGGCAACGCCGTGCTTAATGACGACGGCACCGCCCGAACCGTCACGACCGACACCAGCGTGCTTATTGGAAATGCACCCGCCGGCCGCACCGAGACCTCGGGCAATGACAGCACGAGCGTGAGCAATCGTTGGAAGGTGAAGGGCGCCTACTACACCTTCCGCGCCGGCCCGACGGTTTGGCTCCCAATTACCACCCGCCTGCGCGCCAGCGTGAGCGTGGGGGCCGCGATCGTTTACTCGGGCTCGACCTACACCGTCACGCAGACTTTCGACACGCCGCTCGGGGCGGATATTTCCGACACGAGCTTCAACGCCGCGGCCAAGCTCCTCCCGGGCTATTATGCGGATGCGACGATTCAATTCGATCTCACGGAGCGCGCTGGATTTTACGCTGGCGCGGTCTTCCAATCGGCCGGCAGTTACACGCAGAATATCGATTCCACCACTGCGCACTACAGCACGAAGATCGACCTCGCGAATCAGAACGGTGTGCGTGCCGGGCTCTCGATTCGCTTCTGATTTCAGGTCGCGTTTGCTTTTCCGAAGGCCGGGCCGCAAGCCCGGCCTTTTTGCTTTCGGGCTTTTCATTCTGCGGGCCCGCTCGTTTGCTCCCGCACGCGTGAGTCTCAACGACAAGAAACCCCTCTGGCCCGTTGGTTCCCTCGTCGTCCTGACCAGTCTCAACCTCCTCGACTACCTCGATCGTCAGTTGCTCGCCGCCGTGCTGCCGAACTTGCAGCCCGAGCTCGGGCTCAACGACGAGCAGGCCGGCACCATCGGCACTGCGTTCATGCTCGGGTATTTTTTGACTGCGCCGCTTTTCGGCTACCTCGGCGACCGGCTGCCGCGCCGCTGGCTCATCGCGGCCGGCGTGTTCGTGTGGAGCCTCGGCACGCTGCTGTCCGGTCACGCGCAGACCCTGACGACGCTGATTTGTTTTCGCGCGCTCGTCGGCTTCGGCGAGGCGAGTTTCGGCACGATCAGTCCCGGCTGGATCGCCGACTTGTTTTCTCCGACGAAGCGCAATAACGCGATCTCCTGGTTCTACCTCGCAATTCCCGTCGGCTCAGCTCTTGGCTACATCCTCGGCGGGCTGATTGCCGCGAAATACGGCTGGCGGACGGCGTTTATTTTCGCCGGCTATCCGGGGCTGCTGTTCGCGTTCGTGCTGTTTCTCCTGCGCGAACCCGCCCGCGGTGCGACGGAATCCACGTCGGCGGTCGATGCGTCGTCGCCGGCTGGCTGGACCTCGTATTTCGCGCTGCTGAAGTTCCCCGGCTACGTCCTCTTGATTCTCGGTTATATCGCGCAGACGTTCGCGATGGGTGCGTTTTCGTTTTGGGCGCCGACGTTTTTGGTCCGCGTGCATCGCATGGAGCTCGCGGCCGCGAGCGGATTTTTCGGCCAGGCGCTTGTCATCACCGGCCTGCTCGCGACGCTCGGCGGCGGCTACCTCGCGACAGCGTGGCAGCGCAAAACCGGCACCGGCTACGCGTGGGTGCTGGCCTTGAGTGCAATCGGGGCGGTGCCGGCGGCATTCGCGGCGTTCACGTTCGAAAATCTCGCGCTCGCCAAGGCCGCGCTCGCGGCGTCGATGTTCCTGCTGTTTCTCTGCACCGGTCCGCTGAACACGCTCATCCTCGAGACCGTCCCGGTGCGCATGCGCGCGAGTGCGGTCGCGATGTCGATTTTTTCAATCCATCTCTTCGGTGATCTGTGGTCACCGAAATTCGTCGGCTACCTCTCGGACCGCTGGGGTGATTTGCAACGCGCGTGCCTTTGGTCACTGCCCGGCGCGTTGGTCGTAAGTGCGGTGTTTTGGTGTGCGCTGGTGTCGTTTACCCGGCGCGGGCGTCCGGCCGCGGATTGACACCGCTTCACTGCAAATCGGCGAGCACGGCTTCGAGGCCACGCAGTTTGTTCGCGGGAAAGAACGAATTTATCCGCGCGATCACCTGCTGGATAATTCCGTCCGGGCAACTCGCCCCGCCGGTGATGAGCACGCGCTTGGGCTGGTAATCGTCGGACCAGAGGGGGCGTGATTCCGTGCGGCCGGTGCCGCCGCCGTAAACGTAGTGCTCCACCGCGGCGCGTGAAACAATGCCCGACTCGGATTGAATGAAGAAGGCGCGCGCGCCGAGCCGCTCTTCGCAGAGCCGGAACAACTGGTAGGTGTTCGACGAATTTTTCCCGCCGACCACAAACGCCGCATCCAGTGGTTCCTGCAAGGCGCGATTCAGCGCGTCCTGATTGACCTGCGTGGCATAACAGAGCGTATCGCGGCGGCTCGTCCCGCCGACGCGGGTATCGTCGCTGAATTTCGACCGGTAGATGGCGCGCAGATGCTCGATGATCCCGATCGTCTCGTTCATCAGTAGGGTGGTTTGATTCACCACGGCGATTCGCTCGAGGTCGCGATCGACTGCAAAACCCGGCGTGTGGCGGCCGGCAAAGTGCGTGAAAAATGAAGCACGCACTGCCGGGTCTGCACTCGCGATGATTTCGCCGAGCAGACGGGCTTCGTCGAGGTTGCGCACGATGACCGCATGGGCGTGCCGACGGGTATTGGAAAACGTGGCTTTCGTCTCCTCGTGCTCGTGCTTGCCGTGGATCACGACCGTAAAGCCGTCGCGGCCGTAGGACCGCGCTGCTTTCCAGACTTTTTCCACGAGCATGCATGTCGCGTCGTAGTGGAAAACCGCGATGCCTTTGCGCACGAGCCGGCGCTTGTCCTCATCCGTCGCACCAAACGCCGGGATGATCACGATGTCATCGGGCGTGAGCGTGTCCCAGAGCTGTGGCGACTGCGGCGTGCCATCGATGGTGTAGGGGGTGCCTTTGTCGGTCTGGAGATAGCGCAGTCCGCGGCGCAGCAGATCCTCGTTCACAAACGGATTGTGGATCAGTTCGGAGAGCATGAAGACGCGGCGGCCCGGATTTTCCGCGAGTGTCTCGTAGGCGCGCTCGATGGCGTTTTTCACGCCGAGGCAAAACCCAAAGTGGCTCGGGATCACGTAGCGCACCGCGCCGAAATCGAGCGTGACCGGTGCCGTCGCAGTGCGCTCATGTTGCCGGGCGAGTGCCTTGATGGCGGCGCAAAGCTGCGATTGGTAGAGCGCACCCGCCGCGGCGTCCTGCGCATAGATCGCGGTGTTGCGCTCCTGCGCGGGGCGGAACTTGTAGATGAAGTCGTTCTCGCCGAGATGGAGATACGGGATTTCGACCAGATGTGGCTCGAGCGCGCGCACTAAGATGGCGAGTGACGGCGCGAGCGCTGCGGACTGAGCCAGCAGCGCGTCGATCGATTCAAATGCGATTTCCGCGTCCGCCGGTGAGCCGCTCACCTGTGCGAAACACACGCGATATGTCCGGCCACCGGTTTCGCTGGAAAAATATTCTGTGATGGGCGTGTGCTGCCGAAATGCGCCTTCGAGCCGCGCGGTGGCCATCTCCAAATCTGTGCCGGTAAACGCAAGGCCCATCTTGGAGCCGAGTCGCCGCACCGCGACACGGTTGCTGGCATCGAAAGCGAGCACCGCGACGAGCGCGGTTGGAGCGGCAACTTCAGGAGGCATTGGAGCCCTCACGTTGGTGGACGTGTGCGCCTCCCGCAAGGTTCGGTGCGAAGACAAGACTCAGTCGTCGTCTAGGGATGCCGTGTCGGAAAAAGCGTCGCTGACGAACTCGATGCCGAAGAAATCATCCGCTTCGAGCACGGCCATCACGCCGCTGACGATGGCGGCGCGCGCGCTCGAGTTGAGGGTGGGGTAGTCGAGCGTGACTTCCTCGTCCACTCCGGCGCGCGCGAGTTTTCGGTCGGTTACGCCGACGAGGAAATCGTCGGCGCGGTTGGCGAGGTCAGTGATGATGGGGCGCAGGTCGGCCGTCATACGAAAAGTGTTCGCGCCGCAGTCGATTTTGCAATGCCCGCGTCGGCGTCACAATCGTGTGCCCGGCTCAGGCCCGGAGCCGCGGATCGAAGCTGAACGACGCGGGCCTGCCCACACGCACCTTCGCGAAATCGGAGTGCGTCGGATTGAGCAGGTAGTTGAACTCGCCGAGCACGACGACGCTGGGCACGCGAAGGACGGCGGAACGTTGTTCGCGCACCCACTTTGAGCCGAAATCCTGCGTCGTGCGGGGATGCGGATACTCGCGCCAATCTTCCGGCACGCGCGCCGGCCGTTCGATCAGATCAGTGGGAATTTCGGCTGAGAGCACGGACCACGGCTCGCCGGCGAGTTTGGCGCCGTTGCGGGCGTTCACGATGATTTCGAGCGCGGCGAGCGAGCGTGACTCCGAGCAATAGACGACGTTGAGGCCCGGCAGGCTCCAGCGCGCCCCGTATTTCCGGGCGCCCTCCCCGGAAAACGCCGTCGCCGCGTGGCGCGCGGCGACGAGCCGCCAGACCACGAGGCTGCTCACGAGGGGATGCCGTGCTCAATCCGCCCGATCAGGTCCTCGACCTCACGGGCGCCTTGCTCGGTGCGAGCAAAGGAAAGCGGCGTGCGCCAGCCGAGCGCCGGCAGCTCGCTGTTGAGCCATTCACGGGTGTTCTCGTGGGTGCCGAAGAGTTCCCTGGCGTGATCGTAAAGACGCATGACGCGCACCGCACGCTCACCCTCGGGCAGGCTTAGCTTCGCTTTGCTCGCGACGCGGCGAGCGTAGGTGCGCGGCGGGATATGGACGAGTTTTGCCAGCTCATCGACGGTAAACCCCGTCTCCCGGCCGAAGGCCACGAGATCGGTCACGGGCACGCCTTCCTCTACGCGACTGGCGTTTTCCCGGTGGGCGCCCAGCGCATAGGTTTGGAGCTTGGCGGCGGTCTTCTTCTTCATGCCGCCACGATGCCTGACGCGCAGCTCGGATCAAGCCGTAAATGCCAAGTGGCAGTAGACAATCTGCCACTTGGCATTGATGACTTAGCGTAGCACCTCGACGAGCTTGGCGACGTCCTTGCCGCCGCCCATGGCGAAGTCGGGCTTGCCGCCGCCCTTGCCGCCGATGGCGGTGCTGAGGCTCTGGATAATTTTTCCGGCTTGATGGCCGGCTTTGATCGCGGCGGGCGAGCAGAAGGCGACGAGGCTGGCTTTGTCGCCGAGCGCGGCGCCGAGCTGCACGACGCCTTCGCCGAGCTTGGCAAGAACTTGCGAGCCGAGGCTGCGCAGCGCCTCCTGATCGGGCGCGGGCACGACGGCGGACACGAATTTCAGGCCGTCGCGCGTTGTGGCTTTGGTGGCGAGTTCCTCGGCGAGACTGGCGAGGGCTTTTTGCTGGAAGACCTTCAACTGCTTCTCGGTTTCCTTCTGCTGGGCGAGGAGGACCTCGAGTTTTTTCACGACATCACTCGTGCCACCGCCGAGGTGGGCGCTGACGGCGGCGAGCGCGGCTTCCTTGGTGGCGACGAAATCAAACGCGGGCTGGCCGGCGACCGCCTCGATGCGGCGGGTGCCGGCGGCGATGGCCATCTCGGCGACGACCTTGATGAGGCCGATTTCGCCGGTGGTGGCGACGTGCGTGCCGCCGCAGAGCTCGCGGCTGTAGCCGCCGATATCGACGACGCGGACGAATTTTCCGTATTTATCGCCGAAGAAGGCGAGGGTGCCCTCGGGTTTTTTGTCGAACTCGGTCTCGTAGGATTCGACCTTGGCATTATCGATGACCTTGGCGTTTACCAACTGCTCGACCTCGAGGAGTTGCGCGTGCGTGACGGCCTCGAAGTGTGAGAAGTCGAAACGCATCCGGTCGGCGGTCTTCGACGTGCCGGCCTGGCGGACGTGCGTGCCTAAGACCTTCCGCAACGCCCAGTGGATGAGATGTGCGGCGGAATGGTGACGATTGATGGCGCGGCGACGCTCGAGGTTGACGGACAGCGTTGCGGAAGAGCTGAGAGCCAAGGGCTGAGAGCTGAGAGCTGAGCCATCGATCTTGTGCAGGTGGCGGCCGGCTTTGTCCTTCACGCAGTCGGTGATGTGGACGAGGGTGCCGGCGATGAGGGCTTCGCCGGTGTCGCCGGTCTGGCCGCCCATTTCCGCGTAGAACGGAGTCTGGTCGAAGACGAGGAAGGTGTCCTTGTCGGCCTTGATGACGTCGATGAGCGTGCCGTGCGCCGTCGTGTGCTCGTAGCCGAGGAATTTTGTGGCTTCGAGGGCAGTGCCTTCTCCTTCAGTCGCGGCGACGACGATTTCTTTTTTTTGCGAAGCGCGCCCGCGCTCGCGTTGCTGCTCCATGAGACACTCGAACTGACCCGCATCGACAGTATACCCGCGCTCAGTGGCGAGAAGTTGAGTCATGTCCAGAGGGAAGCCGTAGGTGTCGTAGAGCTGAAAGGCTATTTCGCCGCTAACCGTCCGGCTCGGTTCTACGCGGCCTTTCTCATTGAATCCGATAGTGAGACCTTGCTCGTTACGAATCGGCTCAAGCGATTCAGTAACCTTGTTGGCTGTAGCAGCCATGAAGATTTGCAGGCCACGATCCAACGTTCGCCCGAAGGATTCTTCTTCGCCGCGGATTGCGCGGCGGACCATGTCTTGGCGCTCTTTCAACTCGGGGAACACGCCGCCAAGCGACTCGACGACGGGGGCGACGAGTTGTTCGAAGAAGCCGGTCGCGAGCCCGAGTTTTTTGCCGTAGAGAATGCCGCGGCGCAGGATGCGGCGGATGACGTAGTTTCGGCCCTCGTTGGACGGCAAGATGCCGTCGGCGACGGCGCAGCTCACGCAGCGGGCGTGGTCGGCGAGGACGCGGAAGGCGACGTCAGTTTGCTCCTGCTCGCTCAGGCCTTCGCGCTTCGTCGGGACGGTGCGCGTGTAGGTTTTGCCGGAGAGCGCGGTGATTTTCGCGAAGAGCGGGGCAAAGACATCAGCCTCGTAGTTCGAGGGCTCGGCGCTGAAATCGGTGAACCCTTTGGAGGCGGCGTAAATGCCGGCGACGCGCTCGAAGCCCATGCCGGTGTCGACGTGTTTCGCGGCGAGCGGGG
>JANNEY010000616.1:0-14114 GCA_031379235.1 Opitutaceae bacterium | reverse complement strand
GACTTGCACGGTGTAGGCGCCGGGTTCGAGGAAGATGAGGATGGCGGCATCGGCACTGTTGGCACCGAGAGCAAACGCGCCCACCCGCACGGCTGTGTCGCGGATGGCGGTGGCGTCGGGATCGCGGAACCAGTCGTCGTTGGTTTTTATGGCGGTCGAACCGCGGAAGAGGGTGAGTTCGGGATTGGGCAGCACGCCCGCGACGCCGAAGGGCGCGGCGCCGAGCGTGGGGCCGACGCCGCGGAGCAGCACGCGCTGCGGCCCGATACCGCTGATGACAAAGCCGGCGATGAACGGCGCGGCGGGGGTGACGAGGCCGCGGGCGGAGACGTTGATGAGCCGGCGCGCACCGGGGACTTCGGTGGCGTCCAAAACCTCATAGACCTCGGCGAGGATCACGCCGGTGCCGCCGCCGATCGTCGCGGTGTAGGCCCCGGAGGCGAGGGTGGTGAGCAGCGCGGCATCGGCGCTGCCCGCGCGGAAGGGAAACGCCCCGGCCCGCGTCGTCGCCGCGGTGAGGGCGGCGGTGTTGGCCGCGGGCACGCCCCAGTCGTCGTTTTGCCCGATGGTGGTGCTGCCGCGGAGGAGCTGGAGCACAGGATCGGCGAGGGCGTTGGGGACATTGAAGGGGGCGGGTGCGAGCGCGGGGCCCGCGGCGCGGATGAGCACTTGCTTCGCAGTGGGGCCGGAGATCACGAAGCCCGCGATCAGCGGAGCGGCGGGAGCCGTGACGCTGCGCACCGAGAGATTAATCAATCGCTCGGTGCCGGCTCGGGTTTCGGCCACGCCGAGAAGCGTGGCGGTGGCTCCGCTGGTCGGACGCAACGTGCCCGCGACGCCGCCGCTAGCGAAGGCGAGATCGAGGGCGGCTTGGCCGGTGGTGGTCGCGAGCAGGCGACCGGCGGTGGTGACCGTGCCGCGGGCTGAGTCGGGTGCGCCGGTGCCGGAGGTGAGCACCAAAGCCTGACCATCGGCGGCGATGAGGCCGAAAGCGCGGCCGGTCGCGCTACCAATTGAGCCGAGTTGGTAGTAGCCGGCGTGGTCCAAGGCCACGCCGGTCCGGGCCGCGCGCGGGCCGGAAAGCGTGACCCCGAGTTCGGTGATACTGCCGGTGACGCTGCTGGTTTCGTCATTCACCGTGCCGCGCAGCGTGATCGCCTGCGGGGTCGCGGCGAGGGTGGGGAGGGCGAGGGAGAAGCCGCCGCTCAAATCCACACGGAGATCGAGGGCCACGAGGGCGGTTTGCCGGCCTGGCACATGCCCGAGAAAAACGGCGGTGCGGTCGGCGCGCACAAAAAGCGCGAAATTACCGGGGTTGCCTGCGAACTGGCCGAAGTAGGTGCCGCTGAAGTCGCGGGAGGTTACCGTGAGCGTGGCGGCGGCGCTGGTGGTCGAGCCGAGCGTGTTGGTGGCGACGACGTCGAAGCGGCCGGCGTCGGTCGTGAGCGCGCTGGCGAGGGTGAAGGTGTTGCGCGTCGCGCCAAGAATGACGGCGCCGTTTTTCCGCCATTGGTAGGTCGGCGCGGGGACGGCCGTGACGGCGACGGTAAACGTCACGCTCTCCCCGGCGGAAACGGTGCGGCTGGCCGGTGACGTGTCGATGACCGGCGCGCTGCGCACGGTGAGCGTGGCGGCAGCGCTGGCCGTGCCGGCGAGGTTGGTCGCAGTGACGGTGTAGCGGCCGGTGTCGGCGAGCGTAGTGGAGCCGAAGATTAGGGCAGGGTTGGTCGCACCCGCGAGATCAGTGCCGTTTTTCTGCCACTGATATGCGGGCGCGGGGGTGCCGATGGCGGCGGCTTGCAGCCTGATCGCCGCGCCGGCGGTGACTGTCTGATCGAGCGGCGGACTCGTGATGAAGGGCGACAGCACGCCGACGAGGAATGAAAACGTGCGATCAACGGGATCGGCGGCGGCGTAGAAGTCGTTACCCGCTTGCGCGGCGCGCACCACGACGCTGCCACCCAAGCCGACGAGGGTCGGGCCGTTGAGCGTGGCGGAGCCGGAGACCAAGGTGAGAGTGACCGGCAGACTAGAGCTGGCGGTGGCGGCCAAGGTGAGACCCGACCCGGCCGCGGTCGTCGTAACTGTGGGCACAAACGCAATCGACTGCGGGCGCTTCGAAACCAGCACCAACCCGGAGAAAGACGTGGTCGTGCCAAATGAGTTGGTCGCGACGACATTGTAGAGTGCCGTGTCAGTGAGCTGCGCGGCGGCGAGAGTGAAGGTGGGGTTAACAGCACCGGGAATGGGTGAACTGTCCTTCTGCCATTGGAGCGCCGCGGGGGCCGAACCTTCGACGGTCACACTCAGCGTGACCGCTTCGCCGACGAAGGCCGCGATGGAAGCGGGGTGGGCCGTGAATGCGGGCGGGAGGTTTTGCCCGAGTGCGACAACCTGAAGAGCACAGCAGCTGCAGAGCGCAAGAAGGCTGAAACGCATGAGGCGGTTCAACCAAGGTGGCGACCGGATGTCCATGCCGCCGTTGTCGTAATCAACGCGCGGCCGAGTCGTGGTCGGGGCGACAGGATTCGAACCTGCGACCTCCTGGTCCCAAACCAGGCGCTCTACCAGGCTAAGCTACACCCCGGAACGACGAACGCGGAACCGTTGGCCTTGGCGGGACAGAGTCAATGACTGTCTCGAACCTCAAAACAATCGAAGCCGGGCGCGGATTTTTTCGGGCGAGGCACGGAGGTGAGCACGTTGTGGACAATCTCTTCTTGCATCGCCTACCAAACCGTTTTCTTCTGCCGACTTCTTCCTCCCTCCATGGACACTATTTCTCGCGAAAACAACAGCATGCTCCCGGTCGGCGCCATTATCGTTGGCGTCATCGCTCTTTTGCTCGGCGGCTATGCCGCCATCACCCTGTCAAAGGTGAACACCCGGCTTGCCGACCACGACAACAAGCTGGCGCGCGTCGAGGCGGTCGAAGCAGCGGCGAATTCCGCGTCCGCCGCCGCGGACCGGACGAGCAAGGATGTGGGGGCGCTCCGCCAGCAGACCCAAAGCGGCTTCAACGAAATCAGCGAGGCTATCCGGAATCTGGTTACGACCGTGACCAAGATCGAGGAATCGGCCAAGAAGCCGGCCGTCGCTGCGAAGGACGGGAAAAAAGGCGGCGAGGCCGCAGTGGCCGGTCCGAACGAATATATCGTCAAGTCCGGTGACGGCGGCACGAAGATCGCGAGCGCCAATGGCGTCGCGCTCAAGGATCTGCAGGCGGTCAATCCCGGCGTGGATTGGACCAAGCTCAAGGTTGGCCAAAAGCTGAAGCTGCCGGCGAAGAAGTAATTTCTCCGCAATTTTTTTCAAAGTGCCTCTCGCGCCTCGGGCCGGGAGGCATTTTTATTTTACCATGCAAACGCCGAAAACCGGTCCCGCGCGTTGGGAAAAACTCGGACAGGATACGAGGCTGAAGACGCGCGTCTTTGATGTCCTCGGCGCGCGCTACCGGCATCCGGGCCGCGGCACGGAGCGCGACTTCGTCATCATGCAGTCGCCCGACTGGGTGAACGTGGTCGCGCTGACGCCCGATGATCACATCGTGCTCGTCCAACAGTTTCGCTACGGCATCGACGATTTCTCGCTCGAGATTCCGGGCGGCGTGATCGATCACGCGGGCGAAGATCCCGTGGCCGCGGGTCTGCGCGAGCTTCGCGAGGAGACGGGGTTCTCCGGCGCTTCGGCGAAATTGATCGGCACGGTGCGGCCTAATCCGGCGATTCAGTCGAACCGCTGTCACTTCGTCTTCGTCGAGGCCGCCGTGCGCGCGCACGCCACGGAGTGGGATGCCGACGAGGAGATCGCCGTGATGACGAAACCGGTCGAGGAAGTCTTTGCACTCGCGCACTCGGGCGGGATTTTTCACGCATTGGTGCTGAATGCGCTGATGCTCTTCGAACCACACTGGCGGGCCCGACGAAAAGGCTAGAGTAGGAGCCACGTTTGACTTCGCCGGCACCTCCTATTCCCTGCGACTTCGTCCATGCCTGCACCGCTCTTCGCCAACCCACCTGAATCCCTCGGCACTGCCCCGCGTGAATTCGTGCCTGGGGCGCTGGAGCGGGAGGTGCGCAAGATCTACGCGCGGAGCCCGCTCTACGGAACGCGGTTTCCGCTCCACTCCGAGCCGCTCCAGTGGTCGTGCTTCGCGGAGATTCCGACCCTGACCAAAAAGGAGATCGTCGAACGCGGTCATCAGGCCTTCTTCGCCGACTACGCCGTAATCGAGCGCGGGCTGGCGGAAAAAAAATTCGAATACGAGAGCACGGGCGGCACCACTCAGGCGCCGATGACCGTCATTATGGAAGACGGCTGGTGGAACGCGCAGACGGCACGTGCTTATCGCGCCTCGCCGATCCTCCGAGAATTCGCCGACCGGCCTTATCGCAAGTGCGTCCTCGCGCCGGTGGGATGCTCGAGCAACCTGTGTCCCTACGAGGATCACCCGTTTCCGCACCGCTATTTTGACGGCGTGGTTTACCTCAATCTTTCGAGTGATCCCTTTGCGTTTCCCGAAGGCGAATGGGACCGCATCGTGCGCGAGTTGCAGGCGACCAAGCCCGAGGTGATCGAAGGCGAGCCGGTTTATCTTTCGCTGCTGGCGCGTGCGGCGAAGAAGCGCGGCGTGACGGTGCCGAGTGTGCGGGCCGTGATTCTCACCTATGGCAAGGCCAGCACTCAGCACGGCAAGCGCATCGCGGAGATTTTCCCGGCGGCGCAGGTCGATCTCTACGGCTCGACCGAGGCTGGCTACCTGTTCGTCGGCGAGGCCTTCAAGGACAACTCACAGGTGATCGATGCCAACGCCTTCATCGAACTTGTGCCCTGGCGCCGTTCGACAGGCTCAGGCCAGGGGGCTGAGCTGAAGGATGTTTACCAAATCTACGTGACGACACGCGATCGTGAAGCGATGCCGCTGCTGCGTTACCATACCGGTGACATCGTGCAGAAATTTCCGACGGGCTTCCGCCTGCTCGGCCGCGAGGGCAACCTCCACTTCCGCGCCGATGGCTCACTCGTTTCGCCCACCGACGTCGATGCGGTGCTGCCCGAGAACTTTGCATGCTGGCACTACTCGCTGGTGCAGACGGGCGAGACGCGTTGGGACTTTCACTATGTCGCCGACGACACCGCGGACCATGCGGCGGTCGAGACCGCGCTCGCGCAACTGCTCGGGGGTGGCACGCGGGTGAACGCGTTTCGGCGGAAGTTCATCGCGCCGGCAGCGAGTGGGAAATTCGCCCTGCTGAAGCCGCTGACGAAGTAGGCTGGCTTGCTTCGCAAACTTCGGCGCGGCTCTGGCAACTCGCCCACCTTCTCAAAAAGGTAAGGGTCGCTAATTGTGCGTGCCATGGGAGACGTGCCTCTTTACTTCGTCGGGCCAGTCGGTGACTTTTTCGCCGCCTTGCGCTTCCTTCCCCACAGCGATCTTTTGCGATGAACCTCGTCGGCTCCCTCTTTGGCTCCTCCATTGGCCGGAAAATCCTCATGGCCGTCACCGGCGTGATCCTGATCGGTTTCGTGATCGGGCACCTCGTGGGCAATCTCCAGGTTTTCCAAGACCCCGATCATCTGAACGGCTACGCCCAATTCCTGCACAACCTCGGGCCGCTGCTCTGGGTCGCGCGCCTCGGCTTGATCGGCGCGGTGCTGGTTCACATCTGGGCGGCGACTGCGCTTACGCTGGAGAACAACAAGGCGCGCGGCCCGGAGGGTTACGGCGTGAAAATCACCCTCCGCGCCACGCTCGCCTCGCGCGCCATGCGCTGGACCGGCCTCGTGGTGCTCGCATTTTTGTTCTACCATCTTGCGCACTTCACCTTTGGTGGTGCCCAGGCCGAGACGTTCAAGGAAGCGTTGCCGCGCTACACGATGCAGCACGAATACCGCGTCGCCGGGTTTCCGGTCGTCGCGGCAGACGCCAAGGTGCTCGACGTGCACACGATGGTGATCCGCGGATTTCAGAGCCCGGTCATCGCAGTCTTCTACATCGTCGCGGTGGGCCTGCTGACGCTGCACTTGCTGCACGGTTTTGAGAGCATGTTCCAGACGGTGGGCCTGCGCAGTGAGAAGTGGGCCGGTTTTTTGCGCCGCGTCACGGTGGCCTTCTGCCTCGTCTACTTCCTCGGCAACCTCGCGATTCCCGGGGCCGTGCTGGCCGGTAAACTCCAGCCGCGCCCGCCGAGTGCCGCCGCCACGCGCTGATCGTCCCTTAACTTTCAACCTTCACCGTTCAACCCGCACGGCACGCGCACCCCATGGCTACGCTCGACTCCAAAACTCCCTCCGGTCCGCTCGCCGACAAGTGGCGCAAGCACAAGGTGGACATCAAGCTCGTCAATCCCGCCAACAAGCGGAAATACGAGGTCATCGTTGTCGGTGCCGGCCTCGCCGGTTCCTCGGCTGCGTCGTCGCTCGCCGACATGGGCTACAAGGTGAAGTGCTTCGTGTTTCACGACAGCCCGCGCCGCGCGCATTCGATCGCCGCGCAGGGCGGCATCAACGCCGCGAAGAATTACCAGAACGACGACGACAGCGTTTACCGTCTCTTCTACGACACGATCAAGGGCGGCGACTACCGCGCCCGCGAAGCCAACGTCCACCGTCTCGCCGAGGTCTCGGCCAACATCATCGACCAGTGCGTCGCGCAGGGCGTGCCTTTCGCGCGCGAATACGGCGGCCTGCTCGCCAATCGTTCCTTCGGCGGCGCGCAGGTCTCGCGCACGTTTTACGCGCGCGGCCAGACCGGCCAGCAACTCCTCCTCGGCGCCTACTCCGCGCTCTCGCGCACCGTCGGCGCGGGGACCGTCGAGCTGCACACCAACTCCGAGATGCTCGACCTCGTCGTTGTGGGCGGCCACGCGAAAGGCGTCATCATCCGTGACCTCGTCACCGGCGCAGTCACACGCCACACCGCTGACGCCGTGATCCTCGCGACCGGTGGTTACGGCAACGTGTTCAATCTCTCGACCTACGCGCGGCAGTCCAACGCCACCGCGATCTGGCGCGCCTACAAGCGCGGCGCGTGCATGGCGAATCCGTGCTACACGCAGATTCACCCGACGTGCATCCCCGTGAGCGGTGACTACCAGTCGAAGCTCACGCTCATGTCGGAATCGCTCCGCAACGACGGTCGCATCTGGGCGCCGAAGAAAAAAGAGGACGCGAAGAAAAATCCTGCCGACATCCCCGAGTCTGATCGCGATTATTTTCTCGAACGCATCTACCCGAGCTTCGGCAACCTCTGCCCGCGTGACGTCGCCTCCCGCGCCGCCAAGCGCATGTGCGACGAAGGGCGCGGCGCCGGTGAGACGGGCCTCGGCGTTTACCTTGATTTTTCCGATGCGATCAAACGCCTCGGCGAAAACGGTGTGCGCGAGCGCTACGGCAATCTTTTCGACATCTACCACGAGATCACCGCCGAGAGCGCCTACAAGCAGCCGATGCGCATCTATCCCGCCGTCCACTACACGATGGGCGGCCTCTGGGTGGACTATAACCTGATGTCGAACGTCCCCGGCCTCTTCGTGCTCGGCGAGGCGAACTTCTCCGACCACGGCGCGAATCGCCTCGGCGCGAGCGCGCTCATGCAGGGCCTTGCCGACGGCTACTTCGTCATTCCTTACACCGTCGGCGATTATCTCGCCGGCCAGAAACCCGGCTCACGGCCGAGTGCCGACTCCGCGGAGTTCAAGGCCGCCGAGGAAAACGTGAGTTCGATGTCGAAGCGCTTCCTCGCCACAAAGGGCAAGCAGACCGTCAGCCATTTCCACAAGCGCCTCGGCAAGATCATGTGGGACCATTGCGGAATGGCGCGCACGAAGGAAGGCCTCGAAGCCGCGCTCCAGAAACTCCCCGCGCTGCGCGAAGAGTTCCACGCCACGGTCAACGTGCCCGGCTCCGGTGACACGCTCAACCAGTCCCTCGAGCAAGCCGGTCGCGTCGCCGACTTCATCGAACTCGGCGAACTCATGTGCCGCGACGCGCTCACGCGCGAGGAAAGCTGCGGCGGTCATTTCCGCGAGGAATACCAATTCGCCGACGGCGAGTGCAAACGCGACGACGAGAAATTCGGTCACGTGGCCGCCTGGGAATTCCAAGGCGTGGGGCAGACCCCGATCCGTAACGTCGAGCCGCTCAACTACGAGTTCGTGAAGATGAGCGTGCGCAATTACAAATAACCCGCTGACGAATTCCCCATGGTCGCTTCCGCTAACTCCACCCAGCCCATTTCGATCACGCTCCGTGTCTGGCGTCAGGCCGGACCGAAAACTCCGGGCAAGTTTGTCGACTACCAGTCGGCCCACCTGAATCCGAACATGTCGTTCCTCGAGATGCTCGATGTCGTGAACGACGAACTCACCTTGAAGGGCGAGGAGCCGATTGCCTTTGCGCACGATTGCCGCGAGGGCATCTGCGGCACGTGCTCCTGCACGATCAACGGCAAGCCCCACGGTCCCGGCAAAGGCGTCGCGACGTGTCAGGTTTACATGCGCTCGTTTCGCGATGGCGACGTGATCACCGTTGAGCCGTTCCGGGCCGAGGCGTTTCCGATCATCAAGGATCTCATCACCGATCGCAGCGCGTTCGACCGCATTCAGCAGGCGGGTGGTTTCATCACGGCCCGCGCGGGTTCGGCCCCCGAGGCCAACGCGCTCCCCGTGCCGAAGGGTGATGCCGACCTCGCGATGGACGCGGCGCAATGCATCGGCTGCGGCGCGTGCGTGGCCGCCTGTAAAAATGCGAGCGCGATGCTCTTCGTCGCTGCGAAGGTTTCCCACCTCGGCTTGCTGCCGCAGGGCCAGGCCGAACGCGACCGGCGCGTGCTCGCGATGGTCGCGACGATGGACGCGGCGGGCTTTGGCAATTGCACCAATCAATACGAGTGCAGCGCTGCGTGCCCGAAACTCATCTCGCACGATTTTATCGCGCGCATGAATCGCGACTACCTTGGGGCCACGATCCGGGCGGCGTTTCAACCGGTGTCCAGCGCCTCGGGTAGCGGAGCCGGCTGACGGGGGAGAAATGCCCGCGGTCACCAGCCGCATTTTTCAGACGCGATCCACAGGTCGCGTCTTTTTTTGTAACTTTGCGCCGCGTGCCGGGTTTTTCGGGTAACTAAAATCACTGCACGTCATGAAAATTATCACGAGTTTCTCCTTCCTTGCCGCGTTCGCTGCGCCCGCGGCCTTTTTCCTGCTCCCGGCCGGCTTTGTTATCGCGGGCGCCCTGCTCTTCGCCCTCGGCTTCTCGGCCATTATTGTCGCCGATTACGCGCGCCAGCCGCGGGTGCGGCGGATGGAACGCGCCATGGCGGCCGTGCGCATCCGCAAAGAACGATTTGGACTGGCGGCCTGATTGGGGCCCGTCGGTTCTACTGGAGGCGGCCCCTGCGCGTGAGCGTGGGGGCCGTTTCGTTTTCAGCGGCCGACGCTGGCCGGTTTGCGCTCAGAATACCGAGAGCGCGCGGGCGCTTTCCAACGCCACCCAGGCGGCTCCGAGCGCGAGCCCCAGCCGGAGGCAATTTTTCATCGCCTTCCGGCCCTGTAGCACCGCGTCGCGGAGATCGGTGTCGAGCGTCCGGCGGTTGTTTTTCGCCATGAAACTCACGAATCGCGGATCGCTAAACCGGCCCCGCGGTCCGTGCCGCCGCCCGAAACGGAACGGCAGATGGAGGCAGAGGTTAAGCAGCGCGCGCAGCACAGTGCGGTTGTCGAAATTTGAAGTGGTTTTTTCAAGGGGAAAGCCGCTACCGTCGGACTTTCACGTCATTTTCTTTTCACGCACCGCTTCCATGCACCACTTCCACTACTCCGGCTCCGACCTGCATTGCGAATCCGTCGATCTCGCCGGTGTGGCCAAGCTCTATGGCACGCCGACCTACGTCTACAGCGCGGCGACGATGGAGGATAATTTCCGCCGGCTTCAGCGCGGTCTCGCCGGGCTGGATGCCCAGCTGTGCTACGCGATGAAGGCCAACTCGAATATCGCGCTCCTCCGGCATTTCGCGAACCTCGGGGCGGGCTTCGACCTCGTCAGCGGCGGGGAAATCCGCCGCGTGCTCGCCGCCGGGGCCAACGTGAGGTCGAGCGTCTTTGCCGGGGTCGGCAAATCCGAGGCCGAGATCAAGCTGGCGCTGGAAAACGGCATTTTCTCCTTCCACGTTGAGAGCGAGGCGGAGTTGGCGCGCATCAATCACGTCGCGGGCAAACTCGGGGTGAAGGCCCCGATCGCGATCCGGGTCAACCCTGACGTCGACGCCCACACGCACGCGAAGATCACCACGGGCAAGAGCGACAACAAGTTTGGCATCCCGCTGAAATATGCCACCGCGGCCTACGAGGCCGCCGCGAAATACCCGAACCTCCAAATCAAGGGCGTGCAGATGCACATCGGGTCGCAGCTCACTTCAGTCGCGCCGTTTGTCGAAGCGGTCGAGAAAGTCGGGCCTTTTGCCGCCGAGCTGAAGGCAAAATACGGCATTACCTATTTCTCCATCGGTGGTGGCATGGGTATTGTTTATAAGGACGCGTTGGCCAGCGGCCAGCAGGCTTGGTGGGACGCGCAGCCGGCCGACAAGCGTCCCCTCACGCCTGAGACCTACGGGGCGGCGCTCGTGCCGCTGCTTCAGCCCCTCGGCCTGAAAATACTCCTCGAACACGGCCGCTTCATGGTCGGCAATTCCGGCGTGCTCCTCGCGCGGGTGGAACACCTCAAGCGCGGCGCCGGGAAAAACTTCCTGATCGTCGACGCCGCCATGAATGATCTCGTGCGCCCGGCCATGTATGACAGCTACCACGAGATTGTCCCGCTGCACCGCGACTCCTCCCGTCGGTCGCTGACCGCCGACATCGTCGGCCCGATCTGCGAAAGCGGTGATTGCTTCGCCAAGGACCGCCAGCTGCAGGAAGTCGGCGAGGGCGAACTCGTCGCGTTCATGAGTGCGGGTGCCTATGGTTACACGATGTCGAGCCGCTACAACACGCGCGGCATGGCCGCCGAGGTGTTGGTGAAGGGCAGTGCGTTTGAGCTCATCAACGCCCGCGAAACCTTCGAGCAGATGATCGTCGGCGAAAAAGTGCCGGCGTTTCTGAAGTAGGAATTTTCAACCACGGATGGACACGGATAAAAACGGATTCAGAGACGGGAAAAATATCCGTGTCCATCCGTGTCCATCCGTGGTTAAACCGGCCCCATGAAATTCGTCGTCGTCGGCGCAGGCGCTTGGGGCACGGCGTTTGCCCTGCACCTCGCGCGGGCGCGACAGGCGGTCGTGTTGGTGCCGCGACGTGCGGACCAAGCGGAAGCGCTGGCCGCGACGCGGCTCAATGCGGACTACCTTCCCGGGCTCAGTCTGCCGTCGGAAATTCGCGTGACCGCCGATCTCGGAGCGGCGGTGCGCGAGGCGGATGTGGTGTTGCTGGCCTGCCCGGCGCAGGCGCTCCGTGCGACCTGCGTTCGCGTCGGCGCGGCAAAGATCGTCGTGAGTCTGGCGAAGGGCCTCGAACTCGGCACCCATTTGCGGCCTTCGGAAGTGATGGCGTCGGTGTTGCCGGGCGCGGTGGTCGGTTCGCTCACCGGGCCGACGAACGCGCTCGGTGTGGCGCGGGGCGACCCGTCGGCGATGGTGCTGGCGACGACGGGGGCGGGTGCCGGGGCCTTACAGGCCGCGATCAGCGGCCCGACGCTGCGCGTTTACACGAGTGACGATCTGGCGGGGGTGGAATTTGGCGGCTGCCTGAAAAACATCTATGCGATTGCCGCTGGCTGTTGCGACGGCCTGCGGCTTGGCGACAACACCAAGGCGGCGCTCCTCACCCGTGCGCTCGCCGAAATGGTGCGCGTCGGCGTGACCCTTGGTGCGCGCGCGGAGACATTTTCCGGGCTGAGCGGCTTCGGCGATCTTGTGGCGACGTGTTACGGTGGCTGGAGCCGCAACCGCGAATTCGGCCAGCGTCTCGGCGAAGGCCAACGCGCGGCGGATTTGATCGCACACCGCAAGACCGTCGTCGAGGGCTACAAGACCGCCGAGTCGTTTGCCGAACTCTGCGCGCAGCGGAACATCGACGCCCCGATCCTGCGTGAGGTGCGCGCGATTCTCTTCGATGAAAAACATCCCGCCGCTGCGCTCGCCGCGCTGATGACGCGCGAGCTGAAGCGGGAGAACGGCTCGTCCGCGAGGTGCTGAGCGCGGAGGGAAAGACGGAACGGAAGCCGGGGTTTCAGGATCCTCAGATCCGCAAGCGGCCTAGTAGATGTCGAGGTCTTGGCCGATGACGACTTTTCCCGTGTAGCCGGCGGTGACCTCGCGCAAGACCTGTTCGGCGGGCTGGCCGGAGAGGACCAGATGGTGGAGCACGAGGAGTTTGGGTTTCGCCTCGCGGGCAATGCGCGCGACCTCGCTCGAGGAGGTGTGAAACGCGGCGTGGTATTTTTGCCAAGGCAGCGCGCGGGTCTTTAGGCCGGACTCACAGTAGGCCTCGTGCACGAGCACATCTGCGCCGCGGGCCTGCTCGATCATCTCCGGGGTAAAGGTGGTGTCTCCGGAAATGACGATGGTGCGGTCGATGGTTTCAAAACGAAAACCAAAAGCGTGCTTCCACGTCCCGTGCGGGACGGCGAACGCCTTCACCGTGACATTGGCGTCGCGGTAAACCACGCCGGCGGTGATCTCGTGGACGTTGACGCGCCAGCCGGTTTTGTTGGAAGGCTCGCCGCCGTCGAGGCGCATCTCGATGTCCTCCTGCCACGCGGCGCGGAGGTGATCCGTCATCGCGCGGAGTCCGGGCGGACCGTAGGCTTCAAGTGGGGCGGTGCGCTCCAAGACCCACGGCGAAAAAATCAAATCCGGGAAACCGAGAGTGTGATCCGAGTGCAGATGAGTGAAGAAAACATGCTTCAGCGCGGGCATGGGGAGCTTGGCGGCGGCCGCGCGGCGCACGATGCCGGGTCCGGAATCGACGAGATAGACCGCGCCGTTGACGACGATGGCGGTGGCGGGACCGGCGCGCGCGGGGTCTGCGTTCGGCGTGCCCGTGCCGAGGAGGATGACTTGCGTGCCGGTCTTGGTCGCGGACTCCGCGAAGGCGGGGGCGCAGGCGATGACGAGTGCAAACACGCCGAGCGCGCAGGCGATACGAAAGGACGACTTCATCATGAGGAGTGTAGACGTGTCTTGGCGTGCACGGCAACGCGGCGAAGCGTAGTTCTGGGTGATAGCATTGTCGGGCTACGCACCTAGCCATCCTGTGCGCGAGTTTGGGCCGCGCGGCGAAGCGCGGTCTCGTCGGTAGGGCAGTGGTGTTGCTGATGGAATCTCGAGCTTTCAGATTTCCAGATCGGGTTAGCATCCGCCCCACCGATTCTAGAAAGAACCCTTCATGCCAACGGTCCACGCCGAGGCGATGTCATTGCGGTTCTGAAAACGCGCCACGAGAGGAGTGCTCGGACCGTAGATTTTCCCGTCCTCGGGGGCCGCCAGCAGGTTTCGGACGGTGAAATACGCGGATAGGTTTTTACGCAGGTGGTATTCGCCCTGCAATTCGACGTTCAGGATCTTCGGCGTATAGCTAAAGGTGCCGGGTTCGACACTCCGTCCGGTCTGGGCGCCGCCGCGCGTCTCCCCGCGGTAACTCCAGTTGGCTCGGAAATTATAGCGCTCCCTGGTCAAGCTGGTGCCCCAGTTATAAACCCGTGGCACGAAGCCATTGAAATTACTCGCGGCATCGCCGGTCACCCGCACGGCGCTGGCGTTCCCGAACACTTGCACGCCGCGGGCCCACCGCGGGAGAAACGTGAGCGCCTGCTTGTAGTCGAACTCGAGGCCGGTCATCCGCACGGTGCTGGCGATGTTATACTGCGTCGAGACGAGAAAGGGATCGTAGGTTCCGGCATCCAGGCCATACAGGGCGAGGAACTCCGGTGTGGCGTCAAAGCGGGTGCTGCCGAAGAAGTTTTTGAAATCGCGCCGGAACGCGCCCACTGAAATTTGGCCCACGCGTTCGAAGTAATATTCGAGCCGCACTTTTTCGGTTTTCGCGCTCCACGCCTTGATCGCGACATTGTTCACTGTGATCAGATTCGACGTGCTCGGGGGAAGTTCGGTGTCA
>JANNEY010000465.1:0-6328 GCA_031379235.1 Opitutaceae bacterium | reverse complement strand
CGGCGCCGGCCGCCGCCGCGTCATGAGTGACCTCCTCTACAGCATCGGGCTCGACATCACGGACCTGAAAACCTCGGCGCGCGCCGCCAACGAACAGGCCGCCGAAATCAAGCGCGGGTTCAAGGGCTTCAAGGACGTGATCGAATTCGGCGGCGTCGGCGCGGCCGTCGTCGGGTTTTTCAAGAGCGTAATCGACTACGCCGAGAACCTGAAAGGTCCGCTCGACGACAACACCGCCGCGGTGAAACGATTCGGCGCGGGGCTTGACGAAGCGAAACAAGCCTCGCTCGGATTGGGCGCGCAGCTCCTTGGCTGGGTCAATCGCGCGGGCGAAGCCTTTGGCACCCTCTTCCTTTTCGCGCGCGACGGTGTCGCCGTCACGATTGCCAACGAGGAACGCGCCGCCGCCGTGGAAAAGACGCTCGTTGAAATCGCGGAGGTGCGGAAGAAGACGGAGGCGGAACATAAGAAAATCACCGAGGAGTTGGTGGGACTCGACCGGGAGCGCGACCGCCTCGCGCTGGAGGGACTGACGACACAGGAGAAAATCAATGTCGCGATTGAGCAGGTGAAGCTCGCGCGCGCGGCCGAGGCCGAGTCCACCGGCGACGCACTCGCCAAACGCAAACTTCACCTCGAAACCCAAAGGCAGGAAGTCGGGCTGCTCAAGGAATTCGGCGCGTTGGACAAAGAGAATGCCGAGAAGAAAAAGAAGACGGACGACGACGCCACGAAGGCCGCGGACAAGCACATCGAGCTCGCCGACAAACTGCTGAAATTGCGTTTCGAGGCGCTCGCGGACGAGGAAAAAGTTGCCGTGCTCGTCACGGAACGGGCGGGCATTGAAGAGGCGATTTTGAAATTCAAGAAAGCCGGCGTCGACACGCTGGCGGCCGACGTGGCGTTGCTCGAAAACGGCAACGCGCTGGCGAAGGCGCGGAAAGAGCTGACCGAAAAACAGGTCGAGGAAGAGAAGCGCGTGACAGAGGAGAAGCGGAAGCAGGCGGCCTTCGCCGAATTGGAGCGCGCCGCCAAACCCATCATCGGCACCGCGACGCGCACCGGCGCGGATTTTGCCAACGCCGGGGACGACGCGCTCGAGGAAATCGTGCGCCGCAACCGGCAACGCGCGCGCGACCTCCGCAATCCCGCCGTCGTCGGCGGGCCGGTCTCCTACATTGAGCGCGTGGAAGCCGGCCGGCTGGAGCAGGAAGCCAACAATGCCGAGGGCGAGCTGCGCCTCCGCCAAGGCGTGCGCTCCTCTTTCTCGCGCGGCGGCGCGGGCCAGGTCTATTCGGATTTCTCCAACCTCGATCCCACTGTGCTCGACCGGCTGATTTCGCAATTCGCGCAGCAACAGACGGCGGCGACACAGTCCGCCCGCAATTTGCAAGACATCAACGACCGGCTGAAAAACCTCTTTGGCTGACCATGCCCGCGCCTTCCTTCCCCACCTACGTCGACGGCTACTACGGCACGCCGCTCCGCATCTCGCGCACGCCGCGCGAATATCCGTTCGCGCATCTTGGCGACCTCACCACGGCCATCTACTCCGCCACCTACGTCGTCGACCAAGGCCGGTTCACGCCCACGGTGCGCGGCACGGAAGACCCGGAAAACGCCGGCTTCTATCTCATCGCCGAGAGCAAGCCGGAGATTTTCCAAGGCGACTTGGCTACCTTCACGCGCACGTATTCAAGAATCCCGCTCTTGCAGGTCGAGCTCGACTCCATGTTCGTCACCAAGCCGAGCCTGAGCGGAACATTCCCCGCCGTCATCGGCGGCGCCACTGTCCTCCAACCCGATCCGTCCGTGGCGATATTCAAGTTCTACAGCCGCAAAGCCGTCACGTCGGAAAACGGCGCGCCCTCGGCGGACAACCCCACCGGCGGCACTTACACCGTCACCGTCGGCGCGAACACGACGGCAGCCATCGCCTACAACGCCAGCGCCGCGACCTTGGCCGCCGCCCTTAACGGCCTCGCGAGCGTGTCCGACCGCGGCTCGATTTCAGCGGCTGGCGTTTACTCGGCCTCTTTTAGCCTCAAGTTCGCGGCCTACGCCGCCGGCTCGATTACTTCGTCCCTTACGGTTGGCGCGGCCGCCATCACCGTCACCACGTTCAACGAGACGCAGATGCTGTTCCGCATTATCGGCCTCCCGGAGCCCCTCGGCGCGGCGATTATCGGCGGCACGTTTACCGTCACGATCTTTGGGCAGACGACCGGCGCCATCGCCTACAACGCGAGCTTCGCCACGCTCGCGAGCGCGATCACCGGCCTCTCCAAAGTGGGCGCGACGGGCACGACCGTCGTGCAGCCCGGCGCGAACGGCTACACCTCCTCCTCGATCCTGCGCTCCGACGCGCGCGAAATTCTTTTCCTCGTCACGATGACGAAGCCGGCGCTCTCCGCAAACGGGAGCTCGCTGACGCCCGGCGGGTCGAGCGTCGTGGTGACGCCGGAATTCGCCGTCACGGCTGACTACACGCTCCAATTCACCGGCGTCGCCGCGCCGACGCGCATCGCGTATTCCGCCGCGCACGGCATCACGGCCGCGGACGAGCTGCTCGTGATTCAGGGTGGCGCGCCGGTGATTGTCCCCGCCGGCAAGTTCTCGGCCACGGCCGACACGATCACGTTCGACAGCACATCCGGGCCGGTCTTTGAAAGCGTCGGCCTCATCGGATTTGTCGGCAAGCTGACGAGCGTTTACACTGGCGGCACCGTCAAGACGCGGATCAAGCGCATCACCGAATTCTATCTGCCCGGCGTCTCGCCCGGCATCACGACGATTGACGACGTGCCCTTGCCGCCATTCCAAGGCGACGCCGACAGCCTGCTCGCCGCCATCTTGGCCGGCGACACGAGCATCAACTACGAGGTCGGCGATTGGGACAACTGGCGTGACAGCCCGATCCTCAGCCGCACGATCACCACCCTCGACGCCACCAAGCTCTGACCATGTCCATCGACCGTCACGCGAGTTTCGTGGAGTTGATCCGCAACCCGCAGAAACTCCGCGACGCCATGAACCTGCTCGCGAATCTGGAGCGGCTGAAAGTCCAGGTCCG
Source organism: Opitutaceae bacterium (assembly GCA_031379235.1). Classification (GTDB taxonomy): domain Bacteria; phylum Verrucomicrobiota; class Verrucomicrobiia; order Opitutales; family Opitutaceae; genus ER46. The sequence continues at coordinate 3,255 of JANNEY010000465.1, read as the reverse complement.
CGACAGCAACGGCACGATCACCGTCTCGCCGCTCCTGAATGCCGGGCGCAACGCCGTGATCGATTTGACGTTCTCCGAATCGGCGATTCCGCCTGTCATTCCGCCGAATCCGGGTGCCGCCGATTTAGTTGCTTTCTGGCCGATGGACGAAGCGGGCGGTAATGCGACCGATACTGCCGGCTCAAACATTCTCTCCAATGGCAGCGTGACCTTTGTCGGCGGGAAGATTGGCAACGCGGCCCTCTTCACCGGCGGCTCAACCTTGAGCCGAAACAATGCGTCGCTCGTTGGGCTTAGCTTCACGGGCAGTTTCAGCTTCTCGTTTTGGTTGAAGCTCACGTCCCTGCCGTCTGGCACCACTTATCCCATCATCACCAAATTCCGCTACATCGGCGGCGACGACCGGCAATATGCGATCACCTATGAAGACGACGGCGCTGGCGGGTATCGGCTGAACGCGGACTTGAGCGGCAATGGCCTTACGTCGCTCAAGCGAAGCACCACGATCACATTCACGACCGGCGTGTGGCATCACATCGTTTGCACGTTTAACGCCGGCAATGGCGACGTGAAAACATACATCAACGGTTCCTTGGCGGCGACCATTCCCGGCTCGACGTTTGTCCTCTACAACGGGAACGCGGATTTCATCATGGGCACCTTGTCCGGGACGGGGCTTTCACTCCAAGGGGCGCTCGATATGGTGGCCGCGTTTGCGCGCGTCCTCTCGCCCACGGAGGTTGATTTTCTTTACAATGGAGGAACGGGCCGCGCGCCCTGACCAGCCGGGCTCCGCCCTTGGCACCTATCTAATCAAAGCACCGGGGCGCTAGGCGGCCCGAATCTTTTTTCCAAACAGTCGCGGTAGCGCGCGCAGTGACGCCTCCGGGAGTCGTTGCACTAAGCCGAGCAAAAGGCGCTTCGCCGGCTTGTCGACGAAGAGGTCGAGCGCGAGCGCGAGAACCAAGCCGCAGCCGAGAAACAGCGCGCCCCACTTTGGCGCACCCATTGCGTCAAGCGCGACGTAGAGCGGGAAGTGTGAAAGATAAAATGGATACGAAATGTCCCCCAAGAAAATGCCGGCGCGCGCGAGACGCGGCGACAGCTCAATTTTTTGCGCAAGGGCCAGCGCCGCGAACGGAATTGACCAAGAAAAAATCCACCATTTATGCACGTAGAAATGATTCAGCGTCACAGCGACCACGCCGACCGCGAGCGCAAGCTCGGCGGAACGCCCGCGCTCCCGGTAAATCCAAAACCCGAGAATCCAACACCAACCGAGCAGGACGACATTGACGCCGAACAAAGCGCCCGCGTGATGCACGTAGGCGACCCAACTCGAATTCACGTAGCAAAACGCGCACGCACAGGCGGTCGCTAGCAGCGCACGATTCGACAGGCGGGTGATGACGGGTGTGATCGCATAGAAAAAAACCTCTAAGGATAGGGTCCAAACGACCGGATTCGAGCGCAGGCTATCAACGATGAAACCTTGCGTGAAGCATAGATTCAAAAAAACCTGTTCGTAGCACGGCACGTCAAGACTCAGGGCGCCCTCATTGCAAAAGAAAGGAAGAACGGCGCTGATCGTGACGATGGGCACATAGAGCGGCAAGATGCGAAGCGCGCGGCGAAAATAGAATTGCTCGCGGTCGCGTTCGTAGGAGGCGGCGATTGAAAAGCCGGATACCACAAGAAACGCCATCACGGCCACGAGACCGGAAAAGTTTTTCAGCCCCGCGAAAAAATCGCCCCGTTCAACGAATGAAGGTAGGTGGCAGCCCGCGACTATGAGCGCTAGCGCGAATCGGGCGAGACCTAGAACCGGCCAAACGGCGGACTTCACATCGGAACAACGGTCCGCACCGGCTTCCGCCGAAATGCAAAAAGGACGGCCGCGGGCCTTTGACAAAAATTTAATTCCGGCCGCCATTTGACACCCGCGTCAGGTGATGAACCGCCTTCGCCGCTTCTTTTTCGCCTTCGCCTTTGCCCTCGCCGGTGCGCTCCCCGCCGCCGCGCAGACGAACAGCGATCCACCGAACCTCCCGCAAACCGCCCTCGTGACACCGGGCGCGAAGGTCACGTTCTCCGCGACGGCCGATGGCGTCCCGGCTCCGACGTTTGAATGGTTCCGCGGCACCGCGAAAGTTGGGGAAGGTCCGCTCCTCGTCATTCCCTCGATTTCAGTTTCCGACGCCGGGAGCTACACCGCGAAAGCGACGAATGAAATCGGCAGTGCCGTGAGCCCGCCCATCGTCGTCACCGTCGGGATTACGCCCGGCATCCCGGTGATTAAGATCACGAGCACCAAGCCGCAAACGGTCACCGTCATCGTCCCGTCTGGCGCGAAGGTTATCACCGCACCGTCGAAATGAAGTGGTTGAAACAAGCCCTTGAGGAGTCGCCGGGCGTGCCCTCGTCCGTCCGCCTGCAATTGCTCGTCATCACCGCGGCCGTCGTCGCGGTGTTTGTCGGGCTCTCGCTCGCCGTCGCGCTCGGGAAGCTGCCCGACATCCCGTCCGGCGTTGTTTACTTTGGCACGCTCGTTTTTTCCGGCGCGGCCGCGGCCAAGGTGATTCAGCAAGCCCGCGAATAGTTTTTCCTATGCACTACAAAAACGGCAGAGAAGCAAAAATCGGGGACCGCGTTGTGGTTCCCAACAACGGGCAACCCTTCATCGGGATGCTGACGCAGGCCACCGCCGGATCGACGACCTGCAACGGCCGCGTCGCACCCCTCCCGCTTGCGCGCGAGGACTACGTCACGCTTGGAGACATTCTCCACGTCGACGACGCGCTCGCGCTCGATCCGAAACCGGCCCCGTGAGGTTCCGGCCATGAAACAACGCGCCGCGATTTCCCTCGTTCTCATTGCCGCCCTCGCCGTGCTCGGCGTCGGCGGCCTCTGGTTCGCCAAGCCGGCGCTGTTCGGCGGCGCCTCGAAACGTGCGGCCGTGAGCACCGCTGCGACCGCGCAGCTCGACCAAGCCGTGACCGCGCAGGGCGCGGCCGCGGCCGCCTCCGTCGTCAAGATTGCGGAGGCCAACGCGCTCGCCCCGGAAAGCCCGTCCCGTGCGTTTATCGGGCAGGAAACGACCGTCACACTGTCCCGGCTGCCTCCGCCCGATCCGCGGGCGCTATTGGACGCGGAGCGGCGGCGCGCGGCCGTCATGGAGGGTCGGCTCGACGAGGCGCGCCGACTCTACGAACAGGCCGCGAAGAAATCCGAAACCCTCCAGCGCGAGCGCGACGA
>JANNEY010000346.1:0-10060 GCA_031379235.1 Opitutaceae bacterium | reverse complement strand
GGCTCACACCTTCCATGGGTTGAATTTTTTCGCCGGCAAAGTCCGTCGGGTATTTTGCCCCGGAGAGCTCGATGCACGTCGCCATGAGATCGATGAGGTGGCTCGGCTGGGCTTCGAGTTTGCCGCGGCGCGGGGCCGGGATGCCGGCCGGCCAGTGCGCGATGAGCGGAGTGGAGATGCCGCCTTCGTTGACCCAGTGTTTGTATTCGCGGAAGGGCGTGTTGCTGACATTCGCCCACTCGCGGCCGTAGGCGATGTAGGTGTCGGCCGGTCCGGGCATCGTGCCGGTGCCGTTGCGCACCGGATAACCGTCGCGCGTCTGGCGCGGCGTGCTGCTGAACTGTGGGTCGTCCTTACTCATCGGCGGGAGCGACGGTGCGGCGGCGCGCGCGGTGGCAGGCCCGTTGCGGCCGTTGAGTTCCGCGCAGCCGCCGTTGTCCTGGAGATAACAAATGAGAGTGTTGTCGAACTGCCCGTTGCGTTTGAGTTCCGCGACGATGCGGCCGATGCCCTCGTCCATCACGGTGAGCATCGCCGCGTAGACTTCCATGCAGCGGGCCTCGAATTTTTTGTCGGCGACTTTGTCCCAGTCGCCCACTTGCGGGGCGAGTCCCCACGCGGCGTCCACTACGCCAAGTTTCTTTTGTTTCTCCCAACGCGCCGCACGGATGGCGGTGTAGCCGGCGTCATAGCGGCCGCGGTATTTGGCGATGTCACTCTCGCGTGCGTGCATCGGCCAGTGGGCGGCGGTGAAGGGCACGTAGAGGAGAAACGGTTTCGCAGCGTGATCGCGCTGGTGCTCGCGGATGAACTTCACCGCGTGGTCACTGATCGCATCGGTGTAATAATACTCGGCGGGACGGTAATCGGGATCGTTGGCGACGGTGATGGGCGTGTTGTCCTTGGTGAGCGCGCTCGGGTCCCAGAAACTGCCGGCGCCGTGGATCGTGCCGTAGAAGCGGTCGAAACCGCGCTGCAAAGGCCAATTGTGCGTGCGTGCGAGGGACGCGGCGCTCTGGCCGGGAGTGACGTGCCATTTGCCCGTGACGTAGGTGCGGTAGCCGGCGGGCTTGAGCGCCTCGGCCAGCGTGACACTGCGGCGGTTGAGATCACCGCGATAGGCGTCGGAGCCGTTGTCCTCCATCATGTGGCCGACGCCGGCTTGGTGCGGGTAGAGGCCGGTGAGGAGCGACGCGCGGGTCGGGCAGCAGCGGGCCATGTTGTAGAACTGCGTGAAGCGCACGCCGCCGGTGGCAAGCGCGTCGAGATTCGGCGTGGCAATCTCGCCGCCATAGCAGCCGATGTCGGAGTAGCCGACGTCGTCGGCCATGATGATGATGACGTTGGGCCGCGATGCGGGCGCGGCGACGGCGGAGCCGGCGAGAAGGAGAGACAGGGAGAAGGAGAGGAGGAGAGAAGAGCGGTGGGGATTCATGGAGCGGGGCGTTTCTGGACGGAAGGGTAGGGTCGGCCGGCGATGAGCTGCTGGCCATCGGAAAATCCCTCGGGACGGTTGGCGAGCTGTTTCACCATGCGGGCGCGCCAAGCGGCGACGGCGTCACGGTTGGATTCGGCGCGTGCGAGATCGCGCTCCTCGCGCGGATCGGTTGCGAGGTCGAAGAGCTGCCCTGCACCATCGGCGGGGCGCCAGACATATTTGAAGCGGCCATCGGTGAGCGCGTGAAAGGCCTGGGCGGGGCCGTAGGTGTTGGCGTGCTCGAAGTGCAGAGTCGCGCGGATCGGCGCCGTCGCGCCGCGCAACGCGGACACGAGGCTCACGCCGTCGAGCGGTGGTGCCGCGACGGCGGCGAGATCGAGCAGGGTCGGCATGATGTCCTCGAGGCAAACGGGCGACATCGGGCGAAGCCCGGCGGCGAATTTCAGGTCCGACGAACCGGCGACGATAAACGGAATATTGGCCGAGCCCTCGTAGGGTTCGCATTTCCGAAAATAGCCGTGGTCGCCCAGCAGTTCACCGTGGTCAGCGCACAGAATGATCACCCACGGGCGGCGGGCGCGCTCGCTGCGCGCGGTGAACGCGGCGATGAGCGGCGCGACCTGCGCATCGATCTGTTCGATCAGGCCAAAATATCCCGCCTGAGCGGAGCGCAGCGTCTCGCCTTCGAGGCGCACGCGATGCCCAATGCGATCACCGTCGGGCGTGAGTGTTTCCCAATTCACCCAATCGCCGCGCGCAGGAGCCGGAAGTCGAGCGGCAAGATATTTCTCAAACAGATCGCGCGGGGGAAACAGGGGCGGATGGGGCGCGTAAAAGGACGCGGTGAGAAAGAGCGGCCGTTCGGTCTCCGCCTCGGCGACGACCTGTCGCGAGCGCTGCGCGATCCACGCCGTCGGGTGCAGCGCATCGGGCAGGTCCCACGGTTTCGCCTGCCAGAAGTTGGTCGTGAGCCCGAGGCGCTCGATCGTGGCGCGGACGCCGCCGGACTCGGGCGCGGCGGCGAGCAGCGCGCGATCGTAGGCGTCGTCGTTGAGGTAGGTGGAGCCGAGGATTTCCTGCGTGTAACCGATGTCGGGATTCGGCGGGTTCTGGTGCATGTTGCGACCGACAAGCACGGTCGCGTAGCCGGCCTGCGCGAGGAGCGCGGGCAGGGTGGGGCGGGTGTTCTTGAACGGTGCGTAACCGACAAGTCCGCTCGTGGCGGGAAATGTGCCCGTGAGCAACGAGAGCCGCGCCGGGATACACGACGGGCACGTGCTGAAAGCGCGGCGAAACAGCGCACCGCGCGCCGCGAGCGCGTCAAACGTCGGCGTGCGCACGACGGGATGCCCGACCGCGGACAGCGCATCGCCGCGCATCTGGTCCGGCATGAGCAGGAGGATGTCCGGTTTGGGCGTGGTGGCAGGTGCGGCGTTGGCAGAGATCGGCGACGTCGCGGCTGCGACGGTCAGTGCGGCAACGCTGAGCAGGGCGCGGCGAAAAAACTCGGACATGGAGAAGCTTCGGGGCCGCCCCGGTGAATTTAGAACCGCACCGTCACGCTCGCGTCCACCTGCAGCGGGACGACGTAGCTGTAGCGATAGACGTTCTGGCCGCTCGCCAGGGTGGTGAAGCTGGTTTTGCGCAGCTTCCCGTTTTCGAGGTCCGTGAGGTTGCGGAAGCCGACGCGGGCGCGGACCTGTTGATTCCAAATTCTCTGGTCGCGCATCACGTAGCCGTGCACGAGGTGCGTCGCCCCGCCGCCGAGCGCCTGGCCGTTGGAAATGCCAAAGAGGTAGTCGTCGCGCCACGAGCCGTTGAGGCCCACGCGCACGCCGCGCAGCGGCGCCCACGTGTCGCGCTGAAACGCGTAGTCGACCACCCAACTCGCAGACCACGGCGAGGCACGCGCGCCGGTCGGCTTCTGGTCGATGTCGAGCGAGTCGAGGAGCGTCTTGGCCTCGTTGAGGAGCGCGGGCGCTTCGTTGCCGCGCTTGACGGCGGCCTCGTAGTAGCCGCGGAACGAGTCGAGGTTGGGCTGACCCGTCACCTGTGTGCGGGCGAGAGTGAAGCGGAGCTGCAGGCCGCGGAGAGGACGAAGGTTGATCGTGGCGTCGGCGCCGCGGGAGTTTTCCGTGGAACTGTAGTAGCGCGCGGCGGAGGCCGTGCCCTCCTCGCCGTATTTGTAGGCGGGGTTGCCGGGGAGGATGTTGTTGGGGTTCATCAGGTCCTCGATCTCGGCGGTGGTGAAATCGATGATGGAGTTCCAGCTGAGGGCGACGTTTTGGCGGTCGATGTTGAAGACGCCGAGGTTCACGCTGGCCTTGTCGCCCCAGAAGCTGCCCTTGAGGCCAACTTCCTTGGTGACGCCGGTGATCGGCGGGAAGCGCTCGCGGTCGAAGGTGCGCAGGCCTTGGAAACGGAATGACTCGGAGTAGATGCCGTAGAAATTCAGATCCTTGGTGAGGACGACGGTGAGACCGCCCGTCATGCTCGTGTTCTCGAGGCGGAGCTGCTTGTTCTGCACATACTCGCCGGGGAGCGCGTCCTGTTTCTTGGGCGGCGCGACCTCCTCCTTGTAGGGACCGAACGTGCGCGTGCCCTCATACTCGTAGTTGCGGTTCCAGTCGTGGCGCGCGCCGACGAGGGAGAGCACGCGGCCCTTGAAGTAGCGGCCGCTCGCGGAGAACGCGACGGCGGAGGCCTGGCGCCACTGCGTGCCGTCGGTCGAGCCGGTGCCCGAGGGAAACGACGCGAGCGAGCGCGGCGTGATGGTGGGCGTGGTGGGGAGGTTGGCGGGCTTCATCGCGTCGAAGAGCGCGCGCGAGTAGAAGCGCGGATCGTCGAGGAAGAGGCGGAGGCGGATGCGGTCGGAGTTGGTGTTGAGCGTGCCGCCGCGATCGACGTTGTAGGTGTTGTAGGTGTTGAAGCGGTAGTTCAGCACCTGATCCTCGCGGTAGTCGGCGCTGCCGACGAGGAGCTGCTGCATCCACTTCCACTTGTCGAAGAGGTAAACCGCCGTGCCGCGGAATGAGTGGACGGTGTTGCCGAAGCGCTTCTCATCGAGCTCGGTCTCGACGTAGGGGCGGCCCGAGAGCTCGACGCTGATCGTGCTCGCAAAGAAGTTGTCGTTACGAATCGCGGTCTGCTTCTGGTAATTGTAGGCGACCTCGAGGCCGACGGGACCGACACGCTGCTCGATGGTGACGGAGGCGGTGTCGAAGGGACGATTTTGGCGATCGAAGGAGCCGCGGAGGTTGTAGTGTTTCGGGTAACCATCGAAACGCTTGGTGCCGATGATGGCACCGGCGGCGTTGCGCATCGTCACGTCGAAGAAGCTGCCCTCGACCAGCGAAGGCGAACCGCCGGCGGGCCCGTTGGCGCGATCGGCGGCGGGGAGGTTGGCGCGGATGATCCACTCGCCGTCGGAGGTGTAGTGGAGCCGGTCGCTGGTGTAAGCGCGAGACCGGGCGGATTGTTCGCGGATGGTCACGCCGCCGAAACCGCGGACGTTCTCGAAATTACCATGCTCGTATTCGACGCGGACGTTGGTGTTTTTCAGCGGCTGCCAGGTCGCCGTGATCGTCTCGCCGGCGAGTTGAAACGTGGAGGCATCCTGAAAGGTGCGTTCCTGGCGGCGCACGGCGTTGATGCGCACGGCGAGGTTCGAACGCAGCTTGCGGTTGTAATCGAGCTGGAAGCGGTAGGCCCCGTCGCTGTTGTATTGCGAGAGGAGGGTGCCGAAGTTTCGCATCTGAGCGCGCTTTGTGAAGACGGAGGCTTGGCCGCCGGGTTCGACATCGCCGAAGATGAGCGAGTTGGAGCCCTTGCCGAAATCGATGCGCTCGACGTTGTAGGTGTCGCTGGGGACATACCACCGGAAATAATTGCGCGTCGCGGTGGAGCCACTGAGACCGCGAAAGGCAATCGCGCCGCCTTGGTTGTCGTTTTCCAGCGTGGGAGGGGCGAAGGCGTTGGCGACGTAGTTGGCGACTTCGTCGGCGCTGAAAAGGCCGAGGTCTTCCATGAAGTCAGCGGTGATAGCGTCGATGTTCACGGGCACATCTTTCAGAGCCTGTTTGGTCCGCGTGGCGGAAAGGGTGTCGTTGGCGGACCAGCCGGCTTCGTTCTCGGTCGACACGATGAAGGGCGAGAGGGTGACCGTTTCGTTGGTGCTGGTCGCGCGGGTGGTCGCGGTGGCCGGTGCGACCTGAGCGCGGGAAACCAGAACCAGCGTGAGCAGCGCGGACAAGACGGCGCCGAGGCGGACGCGCACGAATGACGGAGGTAGGCGGCGGTTTTTCATGGTTAAAAACGAACGTGACGGCGAACGGAGCACACCGACTTCCGGGCAAGGGCCGGCGCTGGGCAAGCGCCGAATCGAAGGCCAAACCGACGCGCCTATTTCGCGGCGAGCGCGGCTTCGACGGCTTTGATCAATTCGGGCGCGTCGGGCTCGGTGTCGGCAGGAAAACGCGCGAGCACCGCGCCGTCGCGCCCGACGAGAAATTTTTCAAAATTCCACTTCACGTTGCCCGGAAACGGCGAGCCCTTGCCGGCGAGCGCGGCGTAAAGCGGGTGGCGGTTGGCGCCATTGACATCGATCTTCGCGAAGAGCGGAAACGTGACGCGAAACGTCGTGCTGCAGAATTTTTTGATCTCGGCGTTGGTGCCGGGCTCCTGCGCGCCAAACTGGTTGCACGGGAAGCCGAGCACGGTGAGGCCCTGCGCCTGATATCTCGCGAAAAGAGACTCCAACCCCTGATACTGCGGCGTGTAGCCGCACTCGGAAGCGACGTTGACGATGAGGAGCACGCGGCCCTTGAACGGCGCGAGCGTGCCGGGCTTGCCGTCGATGTCCGCGACGGCGAGATCGTGCAGCGGAGCGGCGTGGGCGGTCACAATGGCAAGCGAGAGCGCGGCGAGAAGGGCGAGGGGACGCATGGCGAAGAAACTGCGCCGCGGCCCGCCGTGCTCAAGGCCGAATCGAGACCTTGCGGATGACGACTGGAGCGAGCGGCCGGCTCGGGCCACCATCGGCCCCCATTCCGGTCGGCGTAGCGGCCAGCGCATCGACAACCTCAAGGCCTTTGCTCACGTGGCCAAAAATCACATAGGCCGGCGGGAGACGGTAATCCTGGTGCATGATGAAAAACTGGCTGCCGTTGGTGTTGGGCCCGGCGTTGGCCATCGCGAGCACGCCGCGCCGATAGCCCCGCTTGTAGAGATCGGAATCAGGTTGGAGTTCGTCGGCAAACTTGCCGCCCCATGCGCTTTCGCCGCCGGTGCCATCGCCATTGGGATCACCGCCCTGGAGCATGAAGCCGGAGATGATCCGGTGAAAGGTCACGCCGTTGTAGTAGCCGTGTTCTGCGAGCAGGCGAAAATTCTCCACGGCCTTCGGCGCAGCGTTCGGCAGCAGCTCAAGTTCGATCGTGCCCTTGTCGGTTTCGACGAGTGCGTGCAGGCCGCCCGAGCTCTTGGCTCCCGCGGGAACCTTGGGGTTGCCCGGACCGGCGGCGGGTTTGCCGCAGCCCGCGATGAACGCGCCCACGACAAGCGGCAAAACCAAAAGGCGGGCGACACGGGTCGCGATGGACGGAGCGGAACGGCGAGGAATCATGCCCTCACTTGTTGCGAGCCGCGGAATCGAGTCAAGGGACCGGCGAATCAAAAATTCTTCACGTAAGTCGCGCCGCTCGGATCGGAAAAGGTGAGGGCACCCGCGGCGACGGCGACAAGTTTGAGACCGAGAGTGCGCTCGACGACATCGTTCACGCGATAGACGCGTTCGTTCATCAAAACCCGGCTCTCATTGCCCGAGGAGCGAACGCCGGCGACTTTGATTGATTCGACAAAGACTGTGACGCGTTCGTCGGGCTTGGCCGCGGCAATCGGTGGCGGCGCAGCGATGATCGGTGTCGGCACGACAACCGAAGCGGCGGCGATGACAGGCGGAGAGGGCTCGGTGGTCGTGAGGGCGGGCGCTGCGACGGCAGGCGGCAGGCTAGCGATCGTGCTAGCGCCGGCTTTTTCTGTCGCTGACGCCGTGACTGGGAGGTCGAGCTTGGGCGCGACGGCAGCCGGAGTCGTTTCACTTCCGGAGGGTTTGCCAGGGACCGTGGCGACGAGGGCAGATGCGGGCTTGGCCGCCGGCTCGGGCGTGCGGTTGACGAGGTAAACGGTGACGACGACCGAAAGGACGACGAGGACGACAGCTCCGCTGCCGAGCAGAATCGTGGTGTTGGCACTGTGCGCACTCCCGCGCTTGGCGATGCGATTTTTGGCGCCCAATGCGACGGGTGCGGCGACATCCACGGGTTCCTCGTTGCGCACGCGCTGCGCTTTCTTGAGGGCATCGTTGATTAAACTCATGGGACGGACAGATTGAAAGTGGAGCGAGAGCCGGCGGCGCGAGAGAAACTAGGCCGTAAGATTGTCCATGTCCTTCACGGCGCGGCGGACGTCCCAATAGCCGACTTCATCGGATTCGCGAATGAAGGCCGAGAGGAGGGACTTGTCGCAAAGGTTGTTCACGATGCGCGGAATTCCGCCGCTCGCGCGATGCAGCGCCCGGAGCGCCCAACGGGTGAAACCCGGACGGCCGTTACCCCCGGCGAGCGTGAGGCGATGCTGAATGTAGTGCGCGATGTCGGAATCGGTCAGTGGGTTCAGCTCGTAGTGGACGAGGATGCGCTGACGGAGTTGGCGCAGTTCCTTGCGCGCGAGCACGTCCTTCAACTCCGGCTGGCCCATGAGGACGATTTGCAGCAATTTCTGTTTGTCGGTCTCCAGGTTGGAGAGCAGGCGGATTTGTTCCAGCACTTCGAACTTCAGGTTCTGGGCCTCGTCGATGATCAGCACGATGTCGCGCCCCTTCTCGATGCGATCCAAGAGCACGCGGTTCACTTGCGCGACCAGGTCGTGCTGAGTGCGGGCGATCGCCGTCTCGCCAAGTTCGGTGAGAATCGCTTTCAGCATCTGCGTCTCGGTGATGCGTGGATTCAGAATCAGCGCGGTGTCGAAGCGGGCCGGGTCGAGTTCGTTGAGAAAGCGGCGGCAGAGGGTGGTTTTCCCGCAGCCGACCTCACCGACAAGCACGATGAAACCTTTCCGCTCGTTCACCCCGTATTTGAGGTGCTGCAAGGCCTCCTGATGGGTTGGGCTCAGGTAGAGAAATCGTGGGTCGGGGGTGATGTTGAAAGGCATCTCCTTGAACCCGTAAAAACTCTGATACATGTGAGTAATAACCGTGAGGGTCGCAGATCGCGAAGGCACGCCTATTAACGACACGGAGCCCCGCGGGAGGCCGGTTTGAAATGTCCTTTACTCGCCGCACCGCCTTTCCGTTGATCGGGGCGCGAAAAACGTGATGTCGCAACGCCTCATCGTCCTGCTCTACATTGTGCTCCTGACCGGAGGAGGGATCTGGGCCGGCGCGCTGCTGTTGGAAGCGCGGGCGGAATACAGCCAGTTGAAGCAAGTTCAGGCCCTGCTCGAATCCAAGCTCGCGACCGCTGAGGCCCGACTCCGTGAGCAGGAGCGAAATCTGGAGCGCCTGCGCTCCGATTCGCACTACCTCGAGCGCGTGATTCGAGAGCGCGCCAATGGTAAGCCGGATGAGATAATCTTCCGCTTTGACTCCGCGCGCTGAACCGACGTTCTGCCGCGCACGACTCTCTCATGGTGACACACCCCCTGATCGAAAAATTTCAACGGGCCGGACAAGGCCAGGTCTTCGCCTTCTTCGACCGCGGCACCGGGGAGGAGCAGCGCAGCCTGCTGGCGGATGCCGGTGAAATCGATCTGGATGAAGTCGCGCGGCTGACGCGCACGCTCCTCGGGAAAAATCCCTCGAGCGGCGTAAGTTTGGCCGGCCTTGCGCCCGCGCCCTATGAAAAACATCTCGCGCACGGCGGTGCGGCCGGAGCTTGGGAGGTGGCGAAAGCCACGGGGGAAACGGCGCTGCGCGCGGGTCGCGTGGCGGCGTTCACCGTGGCAGGCGGGCAGGGGACGCGGCTCGGTTACGACGGGCCCAAAGGCACCTTTCCCGTCACGCCGCTGAAGCAGAAACCGCTCTTTCAGGTTTTCGCCGAAAAAATTCTGGCCGCCGGCCGGCGCTATGGGCGCCCGTTGCACTGGTTCATCATGACCAGCCATGCGAATCACGCAGCGACTGAAGCGTTCTTCGGCGAGCACCGTTATTTCGGGCTTGATCGCGCGCGCGTGCATTTTTTCCGGCAGGGCCGGATGCCGGCGGTGGATTTTTCGGGCAAGATCCTGCTCGAAACGAAATCGTCGATCGCGCTTTCGCCCGATGGCCACGGGGGATCGCTCCGGGCGCTCGAACGCAGCGGTGCGCTCGATCTCATGGCCCGCGAGGGCATCGATACCCTGAGTTATTTTCAGGTCGATAATCCCCTCGTGCGCTGCATCGACCCAGCGTTCCTCGGCTGGCATCTGGCGCGGCGATCCGAGATGTCGAGCAAGATGGTCACGAAAGCCTACGCCGAGGAAAAAGTGGGCGTGTTCTGCCTGCAAAACGGCGGCGTGGTCGTGCTCGAATATTCGGATCTTCCGCTGGCGATGCAGCGTGAGACCGAGGCGGGTGGCCAGCTCCGC
>JANNEY010000321.1:0-4309 GCA_031379235.1 Opitutaceae bacterium | reverse complement strand
CGGTGGCGCACCTCATCTCGCCGCTTGGGGTGGCGGCGCGTCAATCGACGGACGTGCTCGCGGTGGACGACCGCTATGTCGCTCGGGCGGTGCAGTTCATCCGCGAGCATGCGAGCTAAGGCATCGATGTGAGTGACGTGCTGCGCGTGGTGCCGCTTTCGCGTAGGGTGCTGGAGCAGCGTTTTCAAAGATTGCTCGGGCGCACGCCCCGCGAGGAGATCCTGCATGTGCGGCTCGCCCGCGTGAAACAGCTCCTAGTGGAGACGGACTTGCCGCTCTACCAGATCGCGGAGCGGACGGGTTTCGAGCACAGCGAGTATTTGAGCGTCGTGGTCAAGCGCGAGACGGGCAAGACCCCGAGTGTGTTCCGCGCCGGGGCGGCCAGCGCGTGAGGTTGAGGGGTGCTACCGCACTTCGACGTATTGTTCGAGCCGGCCAAAGATGCGGCCGATGATTTCCGGGTCTACCTTGCCTTCGAAGCCGAAGCGCGCGCCGGTCGCCGCGGCCCTCTCCGCCGGCAGCGCGACATATTGCACGAGTGATCGATGCTCGAACATCCGCGCCATGAATTCGTGCGCCGACTTCGCGACGCGGTGCAGGACATCCGGCCGCCCGACCTCGATCTCGTCGATGACATCGAACTGATCGTAGCGGGGCTTCACGCTGAACATGTTGCCAGCCTCGATGTCCTGCGTCTTGAGAAAGACGTTGGCGAGCCGGTCGCGGAGAAACTCGCTGTGGATCGGGTCGTCGAACCGCACGATCATGTCGGGATCCAAGATGCCCGCCTCCCATCCGGTGCCGACGCGCTGGAAGTAGATGTTGCCGAGATGGCCGTCGGCCCAGACGAGGTTCTGATCGGCGAGCTGCTTGTAGAGCCGCGCCACCGCTTCCTGCTGGCCCGGCTCCAGCGCGCCCTTTGTGACGACGACCGCGTCCTTGGGGATCACGTCCTGCACGACGAAGGGAATCTTGGCGTTGCGCCCCGCGGTCGCGAGACCTTCCTCCAGCGGGACTGCCATCTTGAGATGGGGAATCTTGGGTGGGCCCGCCAGCAACCGCTGGCCCTCCATCAGGCGGTCGATGATCTCGGGCAGCGGCGTGGCGTCCCAGGTGTCGTGGGTCTTCATGCCGCTCAGCGTGAATTTCTTTTGCCGGGACAGCCATTGGCCGGTGTCGTCCTTGAACGGCTGCCGCAAAAATTTCACGACGCGGCCGGTGGGCCGGCCCGTCGCATCGAGCAACTCATACGTCGTGGCGTAGGCGCCCGCGCCATAGGGCCGGCCGATGCGGTAGTTCTCCACCATGTAGCCCTGGCGAAAACCGTCGTCGACCACGGCCACCAGCTCGGTCTGCGGCTTCGGCATGCCCTTCGGGATTTTTTCGTCGGGCATGAAGCGCGATGGCGGCGTCGCGGGCGGCGCGCCACTCACGTCGCCGACATTGGTCACCGTCGGCGCCTCCTCGGGAATCGGTCGCGCGCCACCGCCGGTCGGTTGCTTGGGCGGGCCGACGAATGTGGGCGAATCGTCCGGCGTGGGATTGCGAAAACCCGGCGAGTTGTCCGGCACGGGGTTCGCGCCCGGTCGGGCGGCCGGCTGCGGTGGCGCGACGATCGCCGTGTCGGCGAATTCGTCGGGCAGTGGATGCAGCGCCGGCTTTGGGTCGAACGGCCGGAGGCTGGGCAACGCGGCGTGGTCGGGCAGTTCCGACCAGAGGCGGTCGGCCGCGCGCAGCGCGCTTTGCTGCGCGGGCGCGAGCGGTTTGCCGGCGGCGCGCAATTCCCTGGCCTGGGTCATCAGCGCGCCCGCCATCGCGCGCTCCTGCGCGGGCATCGTCTTGAGCGCGTCGAGCCCGCGGTCGGCGATGCGGGCGAGCGAGCTTTCGGTCACGCGCCGCGCGGTCGAGAGCTGGATCGCCTTGGCCGCATCGCCGAAATCCAGTTTCAGCCCGACGAGCGAGATCGCGAACATGACGTAGGGCGCCGCACTGAGATCGAGCCGGGCCGTGTCCGAGACGAGCCGATCCTCGCCGATGATCTCGACGGCATGGGCGGCGAACTTCGACTCGGCGCGCGAGAACTCGAGGTTCGCGATGTCCAGCCCGGCGACGCCGACCGAGGCGGCGCTCGCGATCGCAAGCATGACTTTCGCGGCGGTGCCGCCGGCGAGGCCGGTGCCGAGGCTCGCGGCCGTGAACAGCGCGAGCACGGCGTCGGTGTCGGCCTTCGCCCCTTTCTTGGCGGTGAGGTGTTCCTGTAGCGTGGTGGCGAGCGTGTTCACGGCGAGCCGCGCCATGCGGTCGGGCACCCAGCGCGTGCGGCCGGTCCGGGGATCGGGTTCGGAACGCACGAGGCGCGGCATGACCTCGGCGACGACCGGCGCGAAGCCGGCGCCGACGAGCTCGACGAGTTCCTCCACATCGTCGTCGTCGCAGGCGCGGGCATAGGCGATGGATTTTTCGAGGCCGGCGACTTGGGTTTCCAACGCCAGTTTCGTGGCGGCATGAAGAAAGACGGAGGCCTCCCTAGGATCGTCGTAGATCGCAAACATCGGGTTGTCCTGAAACGCATGGAAGAGCGGCACCATCGCGCGGCCGCGAAACCAGTCTCGGCCCACGGCCGTGAGCCCCTTCTCCGAGACGATCCGAATCTCCTGCGCGTAGCCCAAGGGGAAAACTCTCGTCGTGCCGGTGTCGGAGGCGAGCCGGCTGCCGCGCATCATGATGCGGGTCATCTCCGGGATGTAGGCGCGCACGCGCGCCGGGCTCGACAGCACCTCGCGGTGGTTCGCCAGCACGCGCTCGGCCATCGCGATGAACGCGCGTTTCAGCGCCAGCATCGCCGCGTGATCGAACAGCGTGAAGCGAATCTCCGCCTGCTTCAGTTGTGTGATGAATGTGTGCGTGATCGTGTCCACGACCGTCGGCGACGACAGATCGAGGTCGGCAAACTCGATGTTGTGCAGGCGCGCGGCATCGGCCACCGCCTCGAGAAACAGCATGCCCTTGCCATCGACCGTCGTGATGTTGCCGGGCGTCCCGAGCACGGTCGCCGCGTCGACGGTCGTCGCCGCACCGCCGTCGTCGAAGGGCCGGCCGACAAGGGTGGCGACGATCATGTCCTGATAACGCAGCCAGAGATAGAAATGCCCCGGCGTGCGCTTCTCGACTGGCACCGTCAGCCCGATGGGAAACAGATGGATCGGCGCGGTGCGCACGAGCAGCGGGAAGTCCCCGAGGCGCGTCGCGGTGAGCCGGGCGTGGCGCTGGCCGCTGGCATCCTCGAGTGCGAGTTCGCCGTCGGGCCCGATGAGCGCGATCTCGAGCGAGCCGGCGCGCATCGGGTGTTGCGTCTCGACCTGCACGGCGAATTCGCTGTGCAGGAAAAGCTCCTGCGGCCGGTCGAAGTCGCTGGAGAGCGTCGTCCACGGCATCTGCCGGACAAACGCGAGCGTCGCGTGCGTCGTCGGCGCATCGAGCGGCCAGATGCTCTCGGCCCCGGCGACGCGGATCGACTCGAGTCCGGGGAGCAGGCCCGACGGCAGGCGGACGCGCACGAGCACGGCGTCGAGGAGGCGGGCCATGTTGGCGTCCGAGCGGAGGAGACCCGCGCTCACGCGCCCGCCGAGCGCCTTCCACGCCGCCGCGTGCGGCTCGTTGTCCGCCACGCTGTGCACGCCGCCGCGCGTCGCGATTACTTCATACGCGCGATCGGCGTCGCCCGAAACCGCGGGCGTGCCCGCCTCGATCAGGTTGATGCCGAGGATGCCGAGGATGCGCGTCGTCGCGCCGGTCGCCGGGTCCGTGCCACGATCGAGCACGGTCACGTAGGCGATGCGCGGCAGCAGCGGCGGGCCTTGCTCCTGAAACGCGGCGGTGCTTTCCGCGGCGAGCCGCGTGGCGAGCAGCGGTTGGAGCCGCTCGGCCAAGCCGAGCCCTGTGTTCCGCTCGCGCACGACGATGGCGGAAAAATTCAACTGCGCCGAGGCGAGGAACGCGTCGAGCGACGAGCCGATGCCCGCGCCGGCGGCGCCCGAGGCGTCGGACTCAAAGTGTGCCGCGATGAGCCCGGTGAGCCGCTGCGGAGCGCCGGGCCGCTGCGCCGCGAGCCCCGCGGCGGCGCGCGGCGTGACCGCATCAAGGAGGGATTGACGCGCGCCGGCGAGCTGGCGCGCGGTGAGGTCGAGCAGGGCCAGCGCGTCGTTGAGTAGGCGCTGCTCTTTTTCCCGGATGGGACGCGCGGCTTCCTCGAATTGCTGCTGGCGCTGTGGCCCCGTGAGCCCCTCGCGCGCGCTGATGTCGGCGACGG
>JANNEY010000026.1:0-6106 GCA_031379235.1 Opitutaceae bacterium | reverse complement strand
GATGGACTCAACGACAGCCAATTTCAAAAGGCCGCCACCCACCTCGATAGTGAACCGGGGAAAAGCACGGTGACGATGATTGCCTCGAACAACGGAACTTCGATGCGCGTCGAGCGCACCGTCAAAGCGCGTAATCGCGCCACGCTCAACGGCGATCTCAAAGACCGAAAAGCCATTCTTGCTGCCCTCACCGGCGCGGGCTCTCCTGGCACGGAACGAATTGACCATCTCGTCCGGCTGTTCCGCGCCACTCATCAATTCAACCAGGAGGAACAGGAACTCACCCGTGAGTTTCAAAAGGACTGTCGCCTGAGCGCCGACATCGTATCGCGGATGCTTGCCTTCGAGGACTACAACAATGCCGTGGCCAAGACCGAGAAAGTCCATGCGCACATGGTCCAGATCATGGCCGGCCATGACGCTACGATCCTCGACGCCCAAACTCTAGCCGCCTCAGATCGGGAGGAGCTTCGACGGCTCAGTCAGCCCACTCAAATCGATGGAAGCGCCTCCACCCTGCAAGAAGCCATCGCAAGCGTGAGGGACCGCCTGACCGCAGCCGGCTTTTCTGCCGAGGAGGAGTCCGTCGATACGGCTGTCGTGCGCGGTTGGCGGGCCGCCGTTGCGTCCCGTCATGCCGAACACGTTAGCAAAGCACGCCGGTTGACCGAACTCGCCAAGGACTTGGCATCGTTGCCTACGACCCGACTCCAGCTTGAAACACGGTCACAGGCTCTTATCGCCAAAGAGCAGGAACAGACGAAGGCCGAATCCGACCGCGCTGCCGCTGAACTTGCCAGCCAGCGTGCCGACCAAACCGTTACTGAGCACAGCGGGAAACTGAAGGAACTCACTGCCCGCAATCAGTTGCTCGAATGGATTCGCAGCACCAAGCCACGTTATACCGAAGCAATCGCGCTCGAGAAGAAATTGGGCGAGGACTTGGGAATCCTTGCAACCCTGCTTCGCGAACAGCGCACGGCAGAGGAAAAGCTCGCGGTCGAGGTTCAAGCCGCCGAAGCGGCCATCTCTCAGCGGGACATCAAGTCTGCCAGTCTGCAACAGCAGTTGAAACGGCTTACCACGCTCCTTGAAACCCACCCGCGCTACGTTGACCAACGCCGCCGACTTGAAGAGGTGGACGGGGCACTGCGGGCGGTGGAAAAGGAACTCGCGGACCTGCAACCGCTGCACCGCACGCTCACGCAGGAGCAGAATGACTTCACGGCGGAGGAGAAGCGCCTCGATACTCAGATTAAACAGGTCACGACGCAGCAATCTGACCTCAAGCAACTGCTCACCGACCTTGCTGGGCACATCCACACCGGCGTGTGCCCGATCTGCGCAGCCGATTACGGAGCAAAAGAAAAACTGCTCCAGCGCATCCAAACCCACTCGAATGCCGAGGTTGCCTCGGAACCACGGCAGCGCCTCCAGCAAATCCGGGAGAAGATCGCCGTCGCCAAGCAACGCCTGGTTGATCTCGCAGCCAAGAAGCTCGCGGCCGAACAACGTCGGGCCGCCCTCCAAACCGAAAAGACCCAAATTGAAGCCGCCCTGACCACCTTCGTTCGTGCGGTTGAAGGCACTGGGCTCTTCGCGGATTCTCCAGCCGGACATTTCGCGGATGAACTGCGGCGACGCATTACCGTCCTCAACGCTGAGATTGCCCAGCACGAAGCGCCGCTTGCCGAACATCAGCGCGTGCTGGCTACGTTGCGTGAGTCGCTCGCGACCAACCGTCAATTTTCCCGGCAAAAACAGTTTGAGCACGACGAAAAGACCAAGACATTGACCAGCGTCCGAGCCGAACTCTCGCGTATGCGCGCCGACCCACGGCTCGGGCAATCGTCTCTCGATATTGCCCCGGAGCAATTGGCCGAATCCGAGCGGCTGACCGCCGCGCAATTGGTTCGGGTAAACGAAGACTTAAAGGCAGCCGAGCCAGCGGCAGCACTGAAGAAGACCGCCTTTGCAGCGGCCCGGCAGATTCTCGTCGCCCTGCGCCCAGAGATCCAGAATTTGCGCGCTCAAATCGCGGCAGACAAAAAATGGATTGCTGACTTTGAAGCCCGGCTAACAGCGTCGAACCTTTCTCCGATGCTGACGCCAGACGCCTTGGCGGACCTAGTGAGGGAGGAGTCCCAGCTTCAAGCAGATGCCGCCGTGCTTGGGGAGAGCACGGCCAACTTAGAACTCGCCCTCGATGCAGCAACGACTGCTGCGGCGCTTTCACGGCTAACCGATAATATTCACGCAGCCGATAAGCGGAAGACCGATGCCGAAAGCGAACGCCAGCGGCTCAAACCGTGGGCTGACTTCTTTGACGAACTGCGGTCTTTGCTCAGCGCCCAGCAGAACACAGCGATTGCCACATTCACCCGTGAATACGGGCCGCGCGCGTCGGTGATCCAGCGCCGCCTACGCTCGGTTTACGGCTTCGAGGACATCATCCTCAGTCCCGACAAAAGCGACATTGTCGTGCGCGCCACCCGGCGCGGAGAACCGCTCCGTCCCATCGACTATTTCAGTCAATCCCAACAGCAAACGCTGCTGCTTGCCCTGTTTCTGACGGCTTGCAGCTCACAGACTTGGTCAAACTTCTGTCCTGTCCTTTTGGACGACCCCGTTACTCATTTTGATGATCTGAATACCTACGCCTTCCTTGACCTGCTCGTTGGCTTGCTGGACGCGCGCAACGGTCCGCGCCAGTTCATTCTCTCAACCTGTGACGACCGTTTGTTTCAGCTGGCCCGCCAGAAGTTTCGGCATCTTGGCTCCCGCGCCGCCTTCTACACGTTCGTTTCATCGGGGAAGGACGGTCCGCAGATCGAAGCAGTCTCGTCTTCCTAAGTTTGATCGTATGGACGAAGACTCAAAAAAGACATTACCTGAAGCTTGGGAAATTTGGTGTCGGCGCGGTAGTCCGTCTGTTGGCCACAGACGCCGAGCGGTCATGAAGTGCATGAACGCCAAAGGAGAAGTGCGGGGCTATTACAGCGATCTGGTCCTCGACGCTACGTTACCTCCGACTCATTCGCTATATCCCTCTATCGACCACGTGACATTTCCTAAGCAGCACGGCGCTATTGTCGTTGAGACTCGCATTGTGAACGATATGAAAAGCCATCTTAGTGAGAAAGAATTCTGGCACGCGATTGAGCACCTCTTCATTGTCGGCGCCGCGCAGAAAAAGATTCCGCTTCTCGCTGCACGGAGAGATTCTTGGACGCCTGGGCGTCATTACGAGAAATCGGCGAAGTGATAGCCTTGGTGGGCCAATCTTGCTAACCTAGCATTGCGGGACATTCACGGTTTTCATTAAACCTAGACCTTTTCAAGATGTAGATCTCGGTCGAAACCTACGCAATAGCGCGAAGCCGCATTGTGGATGAGCTGGTTGATGCGCGGTGGCATAAGGCCCGGCTTTCCCCCTTCGCCTGGGATTTTATCTTCAGCTATCAAATAGACGCATCGCCGTGGGCTGAGAGCGGCAATGTAAAAGGTCTCACCATTATACACGACCGGCACGACCGGATTGTCACCTGTGATAAAAACATCGCCGGTGAAATCCATCCAAAAGCCAAAGTGAGCGCCTAGATGTAATCCCAGTCTCCTCACCTCAGCTGCATAATCCTTACCGCCAAGGTCAGCCGCATTCAGCGCATTTCGGACGAGATGAAGCGCCATCCATTCGGCGAACGACCGCACGAGTTCATTGTCTTTCATCTCACCGACATGGCCGGTATTCCCGATACATCTCTCCACGTTTCGGAACGCATCTTCCATTGCCTCGGACTGCATGTTCTCGATGCCCAAAATTCTCTTCGCGCTCTGCTCTAGGGTGAATTTTCCGGTGCTTTTATCGTAGAGATAAAGCCCATGCCCATCATTCCACCGCTCAAGATAAGCACGCTGTGCAGTATGCTGGAATTGTTTGGTCATCAAATGGGCTCTCCGTAGCACAAAACCTGTTTTTAAGGCTGTCGCCAGCCACTACCGGGTGTCCATCGTTGATTGAATGCCACAGCATTCGCGGCGGCTCCCATCACAGGCCACGCGAAAGCGCGGATGGCGTCCAACGTTGCGGCCATTTCAACGGGCGCGAGGGCATTGCGGCGGATGAAGGCTGACCAAGTGGCGGTCTTCAGTGCGGCGAACTCCGGGGTCAGTCCGAGAGGCACCGTCGCCGGCAAAGGCATTTCGCGCCGGGCGAACGTCCGGGTTATGGCGTCCTTCAGCAGCTCGCCTTCAAAGGGAAATTTCCGGCTGAGAAACCAGAGGTCGAAAAAGTCCTTCATCCGCGTGTTCGTCTCACCCAGGCGAACGCTCGCTTCGAGTTTTTCGGCCACGACGGTATAGATCGGATACGCGCGCAGGTGCGGGGCGGGAAAATCGAGCAGCACAGGGAATTCTACTTCTTCCGGCGCGGGTGTGACGACATCACCGAACCCGATGTCCACCTGCACCCGAATCCGGGCGCTTTCCAGTCGCGCTTCCAAGGTGACGCGCGTGCCGGGATACGCAGCTTCCTCACGAATCGGCGCAGCCGCCACACTCTCCGGCAGGAAGGTGAGGCCATCGGGCTCAATTTCGAGGCGACACAGCTCTGTAAAAATCGCCTTCAACGTCTCGTCATCATGGAGACCGGAGCCGAGAAGGTCCACGTCGCGGGTAGGGCGATGGGTCCCGTCCGACCAGATCGCGAAGAGCATCGCGCCTTTGAGCAGGAATTTTTCCGCATGGGGCGAACGACTCAGGCGGTAGAGCAGTCGCTCGATGCCGTAGCGCACGAGCACGAGGTCAAAGGGCTCCTTGCGGCGCTCGCTCAACGTGAGCAGCCGTTGCCGAACGGAGGCGGGCAGATTCCGTTTCGGTTCCGGCTTCATGTCAGGCTTTCGAAATAGGGACGCATCACCTTGGCCACGCGGTCAACCCGCGCATAGTGCTCCAGGTCTTTCATTGTGGCGCGACGCGCGCGCCAAGTTTCGCGCAGGGCTTCGAGCGCCACATCGAGGCCGATCTTGTGACGAAATTTGAAGCAGTCCGCCACGGTTTTGGCGGGGTTGTAAACCCGCAGGGACACGCCCTCGACAGTGTGGGTTTCGATACCCTCGTTCAGGGCCGGGCCGGAGAGGCGAACGATCCGCAGGCCAACCTTGCCCGCGCGTGGACTCCAACTCTTGTGGCCGAGGGCCAGCCAGACCTCATGTGGATTCTGTGTCGTCAGACGATGATAGTTGAGAGCCGAGAGCAGGCAGACGATGCCGTTGGGAATCTGTTTGCCGACTTCGGCCAGCGTGTGGTTTTCGGTGATGTCGGCACCGGGCGGCCGATAAAGCCCACGACCGGCGCGTTCCAGCAGCCCGGCTTGCACTGCTTCCCGCAGATGGACACGGTTGAACCCTTGCGCGGTCAGGTCTCGTGAGCGCAGGAGGGTGGTGCCCTGAAAGGCATCTTTAAGCCGTTTTTGAGTGGTAGCGGTCATAACAGAACCTCGGCATTTATTCACATTCTCCGAGGTATTGTAAATCTGATTCCCCTTTGCCACGCGCTTTAACGCAAGGCTTGACGTGGGCATAGGCGTCTTATCTCGCTTACAAACGGTCAGTTCCAAGGTGATGCCTAGAACCCGTTCCATGCTCTTCGGAATTGCTGGTGAAGGGGCTCTTTTGCGGGGTGGGCTAGGCTCGGTAGGTGTCGCCGGAGCTTCGCGCATCGTTCCCTGCGATGCTTTGCCACGGCACGCGCGGCCCCGAACGCCGCCGTGCCTATCTGGGGCGAGTCCGGCCCCAGCCCCCGTTTAGCCGGCAGCTCGCGCGGCGGTGTGGATGCGAGGACGGCCCGCGCGTTCATCACGGCGGATGCCGTGGCGCTTGCAGAAGCGGCGGAAGTCCTGGGAGCTGATTTGCAGGCGGAGCGTTTTGAGATGCGCCCGCACTTCGCGGGTGCGGTAGGCTTCGCGGGGGTGCCTCATCATGTAAACCAAGACGTGCAGCTTCCACCAATCGGTGTAGCTAAAAGCCGTGCGTCGGTTGCCTTTCTCCAGACTGGACAGCAACGCAATGGCGCGGCCGAGTTCCGTAAACAACCGGGTGTCACCCGA
>JANNEY010000288.1:0-9301 GCA_031379235.1 Opitutaceae bacterium | reverse complement strand
CCGCAAAGCCCACTGGCCTTTCACGCAGATCAACACGCCCAACGCCTGGCATTGGGAGAACACCTATCCGCAGGTTTACAGCTACGACACCGACCCGGCGAAACCCGAGCAGGTCAACGTCTCCGTCGCCCAAAACCTCCGCGCCTCCGACGGCAAGGTGACCAACATGAGCCAGGGTAACGCCCGCGGCCGTAGTTTCCACGACGGCAGGCAAGCTCCCGCGCCCGGCGACATCGACCGCGGCCCCAACTTCGCCGAACAGTGGCGCCGCGCCATCGAGCTCGATCCGCCCTTCGTCATGGTGACCGGCTGGAACGAATGGACCGCAGGAAAGCACAGCCGCCCCGGCCTCCCCGTCGTCTTCGTCGATCAATACGATCAGGAATTCAGCCGCGACATCGAGCCCGTCACCGGCCTGCACCACGACAATTATTATTATCAGTTGGTCGACGGCGTCCGCCGCTACAAGGGCTTCCCCACACTGCCCGCCGCCTCGGCTCAGAAGTCAATCAACCTCACCGGAGGTTTCGCGCAATGGAGCGATGTCACCCCCGCGTTTACCGACCACGCATTCGACGACGATCACCGCGACTTCGGGAAGGGCGCGCGTCACTACGTCAACACCAGCGGCCGCAACGACCTCACCGTCACGAAAGTCGCCCGCGATGCGACGAACATCTATTTCTACGCGCAAACGCGCCGCCCTCTCACCGCATCGACCGACGCGAATTGGATGCTCCTCCTCCTCGACACCGATCAAAAACGCGCCACCGGCTGGGAAGGCTACGACTTTATCGTGAACCGTTCCCGCGACGGCCAAGAGACATGGCTCGAGCGTAACACCGGCGGCTGGACGTGGGAGAAAGTCGCCAAGTTGAAACTCACCGTCACCGGCAACGAACTCATGTTCGCCATTCCGCGCTCCGCCCTCGGCCTGCCCGCCGGCGACGCCGTCACCCTCGACTTCAAATGGTGGGACAACCCGCAAAAGCCCGGCGACTTCATGGACGTTTACCTGAGCGGCGACGCGGCGCCCGACGGACGTTTCAATTTCCGATACGCGACGACGGTCGTGCCGGCCCGATGACCACGACAACCTGACCTCCGGGCCACGACAACCAATCAAGCCAATGCTGAAACCCTGAAGTTCCTAGAAGCCCCTGAATAGTTCACGACCAACAAAAACCATGAACTCCGACCAATCGCATCACTCCGTTCGCTCACTGGTCCTGTTGGCCTCGTGCGCATTTCTCGTTACTGCACCGCTCGCCGCTCAAATCGCCCCGTCGCCGCCCGCTCCTCAAAGCCAGGCAGCGGCCGCAGCGCCAAAAACCGCAACGGCAGATTCCCCCAAAGATGCCGTCGTGTTGTCTCCGTTCGTCGTCGATGCCACCGCCGACCAGGGCTACCTCGCCACTCAGACCCTCAATGGCACGCGCATGCGCACCGACATCAAGGACATCGGCTCCGCGCTCACGATCTTCACCGAGCAGATGATGGATGACCTCGGGGCGACCAGCATCAACGATCTCATGGCGTTCGCGCCGAACACCGACGCCTTTGTCGCCACGACCGGCGACACCGCTGGAAACGGCAACGACTACATCAACGTCGGCAACCAGCAGTTTGTCACGCGCGGTGGTTCGAGCTCGGTCGTGAGCCAGGATTTTTTCGCCAGCAACATTCCGAACGATCGTTTCAACACCGAGAGCCTGACGTTTACCCGCGGCCCCAATGCCATTCTCTTCGGCCTCGGCAATGCTTCGGGCGCCTTCGTCTCCTCGACCAAGCGGGCGAAAACCAACAGAAATGCGACTTCGTTCACCTATCAGGTCGACAACCGGGGTTCTTTCCGCGGCAACCTTGATCACAATCAAGTCATCACGAAAAACCTCGTGGCCCTTCGCTATTCGGGGCTCTACGAGACCTCGCATACTTTCCGGCCGCCCACCGAAAACTTTCAGCGGCGGCACTACTTCGCACTGACCGTCACACCCTTTGCGAAGACCACGTTGCGCGCCAACTACGAACAGGGCTTGATCAACCAGCCGGCGGTGCGGCCGTGGCCCGTCTACGATGCGGTGACACCGTATTATGCCCTGGGCGCCCCGATCATCCCCGTCTTCACCAACACCGCGACGGGCAAGCCCGCGGGCACGGTTAATTATTCCAGCAACCTGGTATCGACGCAGTTTTCCGCCGGGGGCACGCAGGTTCCCACGCAAAACCTGACCAACACCGCGCAGACCGCGAAACCCACGTTCACCCTGGCCGGATTTCCCCCCAACACGTTTGCGGTCAACGGGAATAATTTCCTCTCACTCGTCAACGACGCCATCTACCCGACGTTCGCCAGTAACTTTGGCAACACGGCGCTGCGGCTGCACGACTACAAGACGTGGTCGCTCTTTCTCGAGCAGCAGATCACCAAGAGCTTCTTCGTCGAAGTGGCCTTCAATAAATTGAGCAACCGACTGACGGCCCTGAACGGCGTGGTGGGCCAGCAGGATTACCTCTATGTGGACCCGAATGCGCAAATGCCCAACGGCCAGCCCAACCCCAACGTGCGCAAACTCTACACCGAGCTCGCACCCACTCGCATCGACGCACCCAACCGGGCCGATGGCCTGCGCGTGACGGCTTCCTACCACCTCGATTTCACCCGTGCGAAGAGTCACTGGCTCACCTATCTTGGTCGACACCAGGCGGCCGTCTACCTCGAGCGCGCCGAGACGAATAGTTGGAGCAGCAACAACGCCTCGCGCAACGTGACTCCGCTCGCCACCACCGGCGCGGCGGCCGCGATCAACAATGGCGGAAATACGATCAACTACCGCTTCTACCTTGACCCGGCGAAGGGCAAGATCGGCACCAGCGCCGGCAGCGAATTCCTGACATTCCCCGTCCTCTATTCCGGTGACAGACCACCCGCCGGAGCCGGCACCGGAGTCGTTACACCCGGATTCATCGCTCAGCAGGGGCTCAATATGAATTCGAGCACCGTCAAAACCCAGGCGCTCGCGACCCAGAGCTTTTTCTGGAATGATCGCATCGTCGTGACCGGCGGTCTGCGCAAAGACACGAACGCCTCCTGGCGGGGCACCGTCGGCGATTTTGCCGCGCTCCGGGATACCAATGGATTTGCCCCGCGCGGAGACGGGATCAACGTGCGCGATTTCGTGCCGGGCTCCCGCCGTGACCGCGGTGGCCACACCTTCAGTCGTGGCCTCGTGTTTCACGCCACCCCCTGGATGAGTCTCACCTACAACAGCTCGAATAATCTCAAGGTGGTCGATGCCAACTTAAACGTCTATGGCGACATCCTGCCGAATTCTCAGGGCGAGGGCCAAGACTACGGAGTCAAGTTCGAGCTCCTCGACCGCCGCGTCTTCCTCGAAGCCATCTACTACTCGAACTCCAGCCTCAACGCCGTCGAGCAAGTCTCCAGCGGGATCTTCGGCGACTTCAAGTCGCACATCGATCAGACGTGGATTGCGATCTTTAACTTCACGCGCGATCCCAAGTATAATACATACCCCTACAACTCCATCGGGACGACGTGGCAAGATTCCGTCTCCACCAGTTCGAAAGGCTGGGAGCTCGCGGTCACCGCCAATCTCACCAAACGGTGGCGTCTGGTGGTCAACGGCAGCAAGCGCGGCGCCAATACCACCAGCTCCCGGGGCCCCACGATCACCCGCTATCTGGCCGAGTTTCTGCCCGTCATTAAATCGCATCCCGAGTGGCAGAACCTAAACGCGGGCACGCTGAATATTCCCATTTCCCAGTCCGTGTCCGAATTGGAAACCAACTTGGCCAACTTCGAAAAAGTCCGGAACAACCCGGCCGCGAATTTCAATTCCGCGTGGACGCTTAACATGGTCCAAAGCTACGACCTGGCCGAAACATTCAAGGGCTTCTCGGTGGGCGCGACCATGAACGCGCGCGGCCCGTCGATCGGCGGCTTCGCCGTGGATTCCGCCAATTTGATTAACGTTAACAAGCCCTACTACACCCCGTCCTACGCCAACTTTGGCGGACGCTTGGGCTACAAGCGCAAGGTCTTCAACAATCGCATCGATTGGACCCTGCAACTGAACGTCCGCAACGTCTTCGACAGAAATACGATCTACCCGCTGTTTATCGTCGACAAACGCGACGGCAAAAACACCCCGAGCACCGCGGTCTACACGCTGAAGGAGCCCCGCACCTACCAGTTCACGAGCACCTTCCGGTTCTAGAGTAGGGCCGGGTTTCCGACCCGCCCTTTTCCACTCACCACCTGCCGGCGCGTCACGCGCCGCGTCCGCACCCTAACACAACCGCCCTTGAACTCCATTCACCTCCTATCCCTGCTCCGCACTTTGCTCGCATCACTGCTGTGCTGCGCTTCACTCATCGCACAAACCGCGCCGACTTCGACGACCTCCGCCACCGCCAAGTCAGTGCCGGCCACGACCGAAGAAACGCTCATCCTCACGCCCTTCGAGGTCTCTGCCGGCAGCGAAGAAGGCTACCACGCCACCCAAACGCTGAACGGCACGCGCCTCAAAACCGATCTCCGCGATATCGGCTCCGCCCTCACGATCTTCACCGAGCAGATGATGAATGATCTCGGGGCCAACAGTATTAACGACATCCTGAATTTCGCGCCCAACACCGATTCGTTCACCATCAACATCGGCTCGGTCGATGGCAACGGGAACGACTTCATCAACATCGGCACTCAATACGTCACCCGCGGCGGCGCCACGAGTATCGTCGGTCAGAATTTTTTCAGCAGCGGCGTCGTCACTGATCGCTACAACTCCGAAGCCTTCACGTTCACCCGCGGCCCCAACGCCATCCTTTTCGGCCTGGGCAATCCCGCCGGTGCCTTCGTCTCGTCCACCAAGCGCGCCAAGGTAAACCGCAACGAGACCATCGTCGAATTTCGCACCGACGACAACGACAGCCGCCGCGCCATGGTCGACCACAACCAGGTTCTCAAGAAGGGCTTCGCTGCCATCCGCTACTCCGGCCTCCACGAGCGCACGCCCGGCTTCCGCATGCCCAGCGAGAGCTACCAGCGCCGCCACTTCGTCACCGCCACGCTGACGCCGTTCAAACCCACGAACCTTCGCGCCAACTACGAGCAGGGCTACACCAAGTTCCCCGCCATCCGCCCGTGGCCCGTCTACGACGGCGTCTCCTCCTGGGCCGCCGCCGGCTCTCCGCTCCTCGACACGTTCACCAATACCGCCGCCAAGCCGGCCGGTATTATTAACAACACCAGCACCAACCTCATCTCCACTTTCCTGTCACCCGGTGGCGTGCAGGTGCCCCCTCTCTCGTGGCTGAACACCGGCCTCACGCCCAACGCGGACTATCCCAATTTCCCCGCCGTCAACACCCGCCGCTCCCTCATCAATCCCGGCCTCTATCCCACGTTCGCCACCGCGCACGGTCTCGCTTCCTACCGCGTCAGCGATTTCAAGATCACCTCGGTCTTCCTCGAGCAACAGATCACCAATGATCTCTTCCTCGAGGTGGGCTACAACTTCGCCGACAACCGCGTCAAAGCCGTCAACGGCTTCGTCGGCCAAGACGACATTCTGCGCGTCGACGTCAACAAGCAGCTCCCCAACGGCCAGCCCAACCCGAATGTCGGCCGCCTCTACACCCAGTCCCGCCCCACCCTCATCACCGCGCCGGGCGATGCCACGAGCAAGCGCGCCATGGCGTCCTACGAATTTGATTTCGCCAAGAAAACCAAAGGTTGGCTCCGCTACTTCGGTCGTCATCGCGCCGCCTCCTTTGTCGAACAAGTGGAGCGCTTCGGCTACAGCACCAACAACGGCATCAGCAACGTCACGCCGCTCCCCGGCGCCCCGGCCGCCATCACCAACGCCGCCAACATCATCGTGTATCGTTACTATTACGACGTCCCGGCCGGCAAAGTCGGCAACCGCGCCGATCAGTTCAACACGTTCCCCGTCCTCAATGCCAACGACCCGCTCCCTCCGGCCGACCCCAGTGGTGTCACTCCCGCCTTCGTGAACAGCCAGGGCATCAACTTCACCGAGTCCACCGTCAAGACCCGCGCCTTCGCCCTCCAGAGCACCTTTCTCCAGGACCGCGTCATCGTCACTTACGGCAAGCGCAACGACAAGCAGGCCGCCTACCGCGGCAGCCCGAACGACTATCTCTCCGTCCGCGATTCCCGACTCGTGCACGCCGATCCCGCCACCCTCAATCTGCGCTCCTTCGTCCCCAACAGCCTTCGTCAACGCGGCGGCGATACCGAGACGCGTGGTATCGTCTTCCACGCCACCTACTGGGTCAGCTTTGCTTACAACGACTCCACCAACTTCCAGGTCAATGACAGCACGCGCGCCGTCGACGGCGAGCTCCTCCCCAATCCCCAGGGCACCGGCAGCGACTACAGCATCAAGTTCGCCCTCTTCGACCGCCGTCTCTTTTTCGATCTCACCTACTACAAGAACGCTGCCGTCAATCGCCTCGATGGCGGCGTCTCCAACAGCGTCGCAGGCGATCTCAAAGGCAATCTTGACGCCATCTGGAACACCGTCGCCAGCTTCACCAACGACGCCAAATACCGCGACTTCCCCTATTCCACGACCGGCACTGTCTGGTCCGACAACGCGGATGTGTCCTCCAGCGGCTGGGAATTTTCCGCGACCGCGAACCCCACGAAGCAACTGCGCTTCACCGTCAACGGCAGCAAGCGCAGCACCATCACGACCTCGGATCGCGGCCTCAACGCCCTGCGCTACGTCGAACGCGTGCTTCCGGAAATCGAGGGCCATCCCGAGTGGCTCCCGCTCAATGCGACCAACAATCTCTCCATCGCCGACCGCGTCGCGCAGATCAAAAATATCACGACGAATTTTAAGGCCATCCAAGGCGTGCCGGCGGACATCTACGCGCCCGCGTGGAGCATCAACATGATCTCCTCCTATGATTTCGCCCGCGAGACCCGTGTATTTGGCGTCCCGCTCGCCGGTCTTTCCGTCGGTGCCAATATGAACATGCGCGGGCCCACCATCGACGGTTTCGCCGAGGGCACCAGCGCTGCGGTCCTCAACCCCAACGCGCCCTACTACGCGTCGCGTTACGAAATCTTCGGCGGCATGATCGGCTACTCCCGCAAGATTTTCAGCAAACGCATCGACTGGCGCCTCCAGCTGAACGTCCGCAACGTCTTTGACGCCTACACCGTCCGCGTCCTCCGCACCGTCGATGCCCGCGACGGCACCCACCGCGGCGTGAACGCGATCTACAACCTCACCGAGCCCCGCACCTACCAACTCACGAGCACCTTCAAGTTCTAATCTGAAACTGTAGGGCGGGGTCGCCGAACCACGCCCTCCGTTTTTCCGTCCCAACCCACTTTCCCCTACCTCACCCCGTTCCAGCTATGAAATCCCCCAACAGCTGGTCATACCCACGCCCGCTTCTCCCCCGCGACTGCCTCGCGCTGCTGCTCCTGGCCGCCCCGCTGCTTGCTCAATCCGCCGCGAATTCCCCGTCCGCCGGCAAGCCTCCCGCGGCCGACGAAGCACTCGTCCTGAGTGTGTTCGAAGTTAGCGCCAAAAAGGATCATGGCTACGCCGCGACCGAGACTCTCTCCGGCTCGCGCCTCAATACGAAGATCGAGGATACCGGCGTCGCCGAAACCATCCTGACCCCCGAGTTCATGCGGGACCTCGGCCTCACGTCCCTCGATCAGGCTTACGATTTCGTCCCCAACACCTCGGCCAGCGAGGCCGGCCTCGGGGGTAACGCCAACAACTCCCCGCTCTTTTCCGGCGTGAACTACACGTCGCGCGGCTTTTCTGTCACCAGTTCGCAGCGTGATTTTCTCCCGGAGGTCGTGCCCGGTGATACCTATAACACCGAGCGCATCAGCTTCACCCGCGGCCCCAACGCCATCCTCTACGGCCTCGGCAATCCCGGTGGCATGGCCAACACCGTTTCCCAGCGCGCCAACCTCAACCGCCGCAGCTTCGCGGTCTCCCTCTCCGCCGACACGAACGACGGCGTTCGCCTCTCGGCCAACGCCAATCTGCCGTTGATCAAAGACCGGCTCGCGCTGCGCTTCGCCCGCCTGCAGGACAACCGCGGCACGTATGTGAAACCCGATGACAACCAAAACTTCCGCTCCTACGCCGCGCTGCGTTTCCAGCCCTGGAAACGCACCGTGATCGATGTCAACGCCGAGTTCGGCTACCAGGATCGGCGAGCCCTCCCCCGCAATCAGACCTACACCGACGGCTACAGCGGGTGGCTGAGTCTGCCCGCCGCGAGTCGGCCCAAAGTCACGGTGCCGGGCTCGGTCATCAACAACACGACAATCCCCGGCCTCAACACTATGGGCACGTCCCAGATCCGGGTGATCGGCGGCGCGACCACGCCGATCGGCCTGCAGAATTGGGCGAGCATGGGCAGCACCTTGATCGCCGAGCCGAACATCGGCAGCTCAATCCACAGCGTGTCGGAAAACGAAAAATACCCGCTGCCCCTCCCGCTCGACACCAACCTGATGGGCTACGCCAGCTCGATGCGGGTCGACTTCCACACCCACGCCGTTAACGTCCAGCAGGAGGTCGTCCGCCACCTGAACGTCGAGGCCACTCTCAGCCGCCAGTCCAGCATCCGCTTCAGCGAAAATGCCGCCCGCGCCTCCCTCGACGATCTCTACGTCGATCCGAATACCGTTCTCCCCGACGGCCGCCCCAATCCCAATTTCGGCAAGTTCTACTACGAAGCGGACGGCAATCTCTTCCTCGCCCGGCTCCGGACCGATGTGGTCCGCGCCACGGTTTCCTACGAATGGGATGCACAGGAGCACTGGACCGGTTGGGGCCGTTGGCTCGGAAGACATCGCGTGGCGCTCCTCCGGCAACGCCAGGAAGACCGTAACAACAACATGGCGACCATCACCATGAGCAACCTCACCCCTTCGCTTACCCGTCTGCCCGGGGCCGCCCAAACGTGGAATCCCGCCGTCAATGTCGCGACCAACAATTTCAAATACCGCTACTATCTGGACCCCGCCGCCGGCATCACCCACCTGCCCAGCATTTGGCAGCAATTTCCGCTGCTCGCGACGGCAGAAAATCTCGCCGAAATCCGATCCACCGTCGCCCCTGATGCCGCCACCGGCGTCACGCTGGGCTTCGCCAATTCCAATCAACCTTCCGTGCAATACCTGCGCACCGACGCCCGCATGTTGGCGATGCAGAACTACTGGCTGAAGGATCGCGTGATCACCCTTTTTGGCTGGCGTCACGACGAA
>JANNEY010000285.1:0-22660 GCA_031379235.1 Opitutaceae bacterium | reverse complement strand
CATGCCAGTGGCGCTCACCGGGCTCGAACCACACCGAATCGCCGGGGAACAGTTCCGCCACGGGCTCGCCGGATTTTTGGACCCGGGCGACGCCGGAAAGGATGTGCAGCAGCTGCCCATGCGGATGCGTGTGCCACGCCGTGCGCGCCCCGGGCTCGAAGGTCACACGCAACGTGCGCAACCGAGCCGACCCGCTATTGGAAAGTTCCTCCTGCCAGACGATGCCGGTGAAATATTCGGCCGCACCGCGTTTCGTCGTAAGCGCCGGTGCGCGTGTGATCGTCATGGTGCCCGAAATGAGGCCGTGCGCCCGCGGAGTCAGCTCTTAAGAATAGTTTCGGCCGGGCACCGATGGCTCGTCAGTCGGGCGGGGCTTTGACCCGCCCTCGAACACTCAAAGCGTGAAAGGGCGACGCACAGACCCGCCCTACTACTCTCAATCCGCCCGCGCCACGCGCACAATCGCCGCGACGCTCTTGTCCACGTCGGCGTCGGTCGTCGCCCATGAGCTCACGCTGATGCGCATCGCCGTGCGGCCCTGCCAGACCGTGATGCCGGCCCAGCACGTGCCGTCCGTCTGCACCGCCTCGATCACGCGCTTCGTTTTCTCCGCGTCGCCGAAGGCCACAATCACTTGGTTGAGCACCGCCTCATTGAGAATCTCGCAGCCGGCGGCGGCGAGTTTCTCGGCAAAGCGTCGCGCCTGCGCGCAATTCGCCTCGATCATCGCCGCCACGCCTTCACGTCCGAGCGTGCGCAACGCCGTCCATACCTCGACGCCGCGCGCCCGCCGCGACAGCTCCGGCGTGTAGTCACTCGGGTTGCGGATGGCGCTCTCGCTCGGCAGATACTCCGCCGTGATCGCCATCGCGGCCTTCAATGCGTGGGGGTCGCGCACGAACGCGAGGCCACTGTCGTAGGGCACGTTCAGCCATTTGTGCGCGTCGGTCGCCCACGAGTCGGCCTCGCCGACACCGGCCGCAAGGTGTGCGTGTGTCTTCGTCGCCGCGGCCCACAGCCCGAACGCGCCGTCAACATGCACCCACGCGCCGGCGGGTTTCGTCCGGCGGCAAATCTCCGCGACATCATCGCACGCCCCCGTGTTCACGTTGCCGAGCTGCGCGCACACGATGGTCGGGCCCGCGAGTGCGGGCATTTGCTCGACCCGCATCCGGCCCTGGGCATCGACCGGCACTTTCACCACGCGCGTGCGACCGAGCCCGAGCACGCCAAGCGATTTCGTGACCGAGGGATGCACCTCCGCACCTACGATCACCGTAATCGGAGGCGCACCGAAAAGGCCGTCGGCTTCGACGTTCCAGCCCGCGCGCTTCAACACGGCGTGGCGCGCGGCGGCGAGCCCACAGAGATTTGCCATCGTCGCACCGGTGACAAACGCCCCGGCGCACTCGCGCGGCAGGTGCAGCAACTCAAGCAGCCACCGCAGCGAAACTTGTTCGAGATACGATGCACTCGGCGTCGGCTTGCCGAGCCCGGCATTTTGATCCCATGCACCCGCGAGCCAGTTGGCCGCAAGGGTCACCGGCAACGTGCCGCCGATCACAAAGCCGAAAAAGCGCCGACCCGCCATCGCGGTCGTCGCCGGCGAGCCCACTTCGTCGAGCATGCGTAGCACCGCCGCCGGATCGGAGGGTTGCTGCGGCAGCGGTTCATCAAAAGCCCGCAGCGCCGCCACTGCCGCAGGCGTGGGCGCGACCGAACGGGCGTCCAGGGCTTCGAGGTAACGGATCGAACGCGTCGCGGCATCGTTGAGGATCGATTTCATGGCGAAACGATGAGAGCGGCGTTGTTCCAGCGCAATCGCCGCCGCGGTGTGTGCGCGCCTGCGACGCCGCACTGTGCCGGCGCCGCAGCGGGCCGCTTGACCGCGCGCCCGTCGGCGTGCGAGCGTCACACCATGCGCCCCCTCGCCTACCTGCCCCGTTCCCTCCTCCTGATTTCAAGCCTGCTCGTGGCCGCCACGGCGTTCGCACAAGAACCCAAGGCGCCCGCGGCGAAAGCCAAGCAGCCCGCCGAGCCCGCGCTCACGTGGCACGATGTCACCACGTGGGGCGTCGAGGGCCGGGCGTTCGGGGACATGGAACGGAAGCGCTGGTTCGACCGCCTGCCCGCAGTCGCCGACGGCAAGGTCACCGCCGCGGTGTGGGGCCTGAGCCGTGACAGCGCCGGGATGATGGTGCGTTTCAAAACCGACGCCACCGAGATTTGGGCCGACTACACGCTGAGCAAGGAACGTCTCGCCGGCGCGAATATGACCGCGATCGGCGCGAGCGGCCTCGACCTCTACGCGCGTGACGACGCGGGAAAATGGCGCTGGGTCGGCGTCACGCGGCCCGACAAGAAAGTCATGCGCCAGCAAATCATCGCCGGCCTCAAGCCCGGCCTGCGCGAATACGCCGCCTACCTGCCCCTCTACAACGGCGTCGACCATCTCTCCCTCGGTGGCGCCCCCGGCGCCAAGTTCGAACCGCTCGCGCCGCGCACGGCCAAGCCCATCGTCTTCTACGGCACCTCCATCACGCACGGCGCGAGCGCCTCACGCCCCGGCATGGTCCACACCGCGATCCTTGGCCGCCGTTTTGACCGCCCCGTGATCAACCTCGGTTTCTCCGGCAACGGCCGGATGGACGCCGCGGTCGGCGATCTCCTCGTGAAAATCGACGCGGCCGTCTTCGTAATCGACTGCCTGCCCAACATGAGCGCGGCGCTGACGCGCGAGCGCACGATCCCGCTCGTGAAGCAGCTCCGCGCCGCGCGGCCCGAAACGCCCATCGTGCTCGTCGAGGATCGGCGCAACACCAATTCCTGGATTCTGCCCGCCCGCGACCAGCACCACACCGACAACCATGCCGCGCTCCGCGAAGCCTTCGCCACGCTACAAAAAGAAGGCGTGAAGAATCTCCACTACGTCGCCGGCGACGATCTCCTTGGCCACGATGCCGAAGGCGCGACCGACGGCTCGCATCCCAACGACCTGGGTTTCGTGCGGCAGGCGGATTTGTTCGAGCCGGTGCTGCGCCAGGCGCTGGGACGCTAAGCCTCGGTTGAGGCGATTGTCATCGCGAGGTGCGCGAAGCGCGCCGTGGCGATCCAGCTGGATTGCTTCATCGCCGAGCAGACGCAGCTCCTCGCAATGACACGCGGGGAATTTCCCTCACTTCGCGATCCCGCGCGCTGCGAGAAACTCCCGCATATCCTCCGCCAGTGGAGCGGTAAACACGTGCGCCAATCCCGCCGGCCGCAGATCGATTTCGGCGCAATGTAACGCCTGGCGCGGAAGCAGCAATTTTTCCGCAAGCGCGTCCGTCCAGCCGTGGTCGACAAAATCGAGATAGAGCAGCGCACTCGGCCCGTAGATTTTGTCGCCGACCAGCGAGTGACCGAGCCATTGCGCATGCGCGCGGATTTGATGTTTCCGGCCCGTCTCGGTCACCACGCGCACGAACGTGAAACCACCCCCGACGGCGACCGGCGTGAAATGGGACACCGCCTTCTGCCCTTCGCCGAGGGCGACGACCGCTGACTTCACGAACACCGGACTCGAGATGTCATCGCCCAGCGGCTGATTGACGGTGACGGGGGCGGCAAGCTCACCCGTCATGATCGCGAGATAAGCCTTGCCGATCTTCCGCTCCTGCATCGCGGTCTGGAGGCGGCTCGCCATCTTCGCGTCCTTGGCGAGCACGACGATCCCGCTCGTCTCGCGGTCGAGGCGAAACACGAGGTGCACGGTCTCGAGTTTGGCGTATTCCCGCAGCGCCCCCACGAGGCTCGACCACGGGCCGGCCTTCGACGGATGACACACGACATCACCGGGTTTGTTCACCACCAGCAATCGCTCATCCTCGTAAACGATCCAGCCGGGCACCGCTTCTGGCGCAATCAGGGTCACGCGGCCCGCCTTCCGCTCGCGGCGTGGCCACGCGCACGCGCGTTGAGAAAAATCGTCGTCGGGTAGCGCGACGCGTTCGGGCGGCAAACTCACGTCGCATCCTTCTTGGGCCGCCGGCCCTGGAGCACGGCGGCGGCAATGCGCGCCGCGTGCGACTTCCGCAATTTCGATCCGGCGAAGGTGTAGAGTTTGTTCACCCAGCCCGGCACGACTTGCGCGCGGCCCGCGGCGAGCGCCCGCAACGCCGCCTCCGCCACTTGATCCGTCGTCATGCTCATTTTCGTTTTCCCCGCTTGATCATCGAGCCCGGCGGTGCGGAAAAAATCCGTCGTGGTTGTGCCCGGGCAGACCGCGATGGCGCGCACGCCGGTCCCGCGCAGTTCCTCGTTCAGCGCCAGGCTCCAGTGGAGCACGAACGCCTTCGAGGCGCCATACGTCGCGGCAAAAGGCGTCGGTTGAAACGCCACCGTCGACGCGATGTTCATAATCGCGCCGCCGCGCTCGCGCAGCAGCGGCAGCAGCAAGCCGGTGAGTTGCACCAGTGCGCGCACGTTCACGTCAATGAGCGCGAGTTGCTTTCCCAAGTCCGGTTCCGCAAACGCCCCGAAGGCACCGACGCCGCTGTTGTTGATAAGTAGAATCCGCCCGGTCGGCACCGTGCGTCCGAGAAAGACCTGAATTTGGGCCGCCGTGCGCTCGACCTCAGAGGAGCGCGCGAGGTCGCAGTAAAAATGGTTCAATCTTTTCGCGGCGCCGGGGAAAATATTTTCGGCCGGCGGACGGCGCGAGAGGTTGCAAATCACGAGATCAGAACTCAGGGTTCCGGCCAGCCGAATGAACGATTTTCCAATACCGGAAGATCCGCCCGTCAAGACGACGGCCGCGAATGGTTGGAGCGCTTCGCTAAGCGAGGGCACGACGTTTGCGAGAGGTTTGAATTTTTACGGCACATCCGGGCTGGGATCCGGCTGGGCCTCAACCGAACCCATACGCAGAAACATGAACAGCCAAAACCAACACGAAGTAATCGTCTCCGGCATTCACCTTGATCTGACACCGTCGCTCAAGACGTTCGTCCGGGAGAAAGCCGAGCGATTGTTTCGTCACGAGGAGCGCATTATCCGGCTCCGCGTTGAGCTCCAGTGTGATCGCAATCCAGCGCACGGCGTGCAATTCACGGCCAAGGGCCACATCCAGATTCACGGCCCCGACATGAACGCCGCGGTGCAGGCCGACGAATGCCACAAGGCCGTGGCCATGCTAATCGACAAACTCGACCGCATGCTCCAGCGCCGCCATCAGCTCCACCGCGTCAAACGCAACCATCCGCACGCCGTCGATCTCGACGCCGCGATTCCGAAGGCGTTTGCCACCTGAGGCGCAATTCCCCCTTTCCGCACCTTCAACCCGCCGGTTCGCCGGCGGGTTTTTTGTTTTCGGAAATGTCGTTGCCCGCTCCGCCCTTCGCCCGCCATTCGTGCTCCTGCCATGTCGCATCTCCCCGCCGCCACACGCTACGACGATTCGACGCTCTACCGCCGCTGTGGCCGCAGTGGGCTCAAGCTGCCCGCCCTCTCGCTTGGACTGTGGCATAATTTCGGTTGGGTCGATGATTGCGCCAATAGCCGCGCACTTATCCTCCGGGCCTTCGACCTCGGCATCACGCACTTCGATCTCGCGAACAACTACGGGCCGCCGCCCGGCTCCGCCGAGGAGACCTTCGGAAATATCCTCCACGCCGATCTCGCGGCGCACCGTGACGAACTCATCATCTCGACCAAGGCCGGTTATTCGATGTGGGAAGGCCCCTACGGCGACTGGGGCTCACGCAAATATCTGCTGAGCTCACTCGATCAGAGTTTGCGCCGGCTGCGGTTGGACTATGTCGACATCTTCTATTCCCACCGGCCCGATCCCGAAACGCCGCTGGAAGAGACGATGGGCGCGGTCGCTCACGCTGTGCGCTCGGGCAAGGCGCTCTACGCGGGGCTTTCGAACTACACGGCCGAGCAAACCACCCGCGCCGCAAAAATCCTGCGCGACCTCGGCACGCCGTGCCTGATCCACCAACCCAAATATCACCTCTTCGAACGCGGGATCGAGCGTGGCCTCGATCGCGTGCTGCTCGACGAGGGCATTGGCGGCATCGCGTTTTGCCCGCTCGCGCAAGGCTTGCTGACCAACCGCTACCTGACGGGCATTCCCGCCGATTCCCGCGCCGGCCACAATCCGCGTTTCCTGAAACCCGAACATATCACCGAGGATAAACTCCGCCGGATTCGCGCGCTCGACGCGCTGGCCCGCGCCCGCGGTCAATCACTCGCGCAGCTGTCACTCGCCTGGGTATTGCGCAATCCTGCGATCACCTCCGCGCTCATCGGGGCGAGCAAGGTTGCCCAAATCGACGAGAATGTTGCCGCGCGGCGCAACCTCGCCTTCGCCCCCGCCGAGCTCGCACAAATCGACGCCATCCTCGCGCCCTGACCGCCGCGGTGCGCGCCAAAGATTCTTGGCCGCGCGTCGAACTGATCCGGTGTGGTCAGTCGCGCGGCCACCGGCGTCGATTCCGCTCCCCTCGCGTCATTGCCGTTGCCCTCACCGAAGGCGGGCCGTAGCGATTTTGTTTTCCCCATGTTGCTTGAAGTAAAAATCCGTCGCGCCTCGGGCTGGTTGGGGCTTCTCACCGCCACGATGGGGGCGATCGCGCTCGTGGGCTGGTTGCTTGGGGCTAATCCGCTGCAATTCCTGCCGGGCAACAGCGCGCCGATGAGGCCGGCCGCCGCGGTGTGCCTCGTGTTGGCGGGCGTCACGCTGTGGCTACGGCAGAGCGCACAATCTTCCCGGCAGCGGTGGGCCGATCGCGGGGCCGGCGCAGCGCTGGCACTGGCGTCGCTTGGGCTCGCGGAGCGCGTGCTCGAATTTGATCTCGGGATCGATGCGCTGCTATCGCCGGGTTCGTATCTTGGGCCGAATTCCGGGCTCTCCGTCCACGGAGCCATCGGCCTGATCGCCATCACCCTGGCGTTGCTCATCCTCAACCAGCAGGACCGCTGGACCAAGTGGCCGGTGTCAGCCTGGCTCGCGAATGTCGTCATCGGTGTCAACGCCGGCGGACTGATAGGTGTGGAGCTGGCCCAATCGACCTCGGTGGTCGTTTGGCCGACTTGGCTGTCGAGCCATCTAGGCCTGGCACTGGTCGCGCTCGGGGTCGGCGTGTCGCTGGCGCGCCCCCAGGACCGGCACGTGCGGATTCTCTTCGCTCGTTCCACCGCAGGTTTGCTTGCGCGGCGATTGTTTTTTGCCGGGGCCCTCGTGCCCTTGGGCTTCGGCGCGATTGTGGCATGGCTGGTCGGTCAACAATACCTGCTCCTTGCCGACGGTGCCGTGTTGCTCGTTATCGCCGTGATCGTGGCCGGTTTTACCATCGCGCTATCGTCGGTCGACGCCGCGGTGGATATTCAAGTGGGCCACGAGGAATCCGAGCAGGCCCGGTTGCTCCTCACCGCCCGGCTGCAAGAGCAGGCCGCCCAGCTCCAGGAAACGGTGGCGCAGCGCACCCAAGAGTTGAGCAAGGCCAACACCAGTCTTCGCGCCGCCGCCGAGTCCAACGCGCTCCTGGCGATCGTCGCCCAAAAGACCACCAACGGCGTCATAATCACCGATCCGTTGGGCCGGATCGAGTGGGTGAACGCCGCCTTCACCGCGCTGACCGGTTTCACCCTCGACACGATCAAACACCGCAAGCCCGGTCACATTCTGCAGGGGATCGGCACCGACCCCGCGGCCGTCGCCCGTTTGCGCGAAGCCGAAAAAAATGGCCGGGCCTGCAATGTGGAGATCCTCAACTACACCAAAGCGGGCGAGCCGTTCTGGCAGATTGTGGACATGCAGCCGGTGCGCGACACGGCCGGCGAGTTGGTGCACTTTATCGCGATCCATACGGACATCACCGCCCAAAAACAGCTCGAAGAGCGGCTCAACAAATCCGAGGAGCTCGCCAGCGAAGTCAGCCGTCTCGCACTCATCGGCGGCTGGGCGATCGATCACGCCACCGCCCACGTCACTTGGAGCGAAGGCACGCGCCGCATCCACGAAGTCGACGAGTCATTTCAGCCCACCCTGGCCAGCGTCGCGCAATTCTTCCCCAGCGAAGCTCGCGCCACGATGCAGGGCGCGATTGACGGGCTCACGCCCGCGACCGCGGCTTTTGACATCGAGGTGCCGCTGCTCACCGCCCGCGGTCGGCGGGCGTGGGTGCGGATTCTCGGCCGCGGGGAATTCAAAGATGGAAAAACCGTGAGCGTGCACGGTGCGATTCAGGACGTCACCGCCCAGCACGAGAGCGAAGAGTCCCGCCGCCAGCTGGAGGGGCAGCTGTTTCAAGCCCAGAAAATGGAAACGCTCGGCACGTTTGCCGGTGGGATCGCGCACGATTTCAACAATCTCCTCACGGGTATCATCGGTTACCACGAGCTCGCCGCCGATTCCGTCCCCGAAAATCATCCGGCCCGCCTGTGCCTCAACGAGGCGCACAGCGCTAGTCTGCGCGCGCGCGAGCTCGTCGAGCAGATCCTCGCGTTCGGCCGCCAGAGCGGCGGGACCGAGCACGGCCCGATCAACCTGCCGGCGGCGATCGAGGAGGCTCGGCGTTTCCTGCGCGCCACCCTTCCGACCAACATCAGCATCGAGGTGGAATGCGCCGACGGCTGTGGCAGCGTGCTCGCCGATGCTACCCAGATTCACCAAGTGCTCCTCAACCTTGGCTCGAATGCCGGCCACGCCATGCGCCAGCGCGGGGGCGCGTTGCGCCTCACGCTCGAAAGCGTCGAACTGAGCCCCGACCTCGCCCTGTCCATCGGCAAGCACGCGGCCGCGCGCTACGTGCGGCTCTCCGTGAGCGACACTGGCCACGGCATGGAGGAGGCGACGCGCAGCCGGATTTTCGATCCGTTTTTCACCACAAAAAGTTCGCGCGAAGGCACCGGCCTGGGCCTGGCGGTCGTGCACAGCATCGTGCGTTCGCACCGCGGCGCGATCACGGTCGAGAGCACCGTGGGCAGCGGCTCGACCTTTCACGTCTATCTGCCCGCGGCCGGCGACGATTTTTCGCCCGCCGAGCCTAGCGCCCAGCTCTCTCCGCGCGGGAATGGCGAGTTCGTTTGCGTCGTCGATGACGAGGAAGTCGTCGCCAGCTGCACTCGGCTCGTGCTGGAAAACAAGGGCTATCGCACCCTCACCTTCAAGTCCGCGGAGCAGTGTCTCGCGCATCTGGCGGCGGAGCCATCGCATTGCGCCGTGCTCGTGACCGATCAGACGATGCCCGGCATGCAGGGCACCGAACTCGCGGCGGTGTTGCGCCAGAGATCTCCGGCCCTGCCCATCGTGATCATGTCGGGATATTTTTCCAAGATCTCGCCCGATCAGCTCTCGCGCCTCGGCCAGGTGGAACTGCTTTCCAAGCCTTTCACATCCGATGAACTCGCCCTCGTCGTGCATCGGGCGCTGCACCCCACCGGCGACGGATCGCGCCGGTTGCCCCCCGTTTAGCCCGACCAACGACGGCGCTTTGCGGCCGGCGATCTGCGCCGGTGGGCGCGCCCATTTCGCTTGAGCGACAGGGAACGCGCTGTCGCACTCGGCGCGCCCCATGTCTTCGCCCCATCCCGCGCCCGCCCGTGAGGCCACCCGCCTCAGCGAACTCTCGCCCCGCCAGTGGAAATCCGGGATCGCCGCATGGCTCGGCTGGTTCTTCGACGGCCTCGAACTTCATCTCTATACGCTCGTCGCCATCCCACTGGTGATGCAGCTCCTGCACACGTCGGATCGCGCCAATCCGGAAATCAACGAGAAGAGTTCCTACATTCAGGCCGCGTTCCTCGTGGGTTGGGCACTCGGCGGCGCGTTCTTCGGCCGGCTCGGCGATCTCATCGGACGCAGCCGCTCGCTCGCCCTCACCATCATCACTTACGCGCTCTGCACCGGGCTCTGCTCGTTCGCGCAAACGTGGTGGCAGCTCATGCTCTTTCGTTTTGTCGCCGCGCTCGGCATCGGCGGCGAATGGGCGGTCGGCGCTTCACTGCTTTCGGAAACGTGGCCCAAGGCGTGGCGACCGTGGATGGCCGCCGTGCTCCAGACCGGCGTCAATCTCGGCGTGCTGGCCGGGGCCGTGTTCGTCGGCACGCTGATGCGCACCATGCCGCCGGGCTCCGAACGCTGGGTGTTTCTCGTCGGCGTCCTGCCCGCGCTGATCGTTTTTTGGATTCGGCGCCACGTGCCGGAACCGGAGACGTGGCAAAAGGCGGGCACGAGCGTCGAAAAAAAGCCGGGGGCGATCGCGCTCTTCCAGGGTTCCGTGCTTTCCACGACGCTGCGCACCACGCTCGTTTGCGCGCTCGGGCTCTCGGCGTGGTGGCTCTTCCTGTTTTGGAAAACCCAGCATCTCCGCCAAATCCTGACCGCGGCGGGCACACCTGAGGCTGACATCACGCCGCTGGTTTCGCTGGAGTTCTTCGTCTTCAACTTCGTCT
This sequence comes from Opitutaceae bacterium, assembly GCA_031379235.1. Classification (GTDB taxonomy): domain Bacteria; phylum Verrucomicrobiota; class Verrucomicrobiia; order Opitutales; family Opitutaceae; genus ER46. The sequence goes on along the minus strand of JANNEY010000285.1, from coordinate 12,220 downwards.
CGATCCTCGGTAACTTCGGCGCGGGCTGGCTCGCCCAGCGGCTCGGCAACCGCCCGGCGATTGTGCTGATGTTCATCGGCCTTGCCGCGAGTATCTTCGGTGCGTTTGTCGTGCCGCGCGAATTCGGCGCACTGGCGTGGTGCTGGCTGCCCTTCGGCGGCTTTTTCGGCGGCGTGTTCGGCCTGTTCACGATGTATCTGCCGCCGCTCTTTCCCACTCTGATCCGCACCACCGGCGCCGGCTTCTGCTACAACATCGGCCGCATTGCCGCCGCGGTCGCCGCGATCGTCTTCGGCTTGGTCGCACCGGTCGGCGACATGCGGATCGCTCTACTCTGGGTCAGTGCCATCGCCGCCGCCGCCGCCCTCTGTTCGCTGGGTCTGCCCGAACGCACGCACGAAAACGAAGCAACCTAAGTCGCCCGCGCCGCACCGGCTCAGAGCCGCGCGTGCTGCACGAGAAACTCCACAATCGGCGCCGGCTCCGGCAGGCTGTGCGGGTGGTGTTTCACGCCAGGTTTAATGATCACCTCAATCACGCCACCGGCGGCCCGGTAGCGCTCCGCAAATAGCCCGGTATTTTCCGTCAGCGGCACGACGTCGTCCGCCTCGCCGCACACCGCGATAATCGGGATTTTTCCCCGCGCCAAATCCGCCGTGCGATCGATCGGGTTGCGGCGAAATTGCGCGAGTGACTCCTCGGTGAGCCCGTAACTCGCCAAGCATTCGGCCCACTCTTTGGACGCGCGGTGCCGGCCGGGCCAACTGCGGATGTCGAGCACCGGGGCATCGAGATAGAGCGCGGCAACGCGCGTCGGATGCGCCGCCGCAAAGTTCACCGCATAGAGCCCGCCACGGCTGAAACCTTCGAGGACGACGCGTTGCGCCAGCCTGAGGTGCACGGTGACATGCGCATAGAACTGCCCGAACAGAGACATCGCCTTCGGGCTGCCATACATGTTCTTCGCGTCCATGTAGGCGAGGTGCCAGCCCCGTGCGAGCAGGGCGAGGTCCGCCTGCGGCTCATGACCAAAAAATTCCATGCGCCAAATCCACGGCCGGCCCGGCGCCGGGGTTTGGGGCTGCACCACCAAACACGCCCGTCCGGCCAAAGAAAAATCGAGGCGCTGGAATCCGTGCCATTCCGAAATCTGCACGCCCGCTGGCGTGCTCTCCGCCGCACCCAAGGCACCCACGGCGATCACCCCAAGCAGCCCGAGTCCGACAATTTGCAACGCACGCCGCATCGCGCCAGTGCGCGCCTGCGGACGGGCTGAAGCAAACCAAAATCCCCGCGCCCGCACCTCAGTCTGGATTTTTCGGTGCGACCCCCCACAGTCCTTCGCTCATGGCCAAGGTCTATTTCTACTACGCGGCGATGAACGCCGGCAAAAGCACGGTGTTGCTCCAGTCGAGCTACAACTATCGCGAACGCGGCATGCGCACGCTGCTCTTCACGCCGCTCATCGACAATCGTTACGGCACCGGCCGGATCGAGTCGCGCATTGGCCTCCGCTCGGGCGCAGTCCCGCTCCATGCCGCCGACAATGTCGCCACCCGTGTGCGCACCGAACACGCGGACAAGCCCGTCGCCTGCGTGCTGATCGACGAGGCGCAATTCCTGACCGAGAAACAAGTATGGCAGGCCTGCGAAATCGCCGACACCCTCGACATCCCCGTGCTGTGTTACGGCCTGCGCACAGATTTTCAGGGGCGGCTTTTTCCCGGCAGCGCCGCGCTCCTTGGTCTCGCCGACGATCTCACCGAATTAAAGACGATCTGCCACTGCGGCCGGAAAGCGACGATGAATCTGCGCGTGGATGCGACCGGTCACGCCGTGCAGGAAGGCGCCCAAGTCGAAATCGGCGGCAACGACCGCTACATCGCGATGTGCCGCCGGCATTTTCGGGCCGCCCTCAGCGGCGAACTGATCGTGCCGCAGCCCGCTCCGCTCACGCAATCACAGCCCCCCTTCCCGCGGTCGTCGGGCCCGCTCTCGCCATGAAAGCGCCCATCCTTGCGGCGCGCCGCTTTCGGCTCGCCCGCGTTTTCGCCTCCATTCTCCTCTCGGGTTCCACTTTTGCCATGGCTTCCTCCCACTTGATTTTTCTCGGCGGCTACACCGCCAAAGGACCCAACAAGGGCATCTACGCGGTCCGGCTCGACGGCGAGACCGGCCTGCTCGGCGCCCCCGTGCTCGCCGCCGAGGCCGTCGACCCGGCGTGGATCACACTTACGCCCGATCGGAAATTTCTCTACGCGATCCATCCGTCAACCGCCCTGGCGACCGGTTTCAGTGTAGATCCTAACAACGGGAAACTCACTCCCCTCCCCGCCCCCGCCTCCTCGGCAGCCAACCCTCCGAGCCATCTCGCGGTCGATGCCACGGGCCGCGTGTTGGTCGCAGCCCACTATCGCGATGGTTTCGTTGCCGCGATTCCGCTCCGCCCTGATGGCTCCCTCGGCGAGCCCCAGCGCGTGACTCACACCGGCAAGAGCATCCACCCGACGCGGCAGGAAAAATCCCATGTTCATTCCGTCACACTCTCTCCCGATAATCGCTTCGTGATCGTCGCCGATCTCGGGCTCGACAAAATTTTCAGTTACGCCCTGGAGGCTTCGCAGGCCAAACTGACTCCCGCGAATCCACCGTTCCTAGGCACCACGCCGGGCTCCGGCCCGCGGCATTTCAAATTTGGACGCGACGGCCACCACGCCTACGCCATTAACGAACTCGCCAACACGATCACCGCCTACGACTACGACGCGGTGCACGGCGCACTCACTGCCCGGCAAACCGTCTCCACTTTGCCCGCGAGCCTCAGCGAGCCGACCACGACGGCCGAAGTGCGCGTCCACCCCAACGGAAAATTCCTCTACGGCTCGAATCGCGGCCACGACAGCATCGCCGTTTTCGCGATCCATCCCGGAGACGGCAAACTCACACCCATCGAAATTGTTCCCACAGGCGGCAAGAACCCGCGCAACTTCGCACTCTCACCCGATGGGAAGTGGCTCCTCTGCGGACATCAAGACACCGCGTTCCTCTCCGTATTCCGTGTCGATCCAGCGAGCGGCCGGCTCACCCGCTCCGAGCACAGCGCGGCCGCGCCGAGCAGCGTGTGCATATTATTCTACAACTAGGCCGCCAAGACGGCGCTTGCCGCATCGGCGGTGAATGCGCTTCGCTTCCAGATTCCGCTTCAACTCTCCCACATGAAGGCCCTCCTCCTCACCGCTCCATCCAAACTTGAATTCGTCGACTTCGCCGAGCCCGCGCCCGCCGACGACGAGGTCGTAGTCAAGGTGCATGCCTGCGGCATCTGCGGCAGCGACATCCACGGCTGGGACGGTTCCTCCGGCCGCCGCCATCCGCCGCTCATCATGGGCCACGAAGCCAGCGGCGAGATCGTCGCGACCGGCCCGAGCGTGAAGAAGTGGCGCGCCGGCGATCGCGTGACTTTCGATTCAACGATTTATTGCGGCGCGTGCAGCTTCTGCCGCGCAGGTCAGGTCAACCTCTGTGAGAGCCGCCGCGTCGTCGGCGTTTCCCCGGTTGAATACAAACAGCACGGCGCGTTCGCCGAGCGCCTCGCGATTCCGGACCGCATCCTTTACCGCCTGCCCGACAACCTCCCTTACGATCAGGCCGCGATGGTCGAACCCGTCTCCATCGCCGTCCACGCCGTGAAGCGCACGACGATCGCGCCCGACTCCACCGCCGTCGTCATCGGCAGCGGCATGATCGGTCTCCTTGTGATTCAGACGCTCCGCTGGGCGGGGGCAAAACAGATCGTGGCCGTGGATCTCGCTGACAACCGCTTGGCCCTCGCGAGCCGCGTGGGCGCCACGCACACGATTAACTCCGGCCGCTCCGACGCCAGCGCCGAGATCGCACGCCTTACCGGTGGCCGCGGAGCCGACACCGCGTTCGAAGTCGTGGGCCTCACACCCACGCTCAACCTCGCGCTCGCCGTGCTCAAACGCGGCGGCACGTGCGTAACCGTCGGCAATCTCTCGCCCAAGACGCAGGATTTTCCGCTTCAGGCCGTCGTCACGAAGGAACTCACCATCACCGGCACCTGCGGCAGCGCCGGCGAATACCCGCTCTGTCTCGACCTGATCGCACGCGGCGTGATCGACGTGAAACCGATGATCGAGGCGGTTGTGCCGTTGGCCGAAGGCGCGGGCTGGTTTGAAAAACTCAGCGCGAAGGACGGCGGGAAATACATGAAGGTCATCCTCGCGCCGTGAGTGCCCGGCGGAAACTTTCCGCCTTCCTGATTCGCGCGGGCGGGTTGCTGCTGCTCGCGGCCAACTCGCCCGCGGCCTCGCCGACGACCCAGCAACGCGCCGGCGATGCGGTGCGCGTGGCCCTCAAGGCCGACCCCCGGCGCCCGATCGCATTGCTCGGCTCCGCGCTCGACGGGAACCGGCTCACGCTGAACTTCAGTCAGGAGTTGCTCGATCTTGCGCCGGGGAGTTTGGGGTTCGAGGAGTGGTCGCGCGGCGTCCACATCGCTGCCGGCGACGTATTGCGCGATGAGTTTCCTGCTTTTGAAATCCACACATTAATCGGCGGAGTGCCGCTCGACCGACTGCTGCCTCTGGTGGCCGGCTCGTCGACGCCACCAGAAATGTCACTGCCATCGAACCGGGTGACACCCCCACGCGCAGCGCTGGTCGGCCGTCGTGTCGCGCTAAGTCCGGGTCACGGTTACTACCTCAACGCCAGCGCACGCTGGGTGCTGCAGCGGGATTTCTACTCGGGCATTGTGGAGGATTTCGTAAACCACGATTTCATTTCCCTCGTGCAACGCCTGCTCGCCGAGGAGGGCGCCGTGGTGCTGCCCACGCGCAACCTCGACCGCACGGCCGGCAACGGCGAGTCCGGTTTCCCCAAGTGGCAGGAAGCGGCGCGCTACCACGTCAAGGCCCTCGGCGCCGCGCCCACGATTTGGAACGAGCCTGGCTTCGACGACCTCAGCCAGGACATCCGCTGCCGTCCGCTCTACGCCAATTCCGTCAACGCCGAGCTGCTCGTCAGCATTCACAACAACGGCGGCGGCGGCACCGGCACCGAGACACTCTACGACACCAACCACAGCGCCGCCGCCGAGAGCAAACGCCTCGCCGATCTTCTCCACGCGCGCGTCATTGCAGCCATTCGGCGCGACTACAATCCCACGTGGGCCGACCGGCGCGTGCAGGGTTTCAACGGCAGCTACGGCGAGAACCGCCTCGCGACGCGCGCCGCCGTCATCATCGAAATCGCGTTCATGGATCGACCGACGCCCGACAACCTCGCGCTGCGCGACGAGCGTTTCAAACAGATCGTGGCCGCCGCGATTCGCGACGGCATCCGCGAATTTCTCGACGGCACGACGGCGCTGGCACCGGCTTCGCCCGAGGGATTGCTCGCGACTGCAGAGGCCACCGCCATCGCGCTGCGCTGGACCGACACCGCGACGAACGAAACCGGTTTCCGCGTGGAGCGAAAAACCACGCCGGCCTCCCCGTGGACGACCATCGCCACCCTCGCCGCCAACACGACCACCTATCGCGACACCACCGCCACGAGCAGCGCGAGCTACCTCTACCGCGTGCAGGCCTTTAACGCGACGAGCGTATCGGGGCAGTTTTCCAACGAAGCAGCGGCCGAAACACTCGCACCCGCGTTCGTGCTGAGTGTGTCACCGGCCTCATCGCAATCGCGGAATTGGAACGAGGAGGCAGTCTTCACTCTCGGGTTGGTCGATGCGGCCGTGCGCGCCTTTTCTGGCGCTTCAATCGCGGTCCGCGATCTCGTCCGCAACACCAGCCAGACTCTCTCAGACGCGGATGCCGACGCCACCGGCCGGCTCACGTATCGCACCACCGTGCCCCTTGGCCAGAGCGATGGCACCTACCCGATCACGTTTCAGGCCACTCGCGGCGGGAGCAATCTGGGCGCCGCGATCACGCGCGATGTGGTTGTGTCGCGGTCGCCGCCCGGCGTGCTCGGCGCGCCCACGATCCAGAGGCAGCCCTTGCCGCAGACGGTTCCCGCCGGAACGAACGTCGGATTCTCCGTCATCACCGCCGTCAGCGGCTCCAACGCGCCGTCACCCTCCTACCAATGGCTCTTCAACGACGCACCCATTGCCGGCGCCACCAATGGCGCGATCGCCTTCACGCCGGTCACCCGCGCTCAGGCAGGTTCCTACGCCGTCGTAATTACCACGCCGTTCGGCACAGTGGAGAGTTTGCCGACGCCGTTGACGGTCACGCCCAACGCTTGGCTCTCGAATGCCTCGCTCCGGTCCACGCTTCTGAGCGCGCAGTCCTTGATTGTCGGTTTCGTGGTGCAGGGCGGACGCAAGGACCTGCTGGTGCGCGCGGCGGGGCCGGCGCTGTCGGCGTTTGGCCTCACGACTGCGATGGCAGACCCGCGGCTCGAGGTGTTCCGCGGCGGCGTCCGCGTCGCCGACAACAACGACTGGCCCGCGGCCCTCGCGCCAGTGTTTGCAGGACTGGGCGCGTTTGCGTTTCCCGCCGCAAGCCGCGATGCCGCGGTCCTGCAGGCCTTCGACGGTCCCGGCAGCGTAGTCGTCACCGGTAGCGCCGGCGGCGTCGTGCTCGTCGAGGGCTACGATGCGGGCACGAGCAGCGCCGTGCGCCTCATCAATCTCTCCGCCCGCAACCGCGTCGGCACCGGCGCCGACGCGATGATCGCGGGCTTCGTGATCGCGGGCACGGGCACGCAGCGCGTGCTGATCCGCGCGATTGGCCCCACGCTCGCCGCTTTTGGCGTCACCGCCCCGCTCGCCGATCCGCGGCTCGAAGTGCGCGACGCCACCGGGCTTATCGCCGAGAACGACAATTGGGACCCGAACCTCGCGCCGGTCTTCGCGCAGGCCGGCGCCTTCGCTCTCCCAGCCGGCAGCCGCGACGCCGCTGTGGTGCTCACGCTCCCCGCGGGACGCAGCTACACCGCGCAGGTCTCAGGCGTGGGCCCAGCGACCGGCGAGGCGCTGGTGGAAGTTTATGAGGTGCCGTGACGCCCGTGCTTGCTCCGTCTTCACTCCCTTTCAACCTGAGCTGCGTGCCATGCGAACCCTGATCCTGATCGGCATCTGTGCGGCGTGCGTCGGGGTGGCGATCTGGGAATGCCGGGATCGCGCCGACCGCACCAAAATGATCACGCAGGGCATCGTCGGGCTCGTGATCGGTTTGGTGATTTGGAGATTTCTCATCTTCATCGGCGTGTTCGACCGCTGGTGACCACCGCAGCGCCCAACCCTAGTCCCGCAGTGCCGATCGCCACGTGAGGCAGCACTGACGCGATCCTGGCCAGGAAAGGCTGCAGCCGAAAAGCGCGCTACTCCAACGCCCAGACCTTCACGTTATCGATCTGCACGCCTTGGCCGTCTTTCCCGCCCACGCGGAAAACGAGGCCGGGTTTCTTCACGTGAAAATCCTTCGCCATCGCCCGCAGCGGGGCGCGGCCCTCGGCGCTCACAACCACGGTGTCGCCTTTCACTTCGAGCAGGAGCGTGACCCATTGGTCACGCGCAAACTTCGTCGCGACCTTGCCATGGACGACGTTTTTCGATTTCGGATCATCCTTGTCGACGTGCTCGGTGATCGACCACGACTCCGGGGTGAGGACGAGCGAGAAGAGGTGGCCCTTTTTCTTCAATTCGCCGGGCGCGGGATCGAAGCCGAGGTGAAAGGTCGTCGCACCCGCAAACTTCACGTCGAGTTGGATGGCGCAATCCTGGAGCGGCATCAGTTTGCGAAACGCCCCCACGTGCTGATCGCTCGCGAGTTCGCTCGCGTGCAGCACGCCACCGGCAGCGGTGAGCACGCCGGTATTTTTATTCCAACCCTTCGGCACGGCGTCGCCCTCGAATTTTTCGTCGAGCAGCAGCTTCCCTTTTTTGCCGAGGGTCGGTTCGAGTCCCGCCGCCGCGAGCGGCAGGGCGATGAGGACGAATAGGGCGGACGCCAAGATTCCAGCGGGGATTTTCACAGGTGAGGAGGAGACGGTTTGGGAACGCGCAACGGATGCAGCAACGAATCCGGCGCTGGTGAACGCCTGCATTCGCAGCCGAAAACACCCAGGTGACGAGTAAATTTTCGAGCCCTGAAACCCAAGCTCAGAGCAACACCTGCCACTGGTTCTCCCGTGCGGCACGGGCGGCCTTGAGTGCGCCGATCGCGACGTAGCGTTTGAAATCCTGGCCCGCGAGGCGGACTTTCGGCGTCTCGTAGCCGTCGTCGGTCAGCTTTTTCTGGAGCAGCGTGTCGATGCCCTTGAGCTGCGAACCTCCGCCAGTGACAACGATGTTCTGCATGAGTGTGACCACCGAGTCGGAGCCCGCGCGCTCGATCAGCGTGGTGAGGGCGGGATAGATTTTGTCGATGAGCGCGTTGCAGGCGCGGCCGATCACATCGCCCAGTTCCAACATGTGGGCCTTGCCGCCCATGATTACCTTCACGTCGAGCGGTTTGCGGCTCGGACCGACGTAGCCGTGAGCCTCCTTGATCTCGCGCACTTTCTGGCGGGACAGCCCATTGTTCGGATAAGTGCGATCGAGTTCGGCGTGCATCAGCTCGTCGATGGCGTCGCCCGCAAAGGCGATGCTGATTTGATCGTTGCGCGTCGGGAAGCAGCCCTGCACGAGGCAGAGGTCGCTCGTGCCGCCCCCGATGTCGATGAAGAGCGAGTTCACCACCGGGTCGATGTAGTTCGGCTGCGCAAGCCGCGCATCGTCGCGATAGCCGAGCGCAGCGAGAAACGGTTCGGGAATCAGCAGGATTCGATCGAAGACACCCTGCGCCGCGCGGCGGATGTCTTCGCGGGCAGCTTCGCCGGCGTTGGCGGGCATGCCGACCACCGCCCGGATTTCCGCCTGGCCCGTGGGATCGGCCAGTGAACCGATGTGTTGGAGAAAATCGCGGGCGGCTGCGGGCTCGGCAATAATGCCCTGCGTGAGCGGCGCGACGAGGCGCACATGGAGCGCACTGCTCAACGCGTCATCTCCGAACAGCACGCTGCGGTTGCCGGCAATGATGCCGTCGACAATCCCGTCCTTAACGTAACCGATGACCGACGGGACGACTTTGCTCACGGTGATGTCAGTGGTGCCCACCGGCCCGGCCAGCAGGCAGGATTTGTTCGTGCCGAGATCAAAACCAACGAGGATGGTCTTGGTCTTGAGGGCGCTGTTGCGCTCTGCGGTGACCGATGGATTCAAAAGGATGGCTGCGCCCGAAGCGGCGGACGGTTTTTCAAGAATAGCGATAGTCATGATGCGGATGGGTGGAAACGACGGAGCACGTTGAAGCAATCGGACGGAGTCATGGGCGGGCGCGGCCGGAAGCGGCCCGCTCCTGCTGAATCATCTCGTCGATGAAATCCGCGATGCCGGGGGCCGGCGCCGGCGCGCGGCGCGACAACACAGGATCGGAAACGACGGGACGAGAGAGCAGGCCGAAACTGGCGCGCGCCAACCGAGGCGGGACGGAGTCTCGCAGCAAGGGCAGAAGAATTTCGGCGAGGACGCTCGCATCAGCGACACGCTCCGCCTCGTGCGCAAACAACGCACTCATTTTGGCCTCACCCGCGGCCTCATCGCGATCCAGCTGGCGGACGCGGCTGATTGCGTCAGCCAACTCGGCCGACTCCAAGCGCGCCGCCTCGACGCTGAGTCCGCGGACCCGCAACACGCACACGCGCCGATAAAGCTCCCCTGCTTCGCTCCACGGCGAAGTCTCGTTGGCGGCTGGCGGAAAAATCACGGCGCTCAATGGTTGCCGCGCTAGACCGGACATTCGCGAAGCGGTTCACGACAATCGCGAGTCCGCCCCTTGACGCCGCGCGGATCGCGGGTTTAACGACAATGACCGCCATGTCCGAGGCAACCCACCGGCAATTGCTCCGGTGCTCGGCGTCGCCACGCTGAACCAATTTTGATCGGGCTCCTGGAGGCGCGGGTCGGAATTGAACCGACGCATAGAGGTTTTGCAGACCTCGGCCTTACCACTTGGCTACCGCGCCGAACCCCAAGAGGAGCGGACGTTGGCGGAAAAAAATGCCCGCGCAAGCGCCGAAATGCGAAAGGCGCGACGCCACGCTTGCGGCGGCCCGGCATTAGCCGCTAGGCATTCCTCCACGTTCATGCGCACCACTGTCTTCACCATCGCCAACCAAAAGGGCGGCGTCGGCAAAACCACCACCGCGGTCAACCTCTCCGCCGCGTTGGCGGAGAAAAAAATCCCCACCCTCCTCGTCGATCTCGATCCGCAGGCCAATGCGACGAGCGCCGTGGGCGTGGAAAAGCATGCGGGCAAAAGCCTTTACGGTCCGCTCAGCGGCGAAGGCACCGCCACCGAGATGATCGTGCCGACGGCCTATCCGCATCTTTCACTCATTCCCAGCGAAGAGGATCTCGCCGCCGCCGAAATCGAGCTCGCGCAGACGGAGAACTATCTCGCCAAGCTCCGAGGGGTGCTCGCGCCGGTCCGCAAGGCCGGGAATTACCGCGCCATCATCATCGACTGCCCACCCGCGCTCGGGATGTTGTCGATGAACAGCCTCGCCGCCGCCGACTTCCTCCTCATCGCACTGCAGTGCGAATACCTCGCGCTCGAGGGCCTCGGCCAGATTCTGCGCAACGTCGACCGGCTCAAAGCCGCGCACGTCAACGATGCGCTCGAACTCGGCGGTGTGGTCATGACGATGTTCGATCTGCGCACCAACCTCTCGCGCCAAGTCGTCGATGAGGTGAAGCAGCACCTGCCCGACAAAATTTTCGAAACCGTGATCCCGCGCACGATCCGCCTGAGCGAAGCCCCGAGCTTCGGCAAGACGATCTTCGACTACGACAACCTAAATCCCGGCTCGACCGCCTACCGCAAGCTGGCTGACGAAGTGGTCGCACGTTTTAAGCTGAAGTGATTTTTGGCCCACGGAAGACACGGAAGAAAATCTCCGTTTAGATTCGTTTCCGTGTCTTCCGTGTGTTCCGTGGGCATCTGATCGATCCATGTTTTCCTCTCTCGAAAAATATCGCCAGGCCTTCCTCATCGGCCTGCAAAGCAACCTCGTCTATCGGTGGAACTTTGCCGTGCGTGGTTTCTTCTCCCTCTTCCATCTCGCGGCGGTGGTCATCCTCTGGAGCGCTGCCGTCACCGGTCGCGGCGATATCGGCGGCTTCTCGCTCAACCAGACGATCACGTATTTCGTCACGCTGCTGGTGCTGCAATTCTTCATCAGCGCGTTCAACGAGGACTACCAAATCAGCGAGGAAATCCGCAACGGGATCATCAATCAGTTCCTCCTGAAACCGATCAACTACTTCGCGTATCGGTTCAGCATCTTTGTCGCCGCGCGGCTCGTGTCGGGCCTGCTCGTTATTTTCCCGCTGCTCATCGCGCTGCCGGTGCTTTACGAATATCTGGATTACCCGACCAAGCTCTCCGGGTTGTTCCTCGGGCTGCCGGCCATGGCGATGTCCGCCATGATTCAGTTCAGCATCGCCTACTGCTTCGGCATGCTGACGTTTTGGTTTTTGGAAATTCAGGGTTTCGTGATTCTCTCCATGGCGATCGAAACGGTGCTCGGGGGGCAGATGTTCCCGTTGGATTTGCTCCCGGCCTGGGCCTACTCGCTCGCGAAGTGTCTGCCGTTTTATTACCAGATGTATTTCCCGGCCGCGATTTTCACCGGACGGCTCACCGATGTGTCCGCCATCTTGCAGGGCTACGCGATTCAGGCCGTCTGGGTCGTGGTGCTGCTCCTGATCAACCAAGCGCTGTGGACGCGCGGCCTGCGCCGCCACACGGCCGTCGGCGGCTGAGGGATTTTCGATTTTGGATTCTCGATTTTCGACTATCCAACCACAGCCTCCCGTCGTGACCTCGTTTTTCTGACCCAATCAAAAATCGAGAATCCAAAATCGAAAATCCCTTCATGCTCCACTACGCCAAAATCTGGCTCGCCAGCGCGCAATACTCGATCACGCGCACGCTGATGTTTCGCGGCGATTTCTTCGTCTGGGCGCTCGTCGAGCTGTTCTGGATGACGGTCAACCTCCTCACGATCTCCGTCATCTACGATCACACCGACTCGATCGCCGGCTGGACCAAATACCAGATGATCCTGCTCGTGGGCACGTCGCTGCTCATTCAGCGCTTTTTGATGGGATTTTTTTGGAGCAGCATCTTTGAGATGG
>JANNEY010000280.1:0-4924 GCA_031379235.1 Opitutaceae bacterium | reverse complement strand
CCATACTCGACGTCGTCGACCCCGAGGTTGCGGCCGGTCGCGATGTCGAAGTTGAAAGCGGTGACGTAGTTTTCGTCCGAGCCGATGAGCCGGACATTGGGATTCGTCTTCCGGTCGCGCACATTTACCGTGAGACCGCTGCGGTTGATCTGGAGGTTCACCTTCGCGGCGTCACCCATCAGCTCCTTGAAGCGGTCCGCCATTGGATAATTGATGTCGCGCCGGTTGCGGAAGCGCGTCCACGGATCGGAAAAATTGATCGGGGGAAACTTACTGATCTGAAAACTGTTTGCCCCGAGGACGTTCAGGCCGCCCTCCACCGAGCTGCGCATGCCGTTGATCAGCGTCATCACGCCGATCACAGAGAAGACCCCGACGGCGATGCCGAGCACCGTGAGCAGTGAGCGCAGCTTGTTCGCGGTGAGCGAGGCGAAGGCGAGGCGGAAGATTTCACTGAAGAGCATCGTGTCTAGCCTCCCTTGGTTGTCATCGCGAGCCCGGCAATGCCGGGCGTGGCGATCCAGCTGGATTGCTTCGTCGCTGCGCTTCTCGCAATGACAAGGGCGGTTTTCATTCGTAGCGCAGCGCGACGACCGGATCGAGTTTACTGGCCTGCCACGCGGGCGCGAAACCGCTGCAGACGCCGGTGGCGACCGAGGCACCGAGCCCGAGCAGCACGAGCCCGAGCGAGAACACCAGCGGGAAAGCCGGCAGCAGCGCGCTCGCGATCGCCGAGAGTGCCCACGCGGCCGCGAGCCCACCCAGGCCGCCGAGCACGCAGATGCTCACCGCCTCGATCAGGAACTGCAGGAGAATCGTGCGGCGCCGCGCTCCGAGCGCCTTGCGCGTGCCGATCTCCTTGGTGCGTTCCTTCACGCTCACGTAGGTGATGTTCATGATGCCGATGGCGCCGACGAAGAGCGCGAGCCCGGTGATGAAGAGCCCGGCGATCGCGATCTGCGCCTTGATTGGGTCGATCTGATCGCGGATCACCTGCTGGCTGTTCAGCTCGAAATCGTCCTTTTTCTCCGGGCTGAGGCCGCGCACCCGGCGCATGACGCCGCGCAGCTCGTCCTTCGCCTCCTCCATCCGTGCGATATCCACCTGCACGCGAATCGTGGGATCGGCCCAGCGAATCGGAAACGAGCGCGCAAACGCGTCGATCGGCATGATCACGACCGAATCCCAACTGAACATGCCGAGGAAACTGCCCTGCCGGGCGGCGACCCCGACGACCGAGTATTGCTGGTTACGGATGCGAATCATCTTCCCGATCGGAGATTCGTTGGGAAACAGGGCGTCCGCCACGTCGAAGCCGATAACGACCACATTGCGCGCCCCACGGCCTTCGATCTCGGTGAAGAAGCGCCCCTCCTTCATGTCGGATCGCACGATGCGCGAGAGGTCGGCGCCGGTGCCGAGAATCATCATGCTACTGATGCGGTATTCGCCGCGAATCACGGTGGCCTGCCAATTCACCGAGGGCACGGCGACCTTGAGCGGTCCACCGGGATGCGTCGCGACCCAGTCATTGAGCGCGTGCGTAGCGTTAATGTCGATGTCGCGGCGGTTCCTAAAATTCCACCAGTCGTTGACGTTGCGCCACGGCCATTTCGAGACATAGACCACATCGTCGCCAAAGCCCGAGAGACTGTTCTCCACGCCCGCATCAATCCCGAGAATCGCGGTGCCCATGAGCGTGACGGCCACGATGCCGATGATGACGCCAAGCGCGGTGAGCGACGAGCGCAGCTTGTTCGCGCGAATCTGCGCAAACGCAATGCGGACGGACTCGGTGAGTTCGTAGAAAAGACGTTTCACGGGGATTGCGGACTGCGGATTGCGGATTGCGGATTGCGTCCGCCAGCAGGTGCAGTGCGGATGGCAAACTGCTTCGTGCGCGCTTTCAGGCTCCTCGCTGTTTCCACTGGGCCGGTGGTAGCAGAGGGCTCGAAGCCCCGAAGGGGCGCAAGGCGATAGCCCAGGGCAACGCCCTGGGAATCGAGTCCGGGAAATTTCCCAGCCCTGAAGGGGCGCCACCGCCGGGGAAGTGACGCCCTTTCAGGGCTCACGTTTTGTCGTCCCCTAAATCCCAGGGCGATGCCCTGGGCTATCAAATATCGCCCCTTCGGGGCTGCCGGCCATAGGCGGCTACCCACCGAAAACAGCGAAGAACCAGCCTTCAAATCCACTCGGTTCATAAAAATCCGAAATCCGCATTCCGAAATCCGCAATCGAGTCAGGACACGGGAGTGTCCGACTCGATCAGTCCGTCGCGGAGGCGGACGATACGGCGGGCGTGGCGGGCGATGTCCTCCTCGTGCGTCACCACGATGATGGTGTTGCCCTGCTCGTAGAGCTGCTCGAAGAGCGCCATGATTTCTTCCCCGGTTTTGGAATCGAGATTTCCCGTCGGCTCATCCGCGAGGATGATGGAGGGATCGTTGACGAGGGCGCGGGCGATGGCGACGCGCTGGCGCTGGCCGCCGGAGAGTTCGTTGGGTTTGTGGCCCATGCGCTCGCCGAGGCCGACGTTTTCCAGGGCGCGGCGCGCCTTGTCCATCCGGCCGCTCTTGCCTAGGCCAGCGTAGATGAGGGGCAGCTCGACGTTGTGGAGCGCATCAGAACGCGGGAGGAGATTGAAAGTCTGAAACACGAATCCGATCTCGCGGTTGCGGATGTCGGCGAGCTCGTCGTCGACCATGGTGGCGACGTTCTTGCGGTTGAACTCGTAGCGGCCGTCCGTCGGCGTATCGAGGCAGCCGAGCATGTTCATGAGCGTCGATTTGCCGGAGCCCGACGGGCCCATGATGGCGAGATACTCGTTGCGATGGATCTTCAGCGTGACGCCGCGGAGCGCGTGAATGGTCTCGGCGCCCATCTTGTAGAGCTTGGTCACGCCCTCGATTTCGATCACGAGGGGGCCGGGCGGGCGCGTGACGCGGCGGGCGGTGGGGGCAAGGGCGGGAGGGATCATCGCGGTTATTTCTTCTGCTCGGGCTTGTCGGCCTTCGGCTTCTCGAGCGTGACCTTCATGCCGTCCTTCAACGTGCGGGTGATGACGCCAAAGCTGCCGCTCACCACCTCGTCGCCGTCCTTGAGGCCGGATTTGATTTCGATGTGAGTGGTGTCCTGCACGCCAGTCTCGACCTTGACCATTTTGACGGTGCCAGCGCCGCGCACGAAGACAACGCGATCTAGGTTATCGCGGTCGGAAATGGTGGCCTGGCGCAGCTGCTTCTCGTTGACGGCGGCAACGGAGCCCTCGCCCTTGTTTTCGCTGGCGGTCTTTTCGCGATCCTTGGCCTGCTCGTCGATGGTTTTGGCGCCCTGCCGGGAGCGGACGGTCACGCTCTGGATCGGGACGGCGACGGCCTTCTCGACCGTCTTAGTCTCAATATCGGCGTTGGCGCTCATGCTCGGGCGAAGCGGCACGTCCTTGTCAAGGATGCGGATCTTAACGAGGAAATTGGTAACCTCGTCCTGCGTGTTCATGCCACTGACACGCGCAGCGGCCCCGATCTCCTTCACTTCGCCTTGGAATTTCCGATTGGGCACGGCGTCGATGGCGATGCGGGCTTTGTCGCCGACCTTCACGTTGACGATGTCGTTCTCGTTCACGTTCACCCGGACTTCCATGTTGGCGAGGTCCGCGACGCGCATGACCTCGGCTCCACCGTAAGAGCCGGTGCCGGCAACACGCTCACCGACCTCGGTGCCGAGCGAGGTCACCTTGCCGTCCATCGGCGCGAAGATCACGGTCTTGGTCAGTTGGTCGCGCGCCTGCGTCAGCGAACCCTCGGTGCGGCGGATTTGGGCTTGGGCGTTCTCGAGGTTCGCGTTGGCGACTTCGAGGGAGGTTCGCGCGCCGGAGATTTCAGAATCGGAGATGAGTTTTTTGCCGAAAAGGTCTTCGTTACGTTTGAGGTCATCCGTAGCCTTTGAGAGCTGGGCCTTGCTCTGGAGGGACATCGCGCGGGCGGCGACGAGGTTGGCTTCCTGTTGCTCGACCTGCGACTCATAGAAGTCGGGTTTGATGGCGAGAAGCAGCTCGCCCTTCTTCACCACCGCGCCCTCGCGAAAGCCGAGCTTGATCACTTCCCCCGAAACCTCGGGCGCGATTTTGACCTCAACCTCGGGCTGGACCTTGCCCGTAGCCGACACGAGCTGCGTGATCGTCTTCACCACGGCCTTTTCGGTCGTAACCTTCACCTCGGCGGAACTGCCTTTCTGTTTGAAATAGGCCCCGACGCTCAAGGCGATCAGCAGCAGCACCAATCCGCCAATAATGAGCGGCACACGGGATTTGCGCGGCGGCTCGACCCGGAGGGTGGTCGACGACGAAGCGGGTGGAACAGGGGCGGCAGGATTCATAGCGGTCAACGGTGAGAGCGAGCTGTGCATCGGAGTTAATCGTTCCTGTGGTGGCAAGCGGCCGTTTCCAAATGCCGTGCGAAAAAATGTGGCCGGCCCCACAACGAGCCGGCCACACAACACAACTGACAACTACGAACAGACTGAAGGAAAACGGCCGCCGGTTCCGCTGAAAACGCCTTTGCGACCAACCGCCGCCCATTCGCGACGAACGGCAGCGCGGCGGTGATCGAAAAAAGATTCAATGGAACGGCGGGCACAGGAGTAAAACACGCCCCGCTGGCGGAAGTTACATCGATCTTGCGATGAATCTCCGTCCTCGTGAGCGAGCGGCGGCGATCGGTTCAGTTCCGGCAATCCCCTCCCGTGAAGGCGAAACACGGCCCAACCGCTCCTAATACCAACGGCTGGTGAAAAATTGACTTTTGAGGGTGGCGTCGGGTCCGACGGGGCCGCCGGGTTTGTGGTTGGGGGCACCCCAGTGGCGGGGCCGGGGTGCCCCCCCCCCCACGCAAACCCAAAAATGCAAAAAAAAATAGCGAGTTGGTTA
>JANNEY010000249.1:0-13987 GCA_031379235.1 Opitutaceae bacterium | reverse complement strand
CCTGGGTGTGCTCGGCGCGCCCAGCGGTAAACCCGAGGCCTACTACGGGCTCAGTTGTTGGGGGGGGTCACCGAACCCCGCCTCGGGGGAATGCGGACGCGCGGCCAACCCGGCGGGGTTCGGCGACCCCGCCCTACAACGAACCGTTCCCGACGCGGAACCTACCGGCTGCATCTACGTCGGCTTCCAGCGTCCACCAACCCCCGCGCAGCTCCGCGAGTGGATCGTCACGCAGAATCTCGCCGCCATCGCGGCGTGCTTCGACAAAATCCCGGTGCAGCCCGGCGACACCTTCATCATTCCCGGCGGCACCCCGCACGCACTCGGGGCCGGCGTCTTCATGGTCGAGATTCAGGAGCCGAGCGATCTGGTGGTGCGCTTCGAGTTTGAGCGCGCGGGCTACGTGCTGCCCGAGGCGTCGCGCTTCATGGGCCGCGACCTCGACCTCGCGTTGCAAGTGTTCAATTTCGCGCCGCTCAGCGCCGACGCTCTCGCGACCCGCGTGCGTTGCACGCCGCGCCGATTGCGGGCGCTCGGGCCAAGTTCGCACCAAGACGAATTGATCGGGCGCAACCAGACCGACTGCTTCCGCGTCCTCAAGTCCACGCTCGATTCCGCTGTGACCAAACACGAAGACGCCGCCGTCATCGCCATCGTCGCGAGCGGCAGCGTGACCGTCGAAGTGGGCGGCGACGTCCACGCGCTGCGCACCTACGACAAATTTTTCCTGCCCGCGGGCCTCGGGCCCGTGCGCTTCACGCCCGGCCTCGGCGGCTGCGAAATTTTGGAGTGTCTGCCGCCCGCGCCCTGAACTCGCCGTTTTTCTTCCGCCTTTCGCCAACGTCCATGCCGCGTCCCTCTTCCCTTCTCGCCGTCATTACGCCTTCGGAGCAGCGTGAATTCCTGCCCGAGCCGCTGTTTGCAGAACTGCGCGGGCTCGCGCCGGATCTTCACCTGCTCGATCCCGCCGGCCTGGACGCCGCCGCTTTCGCCCGCGAACTCGCCGCCATCAATCCCGAGGTGATGCTCAGCTGCTGGAAGACGCCCGCCCTGCCTGCCGTGCTGCCGCCGCGCCTGCGCTACGTTTGCTACGTCGTCGGCTCCGTGAAGAAAATCATCACGCGCACCCATCTTGAGCGCGGTCTCCTCCTGACCAATTGGGGCGGCGCGATCAGCCGCACGGTCGCCGAGGGCGCGCTGCTCCACATCCTCACCTGCCTGCGCCGGAGTTCGCATTGGGCGGTCGCGATGCACCAGCCCGGCGTGGCCGCCTGGAAAAACGGCCTCTCCGACTCGCGTTCGCTCTTCGGCCGCACCGTCGGCCTCCACGGCTTCGGCCCGGTCGCGCGCGAACTCGTCGCCCTGCTCAAGCCGTGGGGCTGTCGCGTCGCGGTTTTCACGCCGGACATTTCCACGACTCAGGTCGAGCCTTACGGCGTGACGCGCGCCGCATCCCTCGCAGCGCTGTTCGCCGAAAACGAAATCCTCGTCGAGGTCGCCCCGTTGATTCCCGCCACGACCGGCATCGTGACCGAAAAAATCCTGCGGCTCATCCGGCCCGGCGGCGTGTTCGTCAATGTCGGCCGCGGTGCCGTCGTCGACGAAGCCGCTCTCGTGCAAATCGCGCGCGAGGGTAAAATCAGCGTCGGCCTCGACGTCTTTGCCGAGGAACCGCTGCCGGCCGACAGTGGCTTCCGCGCCCTGCCCCACGTCAGTCTCACCCCCCACAACGCCGGCCCGACCATCGACCGCTATCCCGACGCCGGTGCGTTTGCGTTGAAGAATCTCCGCGCCTACGCCGAGGGCCGCCCGCTCGAAGCCGTCATCACGCCCGAGGTCTATGATCGGTCTTCCTAAGGCACCGCGCATCCCACGCCATGAGACTCCTCCGCACGCGATCTCGCACGACGCGCCGAATCACAGCTGGAGAAACAAACTCGCGCCGAGGGATTCCCGTTGGGTTGGCGGGTCGGCGTCACCACCACGTTCCCCGTGCCGGTCGATCCCAAATACGCCGAGCCCACGAGCGACTCACCCTACATCACCGGCGCATGGGATGATCAGGCGCACCTCACCGTCGAGTCGGCCGAGCCCGCGACCGAATTCACCCTCTACACGGTGCTCTGGCCCGAGCGCGGCCCGCAACCGCGCTCGGCTCGCACTTCACTCCAGAGTCCCGGCACCCTGACCATCGAGCGTCCCGACGGGCAAACCGATGTGCTGACGCTCAGTGACTCCTCTCTCGTGCTCAAGTAGCCGCCACCACGGCCATGAGCCGCGCTTGCGTTGGTCGTGATGCCGATGGCACTGTGATCTGAACACACGCCACCCATGGTTCCACTGATCGTTTTGTTTTTCGTGCTGGTGCTGGTGGTGTTTCCCATTTGGGCCGTCGTGCGGATTCTCGCGCTGGGCCGGGAAAACGACGCGCTCGCCTCGAAGCTCAACGACCTTGAGCGCGAGCTGCACATTCAGCGCGATCACCACCACGCGGCCACTGCCACGGCCGCACCACTCGGCGCCCCGCTGGCGGTGCCGCCCACGGTGCTCAAGCCATCGACTACGGTTCCGATTGCGCCCGCCGTCATCGTCACCCCGCCGGTCGTCGTCACCGCGCCCCCGGCACCGCCCGCTTTTTCCCCGCCGATCCTCCAGTTCGAGACCGAGGCGCTGCCGGAGCCCAAACCGTCTCCGCCACCCCCGCCGCTGCCACCGGCCCGCCCCGCGATCAATTGGGAACAGTTCATGGGCGCGAAACTTTTTGCGTGGCTCGGCGGACTCGCGGCGTTTCTCGCGGCGGCGTTCTTCGTCAAATACTCCTTCGAGCACAACCTGATCCCGCCCGAAGTGCGTGTGGTCATCGGCTATCTCTTCGCCCTCGGGCTCGTGGTCGGCGGATTGAAAATCCCGCGCGCGCGCTATGATGTCACCGCCCAGACCCTCATCGCCACGGGCATCGTCTCACTCTACGGCGTCACCTTCGCCTGCAACGCGCACTATCACTTCCCGTTCTTCGGGCTGGTGCCGACGTTTCTCCTGATGTCACTGATCACCGCGGTGGCTTTCCTGCTCGCGGTGCGGCTGGAGGCGCGCGTGATCGCGGTGCTCGGCATTCTCGGCGGCTTCCTCACGCCCATCTTGCTCTCGACGGGCGTGGACAACCCGGGCGGCCTCTTCGGCTACCTCGCGGTGCTCGATGTCGGGCTCATCGCAGTGACGCTGCACCGACGCTGGAATTTTCTGCTGCCGCTCGGCGCCGGTGGCACGATTTTCATGCAGCTCGCGTGGGCAGAGAAATTTCTCAACGCCGCCAAGGCTCCGACCGCGATGGTGGTGTGCCTCGCGTTCTGCGCGCTGTTCCTCGCGGCGCATTTTGTCGCGCGACGGCTCGAGCGGTTGTCGGGGTCCATGCGCGGCTGCGCGGTGGCGTTTCCGATCGTGGCGCTGCTCTTCGCCGCCCGCTTCCTCGGGTATGGCACCGTGTGCGCGCAACCGGGCCTGCTCTTCGCGTTCATCTTCGCCGCCGACCTCTGTCTGCTCGCGCTCGCGTGGTGGGACGAGGAACTGCCCAAACTCCACCTCGGGGCCGGGATCGCGGTCTTCGCCCTGCTCGCCGCGTGGACGGGGGCTCATCTGACGCCCGAGCTGCTGCCCTGGGCGCTGGTGTTTTATCTGTTGCACGCGGCGCTGCACACCGCGTTTCCGCTCGTGCTGGAGCGACGGAGGCCCGGCGCGGCGCCGACTTTTTGGAGCCAGTTGTTCCCCCCGCTCGCTCTCCTGCTGATGGTCGGCCCGCTCCTGAAACTCGACAGCGTGTCGCTCGCGTTCTGGCCCTGCGTGCTGCTCGTCGACCTGATTGCCATCGGACTCGCGTTGCTCACGGCCTCGCTCGTCGGCGTCGCCGTTGTGCTCGTGCTCACGCTCGGCGCAACGGGCCTGTGGATTTTCCGCGGCACGGTCACATCCGGCGCTCCGACGGAATTCCTCTTCGTCGTCGGCGGCTTCGCGGTGATCTTTTTTGCCGCGGGCATGTTTCTCTCCCGTCGACTCGGCGCGCGGCTCGCCGCCGGGGCGGAAAGGACCACCGCGATCTTCGGCGATGCCCGCGCGCAGATTCCGGCGTTCTCCGCGCTGCTGCCGTTTTTGCTGCTCGTGATGATGACCCAGCGCCTGACGCTCGCGAATCCCTCGCCGGTCTTCGGCCTCGCGCTGCTGCTCACGCTGCTGACGCTCGGCCTCACGCGCCTGCTGGCGATTGCCTGGCTGCCCGCGTGCGCGCTCGCCGGGGTGGCCGCGCTCGAATACGCGTGGCGCGCGCGACACCTGCCCGACGCCCAACCGGCGCTCGCGCTCGGCTGGTTTGCGGGATTCTACGCAGTATTCGCGCTCTTTCCGTTTTTGTTTCGCCAGCGGTTCGCGGCGCTTACCGGACCGTGGGCGGTCGCCGCGCTCGCGGGCGTGGTGCAGTTTCCCCTCGTCTATCACCTGGTCGAACGATGGCAGCCGAATAATTTCATGGGCGTGCTGCCCATGCTCTTTGCGCTGCCGCCGCTCGTGAGCCTCATCGCCATCCTGCGCGCGCCAACCGCCGACGAGCCCGCCCGGCTCAACCAACTCGCGTGGTTTGGCGGCGTGGCGCTGTTTTTCGTCACGCTCATCTTTCCCATTCAATTCGAGCGTCAGTGGATCACGGTGGGCTGGGCGCTCGAGGGCGCGGCCCTGCTCTGGCTCTTCCATCGCGTGCCGCATCCCGCGCTGCGCGCAACCGGCGTGGTGCTCCTCGCCGCCGCGTTTGCCCGGCTCGCGCTCAACTCCGAAGTGCTCGGCTATCACCCGCGCGGCGCCGCGATCTTCAACTGGTATCTCTACAGCTACGGGATTGTGGCCGCGGCGCTCTTCACCGGGACGCGCCTGCTCGCCCCGCCGCGGGAGCGCACCCTCGGCATCAACGCGCCCGCGCTCCTCGGCGCGCTTGGCACCGTGCTCACCTTCCTTCTGCTCAACCTCGAGATTGCCGATTTCTTCAGCACGCCGGGCACGCGCACGCTCACGTTTGAGTTCTCGGGCAACTTCGCGCGCGACATGACCTACACGATCGCCTGGGCGCTCTTCGCGCTCGGGCTGCTGCTCGTGAGCTTCGCTAAAAATCTCCGCGCCGGCCGCTACGCCGCGCTCGCGCTCCTCGGCGTGGCGCTGCTGAAACTCTTCTTCCACGACCTTGCGCACCTCGAAGCCCTCTACCGAATCGGCGCGCTCCTCGGTGTCGCCGTCATCGCGATCCTCGCCTCGTTCGCCTACCAGCGCTTTCTGCCCGGCCATGACAAAAAATCTTCCGACCCGACGCCGCCGCCCGTTTAGCACCACCGCGATCGCGCTGTTGGCCGCGGTGATCGCGCCGCTGCACGCGGCTGATTTCGCCGAGTGGAAAAATCGCCAAACGATCGAGGCCCTTCGGGCCGGAATCGTTATGGTCAGGTTGCCGCCCGAAACCCTCGACGCCGCGCGCGCCGACCGCGGCGACTTGCGGCTGCTGGACCCCGCCGGCCGCGAAGTAGCGTTTCGAATAAATCAAGTGTCGCGACCTGCGGTGCGAACTGTCGCCGTGAAATCGTTTCGCAGCACCCTCACGGAAAAAGCCACGCAACTCGTGATCGAAACCGGATCAACAACCCTCGGCGAAATCACGCTCGTCACCCCCACTCGCGATTTCCTGAAACGGGCACGTATCGAGATCCCCGAAGACGGCATCTTCTGGACCATCGCCGAGGACGGTGTCCCATTTTTCCGGCAATCGGGCGTAGAGCGACTGTCGTTTCAGCCCAACGCGCAGTTTGTGCGAATCACCCTCGATGACACGCGATCGAAGCCCGTGCCGTTTACCGGCGCAACGTTCACTCCGTTCGCGGGAGCACCCCCCTATCAAAAGCCCCTTCCTGCACGCATCGCGCGCCGCGAGGAATTTTCCGGCGAGACTGTGCTCACGCTTGAACTTAGCGCGGCCCACGTGCCACTCGACACGATCACGTTCGCCACGCCCGAGCGGCTTTTCATGCGCCGCGTGACCGTCGGTGCGCGCGAGCTGCGCGAGGACACAGCGACCGAGCGCACTGCCGCCATCGGCACAATCTATCGCGTCGACACCGACGACGGCAAACCCGCCGCCCGCCTCGACGTGCCACTCAACTTCTCAGCACCGTCGCGCGAAGTGATACTCCACATCGCCAACGATGACAGCCCTCCGCTGGCCATCAAAGGCATCGAGCTGACGCCCTTCCAGGTGACGGTGCTCTTCGAAGCAACCGGGCCCGGAGCCTACACGCTGCTAAGCGGTCATCCACAGATCGCACCGCCCAGCTACGACGTCGCCCGCCTCCGCAAACCGGACTTTACGGGCGCGAGCGTCCTCACCGTCGGCCCGCTCGCGCCGAACCCCGGCTACAAACCGGTGGAAGCGCTCGCCGGTGTTACGCTAGCAGGCGCCTCGCTCGATCCCGCGCCGTGGCGCTTCCGCAAGGCCGTCCAAGTCGCGGCCGCCGGCGTGCAGCAGCTTGAACTCGATCTCGATGTGCTCGTGCGCGCGCAGGCCGGCTTCGGCGACTTGCGGCTCGTGCGCGACGGTGCGCAGGTGCCCTACCTCCTGGAGCGGCCCGCGCTCTCGCGTTCGATTGCACTCACCCTCAGGCCGGCCAGCGACCCGCTGCGACCGCGCGCGAGCCGCTGGGAAATCGCGCTGCCGCAGGCCGGGCTGCCGCTCACACGGCTCACGCTCGCGTCGCCGACAGCGCTGTTTCAACGCCACCTCCGCGTGTTCGAGACGGTCACCGATGATCGCGGCAACCGCCATGACCGCACGCTCGCCTCCGCCGACTGGAACCACACGCCCGAGGACAAGCGCCCGCTCACCCTCGCGTTATCCTCCCCGCCCACCACCGCCACGCTGCTCGTCGAAACCGACAACGGCGATAATCCGCCCATCGCACTCAGTGCCGCGACCGCCACGCACGGCGTCGCGCGCCTGCTCTTCAAGACCGAGGCCGCGCCGGTTGCGCTCTACTACGGCAATGCGCAGGCATCTTCACCGCGCTACGATCTCGCGCTCGTGGCCGGGCAAATCCTCGCCGCGCCAAAAAATCTCGCCGCACTCGGGCCCGAGGAAAAATCGCGGCCCGACGGCTGGGCCCGGACCGCGCTGACCGGCGCCCGCGGCGGCGTGCTCTTTTGGGGCGTGCTCGCGCTCGTCGTCGCGGTGCTGCTCGGCGTGGTCGCGAAACTCCTGCCGAAACCGCCGGCCCCCTCAGCCTGACGCCGGGCGCAGGCCCGCGGCCCGGGCGTTGAAAGCGCCGAGCAGCTCCGTGTGTTCCGGCGCGTCCGACCCGTCGAGGTGCATGAGCCCGCCGCCAAACGGCGCCCGTTCGCCCGGCTCGTCCGCCCAGCGCGCCCACGCGTAGCCGACCACCGCGGGGTGGCGCGCCACACGATCGAGGGCGAGGCGCGCACGTCGCAGCATCCGCTCGACGGTCGTGAGACGGCTGGCCCGCGCGCCGGCCTGAGGTCGCAAAAATTCCGGACCGACCCAGTTGACCTCGCCCGCCAGCACAGGATGCAGGGGCGCCAGTCCGGGCGTCGGCAGTTCCGCCCAGTGCGGCATCGCCACATCAACGGCAGGATAGACGCACGCCCCGAGCACCGGCGCACCCACGGCGCCGTGGAAACGACAGCCCAGGACGAGGTGATTGGGATCGGCGGCACGGATGGCCGGGGCCGTCGTGGCAAAATAGCGCCGGGCAAATTCGCGCGCCCAGCGCGCCTCGTCGCGCAGGTAGCCGCGGGTGCGCAGCCCGCGTTCGACGCGGGTCAGTTCGCGCACGACCTCCTTGTTGGCCAGCGGCACTTCCCACGCCTGGGCCAGCGCATCGAGCCGGCCGCCGTGGAGGGCCAGCGCAAATTCCCACGCCGCGTGATACGCCGGAAAACTCGGTTCGAGGCTTAGGCAAACTTGCAGCAGCGAGGGACGACCCGCCGCCGTGGGTAGCCCCCAGGCGAGTTGGGCATCGCTCACCCACCCGACCAATTCACGGCAGTCTTTCTCCGGCGTGCAGATCGCGAGGGCGCGCTCCGCGACGAGCCGGGGCCACTCCGGATCGAATACATCGGGTAAGCGCAGGCCGCTGCCCGTGATAATCTGGCCGGCCGACGCAAATTCCACCGCGGCGATGAACGGCCAGCCGTCGTCGCGCCCCGTCGCGTCTCCCTGGCCAAGGCCGATGGTGTTGAAACCCCAGCTCCGTAGTCGCGCCAAAGAATCCGGGGGCAAGGAATCCTCGGCGCCCGATGGCGCCGCGCTTACACCATGCACTCCACGCAAAAAAAACGGAGCTCCCGTCGGATGGGCGAGCCACCAGCGACCCGCCGCATCCTGCCCCACTTGAAAAAACCCTGCGCGACCGCGCACACTGCCGGGCCGCATAAACTCCGCCGGTGGCACCGCAACCTCGTCCGCAGGCGGCATGACGCGCGGTTACTTGTCCTTGCCGCCGCTTTTCTTCGCGCCTTTGCCGCCACCGACCGCGAGCACCGTGCCCGCCAGCAGCCCCACCGCGAAGATCGCGAAATAGATCAGGCCGGCCGTGGCATGAATCGGTTTTTTCTCCGTGATGCCCGCGATGGGGAAGCGGAAATCGATCTCGTGCGTGTTGTTCATGCCCACATAGAGCATCACGAAAAGGATCGCGAGGAACACGATGGTTTTGACGACGGCTTTGAGCATGGGAAGATGAGCCGGAGGAGCTAAGGCCCGGCAGCGCGCTCCGCAAACGGAAACGGACCCGGCCGCCCGCCGCCCCGCCGCGCGCCCAAAGATTTCCGGTAACCATTCACCCGCTCCGCGGTTTTCCCGGCATCTTCCCAACATGTCCCGTTGCCGCCGTGATCAGCCAAGGAACTACAGAGGGTGGCTTGGCCTCAGAATCGAGAATCGATACTCGCGATGCACCGGATCCACCAACCCCAGCACATCGGCCGCAGACGCACTCTCGGCTTGCGCCCACGAGTTGGGCAAAATGCCGGACGCATCTTCAAACCCGAGGATGAAGGGTTCGCCCAAACGCGTCATGGAGGAGAGAAAAGACCTTACCTCCACTGCATCCAAATCGAACAACTCCGCTGTGACATGGTCGAGCCAGAGGCGCGTTTCAGTTGAGGCGGTGAGGGCACGCAATTTCCGCAACAGTGCGCCGAGTTCATCGCGGGTGAGATACATCGAGAGTCCCTCGGCGATGATGATCGTCGGGAGCTCGGGAGAAAATCCGGCTTGCAAGACGGCGCGGTCCCACGTGTCGAGCCGGAGGTCCGCTGCTACCGGAGCGAATGCGGGAGCCGCAGCACGCGCCCCGGTAAACCGCTCCTCCCGCTCCCGTAGCATATCGCGCAAATCGACCCCAAACCAGCGCTGGCCGTCGCGCGCCAAAGTGACGGGTTTCGGATCGAGGCCCACGGCGAGCACGAGCACCTGCGGATGAGTTTCTCCCTTTTGCTGGAGAAGGCGCTCAAGGTGGAGCGTCCGGGCCTTGACGAGCGATGGCAGTTGCGGCGCCGCCAGCGCCATGCGCTGCGCAATCGCGCGGCCTTGGTCTTGCGCGACATGTTGCGACAACGGGTCGTCGCGCAAACCGGCGATCATGAGGGCGGATGTCTTGAGATTCTGAATCTGAAAGAGATTGGCCCGGATGCCTGCGCTACGCGGGATGTCCGCATACAGACCCATGGTGTGCTGCGCCTCCGCGACGACCTGGCCGTCCTGATGAATTCGCACGATGTCGGACAGCTCGCCGCGGCCGCGCTCGACGAGTTGTCGCCGAAGATTGAGCGCATTTTCCGGTGAGATGCGCACTTCGGCGGTCATGCGCCCGGTTCCCGGTGCGAGATGCGTGACCGATCCTCGCTTCAGCCAGTATTGCACGGGCAAAGCGTGGCAGCGGTCATGAACTCCGGTGACATAGACGCCGGGAAGCACTCCAAACATCCCGACCCCGAGCGTGTAGTCGGCGACAAGGTAGAACACCGCAGCCTGCTGGGTTCCGTTTTGGTTCATGGCCGAGGCCAGCAACGGCAGGGAGAGCACAGTGCGCTCCGGCCCGACTTCCTCGACGACGCAATCGACGAACTCCAGCAACGGCACGAGTTCGCGCAGGCGTTTAGTGATGAGTTTCGGGCAACAATTCTGCTTGTGCAGTTCGATGTCTCCCGGGTCCGGGGCGAGGCGGAGCTGTTTTAGGTAACGATCTCTTGGTTCCGTGTTCATGGGTGATGACCAAACCCCTGTTTCATGGCTCAGAGGTCGAGCCATGCGGCTGATCCAATTTCAGTTTCGGAGTGATCGGCACAAGGAATAATACGGCACATCATGCCGTAACAGCCAAGGGCGAACTACGGCATGATAGGGCGTGCCCTCCGACGCCCAGATCGAGCAGCAGTTGCGGCGCTTCGGCGCCAACCTGCGCCGCGAGCGGATGGCCCGCGCGATCACGCAGGAGAAGCTCGCCGAGCTGGCGGATCTCAACATCCGCACGCTCCAGAAAATCGAGTCCGGCGAGACTAACATCCTCATCACGACCGCCCTCCGCCTCCAGCGCGCCCTCGGCTGCGAGTGGCCCGCGCTGTTGCCGGCGCGCTAGCCCGCATCGAGGTAGACGGCAAAGTGGCCGCACCGCGGCAGTGGGGGAAAGTTGGTAGCGGCGTAGCATGGCGGACAGGGGATGAAACGCGGGCGCGCCCGGGAGTCTTTCAAAACCCTCCCGCACCGCGAAAGACGGCGGGCGGCCAACACACTTCGCGGGCGAGTCTACAGGAAACGAATGCACCTCCGCGCGGAAATCGGCGAAGCCGCTTTGGGGAAATTTCCCTGTAACCATTCACCCGCGGTCTGGTTCTCCCGGCATATTCCAATCATGTCCCGCTGCCGCCGTGATCTCCACCCTCGACGAAATTCATGTCCCTCCGCGCCCCAGTGTGGTTAATCGCTCCTGCGTTTCAGCCCCTGTGGACCCAACGATCGAACAGCGCTCCGACCATGCCTTGATGCTTGCCGTGCGCGACGGCGAGCTCGATGCGCTCGGCGAGCTGTTCGAGCGCCATCACGGCCCGCTCTTCGGGTTTCTCGTGAAACACACCGGCCGGCGCGAAGCGGCCGAGGACGTCGTGCAGACGGTCTTTCATCGCATGCTGAAATATCGGCACACCTATCGCGACGACGGCAGCTTCACCGCCTGGATGTATCACCTCGCCCGCCGCTGCGCCGCGGATTATTTCCGGAAGAGCAACGCCGCGCCGCACACCACCGACCCCGCGGATTTGCAGGAACACGCCGATGACGCACCGCACGCCGCACACCAGGCAACGGCGCGCGACGATCACGCGCTCCTCCGCACCGCCCTCGCTCGCCTCGATCGCGACGATCGCGAGGTGCTGCTGCTCTCGCGTTTTCAGGAACTCTCGTTCGCAGAAATCTCCGGCATCCTCGAATGTTCGGTCGGCGCCGCCAAAGTCCGCGCACACCGCGCCCTGCGGGAACTGCGCGAAATCTATCTCCGTCTGCAAAAGGAACCGCTCACATGAACTGCCAACGCACCCGCGACACCTTCCCCGACCTGCTCGATGCCCGCGCCGGCTCGGCGGTCTCGGCCGAGGTTCGCGCCCACCTCGCCGGCTGTGCCGACTGCCAACGGGAATTTTCCGCCCTCCAACAAACCGCCGCCGTGCTCGACGCCATGCCCACGCCCGAACCTTCGCCGCGCCTCCGGAAAAATTTCTACGCAATGCTCGCCGACGAGCAGCAATCGCCCACGAGCGCGGCCCGGGCAGCGCAAAGCCCCGCCGGCGCGCGACGCGCTGCGTGGTGGCGCTTCCTGCTCGCGCCGCTCGCCGGTTGCGCGCTCGTCGCTGTCGGTTTCCTCGCCGGTCGGCAAGCGCAGCCCGTCCAAGTGGCGGCCGACACCACGACGCGCACCGAGCTGAAGAAATTGCAGGAGCAGATGAACAAGATGGGCCAGCTGGTCGGCGTCGCCCTCCTCCAACAGCAGCAGGGTCCTGCGAATGAACGCCTGCAAGGCGTCCTGGTTTCGGCGCGCAGCGCCCAGCCCAGCGACAAGATCCTCGACGATCTTATCAGCGCGCTCGCTTTCGATCCCAATGCCAACATCCGGCTCCGCGCGCTGGAAGCGCTGACCCCGCACGCGGATCGCGCCTTGGTGCGCGCCGGCGTGCTGGCCGCGCTGCCGCGCGAGGAGAACCCGCTTGTGCAGCTTGAACTGATCGACTTCGTCGCCGCGGCGCACGACTCCGCCGCCACGCCCGTCCTCGAGAGGCTCGCCCAAAACGAAGCCACTGAGCGCAATGTGCGCGACGCCGCGCGCACCGCGCTCGCCCAATTCTGATTTTCCACAACGACCCGACTGAGCACGGCCAACGGGCAACCACCGATCCCAAAACCACCATCCGCCATACTCGCTTCCGCCACCATGAAATCTCAATTCCACTCGCTTCTTGCCGCCGCCACGGTTGCGGCCCTGCTCACCGTCGCGCGGGCAGAGGAGAACACGACCAACATCAAGTTCTCCGATCCGACGAAACCCGGCACGCTGAGGATCAGTCTCGGCCGCGGCGATCTCCAGGTGCAAGGCACCGATGCCAACGAAATTACCGTCAAGTCCGGCGCGAAAGCTGTCACCGGCAAAGCGCGCAAGGACGGTCTCCGGGAAATCTCCAGCTCGTCGAGCTTCGCCCTCTCCGAGAAGGACAACGTCGTCAGCCTCGATGCCGCCGCCCAAGATTGGGGCCGCAGCAGCGGCGACTTCAAAATCACCGTGCCCCGCAGCACAACCATCGTCGTCCAAAACGCCTGGGGCGGCGACTTCAAGTGCGCCAACATTTCCGGCGACATTGAGCTCAATTCGATGCACGGTGAAATCCGGTTGGAGGATGTCGCCGGCGGCGTCGTGGTCGGCACCATGAACGGCGAGATTCGCGCCAGCATTCGCGAACTGCGCGAAGGCAAGCCGCTCTCGTTCACCTCGATGAATGGTGCCGTCGTGCTGCGACTGCCGGACTCGGCGAAGGCCAACCTGCGCTTGCGCACCCAAAACGGCTCCGTGCTGACTGATTTCGAAGAAGCCGTTCTCACCACCAAAACGGAAACCATGCCCTTCACGTCGCGGAACAGCTTTACCTACGCCAAAGGCAGCAAGGGAATCAGCATGGATGTCCAAAACGCCATTCGCGAAGCCATCCAAATCAGCGCCACCGCGGTCCGTCAGGCGCTTGAAGCGGTCAAGGAAGGTCTAGACTCATCGCGCCTCGATGCGGACGATGCCCGTCGCCAACTCGACGAAGCGAAAAAGCAAATGGCGCAAATTGAGCGGCAGCGCAGCGACTCCGATCGTATGCGTCCTGATGAGGAACGCCGGGTTCGCGACACCGCTCGCAATCGGAGTGAGGAAAAGGTGGCTCCGCCGGCTCCGGCCACCCCAGCCGCTCCAGGAAAACCCGCGGCGGCCCCCAAACCCGCGGCCATGCCCGCGATGCCAAAAATTGCCACTATGGCCACGGTCACCGGCGGCAAACTGGTGTCCGGCACTCTCAATGGGGGCGGACCCGAAATCAGCGTTTCGACCATGAATGGCGATGTGACCGTGCGAAAACTCGAGACGAAGTAACCTGCTGAAGGTGCATCTACCGGGGGCGCCGCCCGTGAACGGCTCAAAGAGCAGCTATTAGCCAGACGGTGCAGGCCCAGTGCCGCATCTACAATACGTAGGTCAGCGTATTCCCATTTGTTGCCAATGCTGTAGCTTCAGCGCTCCTCACCGCCCGCACCACCGCCGTCATGCTGCCCATCGTCATCGTCCTATTCCTGCTCACCGCCCTTGTGGCGACCGAGCCCTCGTCGCCTAACGGCAACGACGACTGATACCAACGGCTGGTGAAAAATTGA
>JANNEY010000199.1:0-2421 GCA_031379235.1 Opitutaceae bacterium | reverse complement strand
CTCCCGAAGTCCCCTCGCATTCTCACGACCACCGTCGGCTCGTATCCTGTGCCCGACTGGCTTGCCGCGCTGCCGAGCGAGCAGGCCGTGATCGACGCGACGCGCGTCGTCTTCGACATCCAGCGCCAGGCCGGGATCGATCTACCGACAGACGGCGAGCTCTATCGCTTCGACGTCAATCATCCCGACACCAACGGCATGATCGAATACTTCATCCGCCCGATGGCCGGCATCTCGTCGGTCGTGGGCCGTTCGATCACGGATGAGTTTTCACGGCACCACCCGATGGGTTTCCGGCGCAAGCCGGCGGGCGTCGTCACCGGTGCGCTCGGTGAAGGCTCGCTCAACCTCCTCGCGGATTGTCAACGCGCGGCGAGCGTAGCGGGTGGGGCGTTCAAGTTCACGGTCACGAGCCCCTACATGCTCGCGCGCACGCTACTCGATCACCACTACCGCGATTTCGATGCGCTCACGATGGCGCTCGGCGAAGTGCTCGCCGCGCAGATGCCCGGCCTGCCGACGCAATGCGTGCAGGTCGACGAGGCCAACATCCCCGGCAATCCCGCCGACGGCCCGCTCGCCGCGGCCTCGATGAACCTCGTGCTCGACGCGATCGACAAGGGCACGGAGCGCGCCGTGCATTTCTGCTTCGGCAACTACGGCGGCCAGACGATCCAGAAGGGCAACTGGGCAAAGTTGCTCTCGTTCCTCAACGCGCTGCACACCGACCACCTTGTGCTCGAACTCGCGCACCGCCCGAAGGCCGATCTCGATGCACTGAAGCACATCGACAAGAAAATCACCCTCGGCGTCGGCGTGATCGACATCAAGGTGAACCACATCGAGACCGCCGACGAAGTCGCCGCGCGCATCGAGGCCGTGGAAAAGAAAGTCGGCGCCGGCCGCGTGCGCTGGGTCCACCCCGACTGCGGCTTCTGGATGCTCAAACGCTCCATCGCCGACCGGAAAATGGAAGCACTGGTCCGCGGCCGGGATCTATATCTCGGGCGGTAGCGAGTATCTCGGGCGACGTAAGAAGAAACAGTCGACGGATCGGCGCTTTGTAAGCGCCGTGAATTGGGCGCTTACAAAGCGCCCTTCCGTCAGTCATTCGACCTGGCGGGCCAGTTCGCTTTCGTAGAGCAGATAGCGACCTAGACAAAGTCTCGCTTTTTCCGGGTTTCGGCGAATGTAGCGCACGCAGCGGTTGAAGTGCTCGCGGTCACGGACCAAACGGTCGAAGTAATCGCGCTGCCAAAGCCGGCCCTGACCGCCAAGCAGCGCATTGATTCGCAGCGAAGCGAAGCGTTTCCACGAGTGTAGCACGCGTTCCAACGCCTGATCGCGGTAAAGCCGGACTACGACATGAACATGATTCGGCATCACGGCCCACGAAACCAAATCGTAGCGCATGCCATCGAAGTGGGCGAACGCCGCCCCAACCTCGGCGGCGCACTCCGGGTGTCCAAGGACGCAGGCCCCATGCCCGGCATCAAGCCAGCGCTCGACCGCTCCGAAAAATCTTTCGGCGTGCTCCCGCTCCTCCGCCGCTGACCACGGCAGCGGGTGCAGGCACAGCCATGTCTCGCGCTCGGCCATCCAACCGCGCAGCAGCTCATTTGGCAGCGAGTCTGCGAGGCGAAACGTGACGAAATAGACGCCGCCCGCTTGCTGCCAATGCGGCAGCCGGTTGGCACTGAACGCGATTTCGCCACGCGGGTCGAAAAACCGCAGGTCGTCTGCCTTCATGCACGGAAAGCAAGAGAACGGAACGGCGCTTTTCAAGCGCCACGGTTTGGGGCGGGAAATATGGGCGCTTACAAAGCGCCCTTCCGTCAATGCCACTAGGAATTTTCACGCACGTTCATTTTGACTCCGGCTCGCGTGCGGTGAGCGTCGACGCCTCCCACGGGAGTTCCTGAATGACTGCGCCTTCGTTCCCCACTATCCGATCTGTTTTCCATGCGGCCAACGCCTCGCCCGGCGAAATCACGGCGGCGAACGAACTCGTTCGCCTCGCCGGCCCGGGCGCCACAGTGGCCGCCGCGGCAACGCCCGGTCGTGGCGTCAACGTCTCGCTGGCATCCAATGCCTGGATCGCGAGCGCCAAGCTTCCCTCCAGCGCGCGAGAGCGCACCGCGTGGACGTGGCTGCGCCTCGCCGACGACGGCACGGGCGAGATCATCGCCACGCACGGCTCGTTTCTCTTCGCCGCTGTGCGGCTGCTCGCCAACGGCGTAAGCGGGGCGACCCGCGAGAAGCTGGCGGCGGGCCTTTTCTTGCCGGCGACCTTTGGCTGGCACCGGCCGCATTGGGATGCGTGCTTCGCGCAATACTGGCGCTCGGCCCGTGGTTTCGATCCCGAGCACTACGTCGCGACGCTCGCCGAAGCGGGCTTCACCCACGCCGAGGTCAACAGCC
>JANNEY010000155.1:0-19864 GCA_031379235.1 Opitutaceae bacterium | reverse complement strand
CGGCAGCGTTTTCAGTGGAGGAGCCGTGCTGCTCGTTGCGACGCCCAATCCCGGCCGGCTTATCAACCTCTCCGTGCGCACGACTGCGGGCAGCGGTGCGCAGACGCTCATCGCGGGTTTCGTCGTCGGCGGCACCGGCTCGAAGCAAGTTCTCGTGCGCGCGATCGGGCCGACACTCAGCGCGTTTGGCGTGGGCGGCGCGCTGGCCGATCCACAGCTAGGTCTCTTCAACGCGGGCGGCACTCAATTCGCAACCAACACCGGCTGGGGCGGCACCCCCGCGCTTGCGGTTGCCTTTGCGCAGGTCGGCGCGTTTGCACTCGCAACGACGACGCGCGACTCCGCGCTGCTCTCGCCGCTCGCGCCCGGCGGCTACTCCGCGCAGGTCATTTCCGCAGCCGGCGGCACCGGCGTCGCGCTCGTCGAAGCTTACGATGGCGACGGCGCGTCAAGCACATCACGCTTCATCAACCTTTCCGCCCGCACCGTCGCCGGCACCGGCGCGCAGACGCTGATCGCCGGCTTCGTCCTTTCCGGCAACGTGCCAAAAACGCTCCTTATCCGCGGTGTCGGCCCCGGCCTGAATCAATTCGGCCTCACCGGCACGCTCGCCAATCCGCGGCTTGAACTGCACACCGCGGTCAACGGCGCTGACACCACCTTGGCCACCAACACCGGCTGGGCGGGCGCGCCCGCGCTGAGCACGGCCTTCACGCAAGTCGGCGCCTTCAACCTTCCCGCGACCTCCGCCGATGCCGCGCTGCTGCTCTCCGTCACGCCCGGCAGCTACACCGCCCAAGTTACCGGCGTCGCCAACACCACCGGCGTCGCCCTCGTCGAGATCTACGACGTGCCGTAACCTTGCGCCTGACCGTTTGCTCTCGGCACTCGGACCGGGCGCCAAGAGCACGTCACTTCGCCGGCGCCGGCTCTTTCGCGAAAAGTTCCAGCAGCTGAATCAGGTTCCGCGCGATGTGGTAGGGATCTTTCACCGGCAGCGCCACGATGCGATCGACGGGCGCGCCGTTGCGGTCGCGGATTTGGATCCACTCGCCGACGGCCCGGTCCGGTTGCGGGAAAGTGCGCAAGGTGTAGTCCCAAATTTTTTCGAACCACGCGCGCATCGCGGCATCGCCTGAGATCTGGGCCACCAGCGCCGAGGTATAGAGCGCCTCGGAGTGAACCCACCAGAGTTTCGTGTCCCAGGTGGCGCGCACATTTTCCTCGTAGGCCGACGCCCCCCGCGCTCCGACCGGCTGCGGAAACCCGAGATCGGTGAAATGCAGCAGCCCGCCCTGTTGCTCATCCCAACCGCGTTCAAGCGCGAGAGCCACGGCCTGGCAGGCCCGCCCGATCCATTCATCGCGTTTTTCACGCTTGGCGACGGTGAGCAGCATCCAAAGGCACTCGAGCGAGTGACCGGGATTCAAGTGGCGGCTGAGCAACGTGTGGTCTTCGCCGCCACCCAGCGAGCGCAGCTCGGCGATGCGGCCGTTGGGCAGGAGAAACCGGCCGAATATAATTCCCGCCGCCGCGACGGTGTGTTCCCGGGCGAGCGCCAGCCGCGCGTCATTCAGCGCCGCGCAGGCGTCATGGAGCACGAGCGTGACATTCAGCCAGATCATCGCGACCGCATGCGGCTCGTAGCCGTCTGGAATCGGCGCCGGGTAAGTCGGCACGCCGCCGGCCGCAATGAGCTGCTCGATATTGGCCGCCAGTTGCCAGGCGATCTCGAAGACCTCCCGATCGCCGGCGACACGCGCGTATTCCGCCAGGCCCATCGCGACAAAACAGTCGGAGTAGATGCTCGGCGCCGGTCCGTCGCCCGCGACCGCCTCTTTGACTTGGCCATCCTCGGTGAGGAGAAACGCGCAGCGTCCATCTGGCAGCAGCGCGTGCTGCCGGAGAAACGCCACCGTCTTGCCCGCGTGGGCCAGATAGGCCGCGGCATCACCCGGCACACTCCCGTTGCGGGCCAGTTCGGCGAGGCGCGACCACAGCCAGACAAAACGGCCCTGTGACCACACAAATTTATCCCGGCTTTCGAGCTCGGTGCCGGCGTTGTTCCAGCAGCTAAAGACCCCTCCCCGTTCGGCGTCGATCGCGCGCTGCCAAAACGGCACGATTGTTTCAGCCAACGCGGCGCGAACTTTCGGCAGGTAGATCGCGCCTAGTTCCTTGGGTTTTGTTTCGAGATTCGCTTTGCTCATGAAATGGGTTTTTGAGGATCAGCCGACACGCCGCGCAGCAGTTCCGCCACCGGTGTTGGCACCGGTTGGTGGCGGTTCAGCCACGCGAGTGCGCAGAATACCGTCACCGAAGATGCAATGGGGGCCAGCACACGCCAGTCTTGTTTTGAATCGAGCACATAGGCCGTCAAAGCAAACGCCACGAAGCCCGCCAAGATGGAACTGATTGCCGCCCGAGCGTCGGCGTGGCGAAAAACGGGCAGCAATCCAAACAACATCGGCACCGATACCGGCCCAATCAGCGCTGCGAACCACGTAATGATCAGGCCCAGGATGCCTCCGAACCGTTCGGCCTCCATTCCGATCACGAGCGTCAGCAAGGTGAAGCCCAGCGTCGTCCACCGCGCGACGCGCAGCGACCGGCGCTGATCCATTCCGCGAAAGCGCGTGGCAAACGTCGGGAGAATATCCCGTGTAATCACGGACGAAATCGTATTCGTATCCGACGTCGTCATGGCCATCGTCGCGGCAAACATCGAGGCCAGCACCAGCCCGACCAAGCCAACCGGGAGAAACTGTTTGGTCAGCATCACGTAAGACTGCGGCTGCAAATCCGCCCCGAGGCCGGGCAGAATAATCGGCGCCGCCCACATCGGGAAAAACATGAAGAGCGGCCACACGAGGTAGAGCGCGGCGGAAAGCAGCGCCGACTTCCGTGCGCTCGCGCCCGTCGGTGCGCCGATGTAGCGCGCGGCCAGGTTCCACGTGCCGCCGTTGTAGCTCAGCATCGTGCCGGCGAGATAACCGATTAGAAACAGCGGCGTGTAGGGCCCATTGAGAAGCTGCCCGTGCCCGGCCGGCAGCCGGTCCCAAATTGTCCAGATACTGCTCACTCCCCCGAGGTGATTCGCGATCGCGACGCACAGAATGAGTCCGGCGACCACCTGCACGCCAAACTGCAACAAATCCGTGTAGAGGTCCGCCCACAGGCCACCGACCGTGATGTAGAAAAGCGACACCGCGCCCGAGATCCAGATCCCGGTCGAAATCGGCAGCCCCGTGAAACCATGCAGGAGCACACCTATCGACGCCCACTTGGCGCCGATATCGAAGAGCTTCAGCAGCATTCCACTCCACGCCATCAGCTGCTGCGTCGCCACGTTGTAACGCATCGCCAGATATTCCGTCGGCGACTCAATCCCCTGAATCACCCGGAGCCGGGCCCAGCGTGGCGCAAACCAATAGGCCCCCACCACGCACGCAATCGTGATGGAACCGGCCCACCAGATATAAAGCGTGAACCCATAGTTGTAGGCCACGACCGCGTAAGCGACAAACACCACGCCGCTGTGCCCCGACACATGGTGGGAAATCCCGCCCAGCCACCACGGAATCTTGCCGCCGCCCACAAAGTAGTCGCTCGATCCTCCAATCCGCCTCACCGCCACCCAGCCGATTATGGCCACCAAGAGGAAGAAAATCGCGATGACGGCGTAGTCGAGGAATTGCATGCGGCGGTAGCCGCTCCAAGCTACGGCCCGGGCCGGAGGGTGGCGCAAGCTCAAAGCAGACCGCTTGCCCCTCGATTTCCCGCGCCAGTTTGCCCTTGTCTCACGCTGATCGCAAAACGTAACTAGCCGGTTACTCCATGCACGCCGCCCCACCGCCCTCCCCGCCTCAGGCGGGACTGCCCTGCCCTGCGGACCAGGTGGATGATTTTCTCAGCCAGCCGACGCCACGCGTCATCGACGTGATGGCGCGGACCAAAGGGCCTTTCCTTGTCCTCGGGGCCGGCGGCAAGATGGGGCTTCATCTCTGTCTGATGTTACGCCGCGCTTTGGATAGCCTGGGTCGCAACGACCGGGTGATGGCCGCCTCGCGTTTCGCCTCGCTGCGCGCGGCCGAGGCCTTCACCACGCGCGGGATCGAGGCGATTCGCTGCGACCTCAGCAACGACGCCGAACTGCGCCAGTTGCCCGAGGCTCCAGTCGTTTTTTTTCTCGCCGGCGTTAAGTTCGGCACGACCGCGGCGCCCGGATTGTTGCAAGCCACCAATGTGGATATCCCACGTCGCGTGGGCACGCGCTTCGCCGCTGCGCGGATTGTGGCGTTCTCCTCCGGCAACATTTACCCCTTCGTCACGCCGGCCTCCGGTGGAGCCAGCGAGACCACGCCGCCGGCGCCGCTCGGCGACTACGCCGCGTCCTGTCTCGCGCGGGAGCGTGCTTTCACCGCCAGTGCCCTCCATCGTGGCACGCCGGTCGCCCTGCTGCGCCTCAACTACGCGGTTGAGTTTCGCTACGGCCTTTTGGTCGACATCGCGCAGGCCGTGCTGGCGGAACGCCCCGTCGACGT
Organism: Opitutaceae bacterium; assembly: GCA_031379235.1. Taxonomy (GTDB): domain Bacteria; phylum Verrucomicrobiota; class Verrucomicrobiia; order Opitutales; family Opitutaceae; genus ER46. Next base: position 15,320 of record JANNEY010000155.1, on the reverse strand, counting down.
GACCACCGGCCACGTGAACGTCATCTGGCAGACGGACGCTGTCGCCCACACGATCCAAGCCCTTGAAATTGCCGGCATGCCGGTCGTGCCGATCAACATCACCGGCCGCGACATCCTCAGCGTCCGCGATCTCGCGCAACAATTCGGCGTGGCGTTGCAGCGCCCCGTGCGCATCACCGGCGTGGAAGCGCCGACCGCCCTCCTCAACAACGCCGCCCATGCGCACAAATTGTTTGGGGTGCCCGCAACCTCCGTGGATCAGATGATCACCTGGATCGCGGCGTGGCTCACCCAGGGGGGTGAGACGTGGGGCAAGCCCACGGGCTTCGAGCGGCGCGACGGTCGCTTTTGAGTTCACCCGCGCGCCACGCTTTTTCGATGTCGCTCGATCTTCGCCGTCATCTCCTCGCCGGGCAGGCGATTCCCGCGCTGCCGCTGGCCCTCAATCCGCGCCGCCGTTGGGACGAGCGCCACCAACGCGCCCTCGTGCGCTACTATGTCGACGCCGGCGCCGGAGGCTTGGCCGTCGGCGTGCACTCGACGCAATTTGCGATTCGCGCTCCCAAAGTCGCGCTCTATGGCCCCGTGCTCAAACTCGCCGCCGAAGCCGCGGCGGCGTGGCTCGCGCCCCGTCCGCGCGACTTCGTCTTGATCGCCGGCCTCTGTGGGCGCACGGCGCAGGCGCGCGCCGAGGCCCGGGTGGCGCTCGGTCACGGCTATCACGCCGGCCTCCTGAGTCTCGGCGCCTGGGCGCGCGATCCGGAGGATGAAATCCTCACGCACTGCCGCGCCATCGCGCGCGAGATTCCGCTCATTGGTTTTTATCTGCAACCGGCGGTGGGCGGGCGCGTGTTTACTTATCGCTTCTGGCGCGCCTTCGCGGAAATCCCCGGACTCGTCGCAGTCAAGGTCGCGCCGTTTCATCGCTATCGCACGATCGATGTGGTGCGTGCCGTCCTCGAAGCGCAGCGTGACGACATCGCGCTCTACACCGGCAACGACGACAACATCATCGCCGATCTCCTCACCCCTTTTACCTTTGGCGGGCGCACGCGCCACATCGCCGGCGGACTGCTCGGCCAATGGGGCGTCTGGACGAGCCGCGCCGTGGCACTCCTGGATGAGATCAAGCGCGCGCGGGCGAAGCCAAATCTGGCCGCCACGTGGCTGGATCGGAATGCCGCCCTCACGGATGCCAACGCCGCCATCTTCGACGCCGCCAACAATTTTGCCGGCTGCCTGCCTGGCATCCACGAAGTTCTGCGGCGGCAGGGTTTGCTGCGCACCACCGCCTGCCTCGATCCGCACGAGCGACTTTCTCCGGGGCAGGCGCGGGACATCACGCGCGTGGCCGCGGCCTATCCCGCGCTGACCGACGATCCATTCGTGACGGCCAATCTCCCCCGCTGGCTCGCATGAAATGTGTCATTGCGAGGAGCGAAGCGACGAAGCAATCCAGCTGGATTGCCACGGCGCGCTGCGCGCACCTCGCAATGAATTCATCAGGTTTGTCATTGCGAGCCCGGCTTGGCGGGCGCGGCAATCCAGCTGAAATTTCAGATGGATGGCCACGTCGCTGCGCTCCTCGCCATGACAAACAGGGTTTATTGCCTTTTATCGACCAAGGCACCGCGCGCTTCGGACACCGCGCAATGACAAACAAGGATTCAAAACCGTGAACACCACTCCACCCCGGCTCTTCGATTTTCAGATCAATGGTTTTGGCGGAGTGGACTTTCAGGCGCCCTCCGTCTCGCGGGCGGAGATGGAACACGCCGTCGCCGTCATGCGCCGACACGGCCTGGCCGCGATCTATCTCACGCTGATCACCGATGACATTGAGGCGCATTGTCGGCGTCTGGAGAATTTCGAGCGGCTCCGTGCCGCCTCGCCCGCCGTCGCGCAGATGATTGCGGGCTATCATATCGAAGGACCGTGGTTGAGCCCGGAGTTTGGTTTCCGGGGCGCGCATCCGCCGGGGCCGATGCATGCGCCCTCGCTCACGGAATTTGATCGCCTGCAGTCCGCCGCCGGCGGCCGCATCCGGCTCATCACACTGGCGCCGGAGTGGCCGGGCAGCGCCGCGTGCATCGCGGCCATCGTGCGGGCCGGGGTCCACGTTTCACTCGGCCACACCAACGCCTCGTCCGCTCAAATCGATGAGGCGGTCCGCGCCGGCGCGCGTTTCGTCACCCATCTCGGCAACGGCACGCCACCCGAGCTACCGCGGCACGACAACGTCATTCAGCGCCTGCTGGCGCGCGATGATCTCATTGCGTGCCTGATTCCCGACGGCGTGCATTTGCCGAGCTTCGTGCTGCGGAATTTTTTCCGCGCTAAGCCCGCCGGCAAAGTGCTTTTCACGACCGATGCGATGGCGGGTGCCGGCGCGGGTGCGGGACGCTACCGTGTCGGTCACTTGGAAATCGATGTCGGCTCGGATGGCATCGCGCGGCAGCCAGGTGGCAGCGGCTTCGCCGGCTCAACGCTGACACCCGACGCAGGGGTCAAGCGCTGCGCCGAATACCTCGGCCTCTCGCTCGACGAATCCGCGCGGCTGTGGTCCGACGCCGCGGCCCAAGCCTTCGGCGTGGTGCTGCCGAGCCCATAATTTTCTCCGTATGAATCCTCCCGCTTCCCGCTATCTTACCGCCGGTCGCCTCGCCGTGGAAATCCACGCCGACCGCCCTGCGCTCGGCCTCGCCTCCGCCCGCGCAACCGCCGCCTACCTCCACGATGTGATCGCGGCACGAGGCGAAGCCCGCGTGATTTTCGCCTGTGCACCGTCGCAAAACGAATTCCTCTCGTCGCTCCTCGCCGTCTCCCGCGATGGGCACACCAGCGTCGACTGGAGCCGGGTGACGGCGTTTCACATGGATGACTACGTCGGCCTGCCCGGGTCGCACCCACAGAGCTTCCGTCACTACCTCCGGCAGCACTTCCTCGCGCACGTGCGGATCGGGAATTTCCATCCGTTGCGCGCCGAGGAACCCGACACCGCTGCGGTCATCGCCAACTACACCGCGCTCCTCGCCGCCAAACCGATCGATCTCATCTGCCTCGGCATCGGCGAAAACGGCCACATCGCCTTCAACGATCCGCCGGTCGCCGATTTCGAGGATTCACAGCTCGTCAAGGTCGTCGAACTCGATCGCGCCTGCCGTGAACAGCAAGTCGCAGACGGTTGCTTCCCGACGTTTGCCGACGTGCCCAAGCACGCGTTCACGCTCACCGTGCCGGTTTTCCGTCGCGCCGCGCGCCTGAGCATTCACGTTCCCGGACCGCGCAAGGCTGCGGCGGTCAAATCCACGATTGAAGAGGAGATCTCCACGCGGTGTCCGGCTTCGATTCTACGACTGCATCCCGCGGCGACGCTCTACATTGATCACGCGGCGGCCGGTCTCCTCTGTAAATAGCCGTGCTTCGTTATCGCCTTCGATTCCCACCTCAATTCCATCGCTGCTCCCCATGAAATCACGCTTCCGTCTTTTCACTTTTTGCTCCGTCGCCGTTGTGGCGTCCGTCGGCGCCGCCGATCTTCGCATCGGCCTGATTGGCCTCGATACGTCGCACGTCATCGCGTTCACGCAATCCCTCAACGATCCGAAGTCGCCCAACTTCGTGCCCGGTGGCAAAGTCGTCGCTGCGTTCAAGGGTGGCAGCCCCGACATCGAGTCGAGCGCCTCGCGCGTCGAGGGCTACACCACGCAGCTGAAGGAAAAATTCGGCGTGAAAATCTATGACTCGATCGAGGAGATGTCGCGCGACGTCGATGCGATCATGCTGGAGAGTCTCGACGGGCGCCCGCATCTGGCGCAGTTCCGCCGCACGCTTGCCGCGAAGAAGCCCGTGTTCATCGACAAGCCGTTTGCCGGCACGCTCCGTGACGGCCTCGAAATCGCGCGGCTCGCGAAGGAGAACGGCGTGCCGATCTTCAGTTCGTCGTCGCTCCGCTACTCCCCCGAACCCATCGAACCGAAAATCGAAAAGATTGGCGGCGTGCTCAGCGCCTACTCCGTCGGCCCCGCGGAATACGACGCGCGCCACCCGGATATGTTCTGGTATGGCATCCACGCGATCGAGGCGCTCTACACCGTGATGGGGCCAGGATGCGTGAGCCTCGTGCGCACCAAAACCGACAACATCGACGTCATCACCGGCGTGTGGGCCGATGGCCGCGTCGGCACGATGCAGGGAAACCGCGCAGGTTTCAAAGGCTATGGCGTCACCGTTCTCGGCCCGAAAGGCTCCGTGACCGTCGGCGAAAAACACAGCTATCGTGGTTTGCTCTTCGAGGCGGTGAAATTTTTCCAGACGCGCGTCTCACCTGTCCCCGTCGAGACGACGATCGAGATTCTCGCGTTTATGGAGGCGGCCGACGAGAGCAAGCGACGCGGTGGCACGCCCGTCACGATCGCCGAAGTGATGAGACTCGCCGGCGCCAAGCCGTAACACGGACACTCAAGTTGTCATCGGGGCGCCGGCTGTAGCGGTTCAATCGTTCACCGGGTTCCCGACGCAGCGCCGAGCGCTGCGCCGGGTCGCTTCGTCGAGACGTTTCTCACCAGGACAAAGCATTTCCAGAAAAACACCGATTCATGAAATTCCCCGACAACTTCACCGTCATCGCTGACGAAGTTTCGCAGGACCTGCCGGTCCTGCGCGCCTTTGTGCGTGAATTCAAACTGCCCGGCATTGAGCTGCGCAGCTTCGCCGGCCGCGCCTTCAAGGATCTCACACGTGATGATGTCGCCACCATCGGCGCGGCGGCGCGCGACGAAGGCTGGAAGATTTTCGGTTGCTCCACACCGGTATTCAAATGCGCGCTCGACGACACGGCGGCCATCGCCACGCATCGTGAGATTTTTCAGCGTAGTCTCGAGGTCGCGCGCGCACTCCACTGCGATCTGTTGCGCGTCTTCACTTTCTTGCGCCTGCCGAACGCGCTCGAGCCCCAACGCCTCGCCCGCGTGCGCGAGCACATTCTCGGCCTCGTCGAACTGGCGCAGGGTTCCGGCGTGCGTATCGGGATTGAGAATGAGCACTCCTGCCTCACCGGCACCGCGGACGAGATGCTCGCCGTCCTCACCGGGCTGCCCGCCGCTTCCGTCGGCGCCATCTGGGATCCTTGCAACGTCCTCTACGTGCATGATGTCCCCCCGCCTGTGCCCGGTGACATTGCGCGGCTCGCGTCGCGTCTCTTCCATCTGCACGTGAAGGATTCCGTTCGCCGGGCACCTGCGACCCCGGGCGGGTTGATCGCCGTCGGCACTCCGGTCGGCATCGGCGAGATCGATTGGCGGGCGCAGTTCCGGGCGCTGCAGGCCTGCGGTTACCGCGGGATGCTTTCGCTCGAGACGCACTGGCGTCTGCAAAAAATCGACGATGCTCTGCTCCACCTCCCTGCGGGCTACAGTTTCTCCAACGGCGGCGAGCCCGCTAGCCGGGTGTGCCTCCACAATCTCCGCGCGCTGGTCGAAACCCTGTAGGCTGCGGCAAAGCTCAACCCGCCGCGTCGCCATTCGCGCCGCGGCGCCCGGCGGCCGCGGGGTTCGCGATGCCTTCAAACACGAGGCGCAACACTTGGCTGAGCCCGCGCGCCTTCACCGTCGCTTTGCCCAGATCGAGTTCGAGGCTTTGCGACAGCGAGAAGCGGTTCGAGTGATAGATGAAGCACAGCCCGATGAAGTGAATCAGGAGATGCGTCACATCGACATCCGCGCGGAATTCCGCCGACTTCACCCCGTCCTGCACGATGGCGCGGAAGCGTTCGAAGAACGGATTTTTGCTCAGGAGGTGATTCTCCTTCGTGAGATGCCGGCCTTTCTCCAAATTCTCCCATTGCAGCAGCCGCGTGAACTCCGGCTCCGCGTCGAGAAATTCAAAATAGCTTTCCAGTAGCCGCGACAGTTTCTCCCGCGGACTGCGCCCGCGCTCCACCGCGTGAAACTCGATCGCCTCGATCCGTTTATACACCTCTGCCAGCGCGGCCTCGAAGAGCGCATCCTTGCTGCCAAAGTAGTGGTAAACCATCCGCTTGTTCACCCGCGCCAGCCCGACAATTTGATCGACCGACACGGCATGGAAGCCATGCCGGGCAAAGAGTTTGATCGCGGATTGGAGGATTCGGCGGCGCGTGCGATCAGGATTGCGAGCGAGCGGAGGGGCGGAGGGCATCGGAGCCGGTGACGGTGGCAGAGGCAAAACAACCTGAGAAGCGCAAACTACCTCGCCCGCCCGGCCGGGGCTTGGGCGGGAATCGACTTGCCGGGGCAGTAACTCACCGGTTACTCAGGCCGCGTGCGCCAGACTCTTCTTCTCCCCACCCGGCTGAGCATCATCCTTTCCCTCGTCTCCATGATTCACACGCTTTCGGCGGCGGCGGCGGACACCTGGCAAGTCGGCACCGGCCGCGAAAAGATCACGCCGCCCGCGGGCCTCTGGATGACGGGCTACGCGGCGCGCGACCGGCCGGCGGAGGGCACGGCCCAAGAACTCTGGGTGAAGGCCCTCGCGTTTTCCGATCCCGCCGGCAACCGCGGCGTGCTGCTCACGCTGGATCTTTGCGGGGTATACCGGGAGCTCACCGACTTCGTCGCCGCGGAGATCGAGCGCCAGCATCACATTCCGCGCAGCGGCGTGATGGTGAATGTCTCGCACACCCACTGCTCGCCGCAGCTCGGCGGCTACCTGATGGGTCTGCGCATCCTCCCTCCTGACGGTCAGCAAAAAGCCGACGCCTACACGGCCGAGCTGAAACAAAAAATGATCCGCGCGGCCACCAGCGCGATCGCTGCGCTCGCGCCTGGCTCCATTTCGTGGGGCGAGGACGCCGCGGCCTTCGGCTTCAACCGCCGCGAGAATGCGGAGAAAGATGTGATCGCCCTGCGCGCGGCCGGAAAACTTAAGGGCCCGTTCGATCCGCGCGTGCCGGTGCTCGCGGTGCGCGACGCCCGCGGCGAGTTGCGCGCGTTGCTCGTTTCCTACGCGTGCCACAACACCACGCTCTCGTTCTTCCAATGGCACGGCGACTACGCCGGCGTCGCGCAAGCGGAACTCGAAAAGCGGCACCCGGGAGCCACCGTGCTTTTCGCGATCGGCTGCGGGGCCGACATTAATCCCGGCCCGCGCCGTGAGCTCACGCACGCCGAGCAGCATGGCCGCGAGCTGGCCGATGCCGCGGACCGTGCACTCGCCAAACCCATGACGCGCGTCGCCGGCCGCTTTGCCTCCGCGCTGGAGGACATCACGCTGACATTTGCCAGTAAACCCACGGATGAAAAACTCCGGGAAGCGCGGGAAAAGAAACAGCCGAATCAGGAAATGTATCAGGCGTGGTCCGCTGCCGTGACCGAGCTATTGCGCACCAAAGGCGACGCGGCGATGCGCCACTCCTACCCGGTGCAGGCGTGGCGGCTCGGTTCGTTGTCATGGGCCGCACTGGGCGGCGAAGTCGTGATCGATTACTCGCTGCGTTTGCGCCAGGAACTGGGTGAGAACCTCTGGGTTTTTGGTTATTCGAACGATGTGATGGCCTACATTCCGAGCGAGCGCGTGCTGAAAGAGGGACGGTATGAAGGCGACACCTCGATGGTGCCCTACGGCAAACCCGGCCCGTGGTCCGCGGGCTTGGAAGACAAGATCGTCACGAAGACCCGCGAGCTAGTGGAACGCACGCGCCGCTGACCCGTAAAAACGATATCGACTACGACGCGCTTCAAACCCTGTCGTTGCAGAAGCCGCACGCTGCGCCGAAGCAATCCCGCGGGATCGCGCCGAGTGGGCAGCCTCGGCGGCCACGACGCGCAGCGCGCGTCGACAATCATTTTGAATGCACGCTAAACCAAGCCGAGTTGCTTGAGCACTTCTGGCGGCGGGCCCTCGAATTTCTCCATCGCTACATTCCCGACGTAGCCGATGTCCTTCATGCCTTCGGGCGTCGAGTAGTAGCCGCCGGAGGTGAGATCGCGGAATTTGCGGAAGAATTGCGCGGCTTGGCGAAACTCCGGCTTCGCCTTGGGCGCGTAGCAGATGTCGTCACAGATCGCCGCTTTCTGCCGGCCGACGAGATTGACGAAATCGTTTTGGAAGCGCTTCCGCGCCTCGGTATCAAGCCACGCGAGGCCTGCGGTGATGATACGATTGTCCGCATCGTGATCAGGATAAGGCGCACTGATCCACTCGTCGATAAACTCGTGGACGCGCACGGAGGAGGCACTCGGCCCTTTGCCATCGGCCGGGATGATCACGTCGCAGAGCGCTGCGGTGGTCGCACGCTGCGCCGCGTTCAGCGTCAACGGCCAGACGTCGCCCGGCTTGTAGCTCTTGGTGAGATCGGGATCGCTGCCGTAGCCGATGGCAGGTTTGGCGGCAGTCGCGCCAAACATGTGGCGATCGAGAAGTGAGGCGGAAGCGGCGGCCGCCATCATCCACTTCATCGCCTCGCGGCGGTCCATGGGTTGCGGGAGCGGAGAAGAATCGGGGGCGTTCATGTCAGAGATTTCCCTTCTTGAGTTCGGCGAGCAGGTAGTCGCTCGCGCGCCACGCCAGGGCCATGATGGTGAGCGTCGGGTTTTTGTCGGCGTTGGAGCAGAACGGGCCGCCATCAGTGATGAAGAGATTCTTCACGTCCCAGGTCTGACACCATTGGTTCGTCACGGATTTTTTCGCATCGGCGCCCATGATGGTGCCGCCGACTTCGTGAATGATTTTCCCCCCGGGGGCGATGGCCTTCGCTCCGTCCGCCTCGGGCTTGGCGCCGACCTTGCCGCCCATCGACTCGATAATCTGGGCGAACGTTTCTTGCATGTGCTTCGCCTGCCGGGTCTCGTGGTCGGACCATTTCCAATGGAAGCGCAGCACGGGAATACCCCACTTGTCCTTCACCACGGGATCGAGTTCACAGAAGGTGTCGTCGTTCGGGATCATTTCGCCACGACCGGCGAAGCCCATGAACGAACCGTAGTAGCGGCGGGCGTCTTCCTTGAACTGCCGGCCATAGCTGCCGTTCGTCATCGCCTCGATGCCACCGGTCACACCCAAGCCCGGCATCTGCCGGCCGCTGCCAAACACGATGTGGTAGCCGCGCGCGAAACCGAGTTTGCCGGCGAGCTGCTCCTTGTAGAGCCACCACGGCACGTAGGCGTGACCGCCGCCGGCGCCGTCTTCGTTATGCAACGGAAGATTTTCCAGCGCTGGAATCTGCCCGCCGAGCGACGCGCCGACGGTGTCCATGATGTATTTTCCCACGAGGCCGCTGGAGTTGGCGAGGCCGTTGGGAAACCGCGCCGACTTCGAATTGAGCATGATCCGCACGGACTCCGCGGAGCTCGCAGCGAGCACGACAACGCGGCCCTTCACGGCGTGTTCCTTGCCCGTCGTCTTGTCGAAGTAGATCACGCCGGTCGCTTTGCCGTTGGCGTCGGTCGTGACTTCGCGCGCCATCGCATTCGACACGATGTCGAGGTCACCCGACGCGAGCGCGGGCGGCAGATGCACGGTCGTCGACTGGTAGTTTGCCTTGATCGAACAACCCCGTCCACACGGCGTGGCCCAGAAACACGCCTGACGCTGCCGCATCGAATCCGCCAGCAGGCGCTGGGCCTTCGCGTTGTTGGGGTGGATCTTTTTCGGCAGAACGTCGGGATCTTGTTTTTGGGTCAGGACGGCGCGGTGAATCGGAATCACGGGCACGCCGAGTTTCTTCGCGCGCGCACCGGCAAACTGTTCTCCAGCGCGCAGCGCCGGTGGCGGTTGCAGGCAGCCGGCGGGCGAGTCGGGCGTGTTCTCGAGCCCGTGGTTGTCACCGTAAACGCCGACGAGCATCTCGACCTTGTCGTAATAGGGCGCGACATCCTCGTAGTTCATCGGCCAGTCGAAGCCGAGACCGTCCCGACTGTGCGGTTTGAAATCGTAGGGCCCGTTGCGGAGCGAGATGCGGCCCCAGTGATTCGTGCGGCCGCCGAGCATGCGGGGACGCCACCACCAAAATTTCTGCGCAGGATCCGACGACGCATTCGTGTAGGGCTCGCCGGGCACTTCCCAGCCGCCGTTGACCGTCGCATCATGGAAACCGAAAAACTGTTTATCCGGCGTGCCGGCTCCGCGCAGTGGCGCATCGGCGTTGGTCTGAAACATCGGCGTCTCCTTGACCGGATCGTAGCTGCGGCCGGCCTCCAGCATGAGCACCTTGGCGCCCTCCATCACACAGGTGTAGGCGGTCTGGCCACCGGCGGCGCCGGAACCGACAACGATGACATCGTAACTGGGCTTGGTCTGGCTTGAAAGGATCTGGGGCATGGGGAACGAGGCAGGATTGCACCAAGATTCTCACGAGCGCGGGACGCGAAAAGCAACCCGGCTTTTGATTTCAGGAAATAGTTTCCAAAACTGCCGCCACGAAAGCCTCGCGCACCTCCATGTGGGGATTGTGTCCACTGCCCGCGAGGGTCCGGATCTCGGCGGCAGGAAAATAAGTCCGCATCGTGCCGTGGTCAGCGGGCTCGACATAGTTGGACTTTCCACCGGCCACGAACCGGACCGGACCAGCGTAGTGATCGGTGTCGTGCAAGGGGTTTTTCTCCAGCTCGGGCAGCGCGGCGGTGAGTGCGGGCAGATTGATTTGCCAGCGCCACATCCCGTCGGACGTCGACTCAAGATTGGTGGAGAGAAATTTTCGCATCGGCCAGCTCGGCACCCTCGCCTCAAAGCGCAGTTCCGCCTCAGCCCGGGATTTCAGATCGGAGAGATTCAGCTCAGTCATCGCCGCGAAACTCGCCCGGTGCGCCGGCCAATAGTAATCGCGCGGCGCGATATCGACGACGATGAGCCGCTCCACGCGTTCCGGCTGGCGACACGCGAGGAGCATTGCGGTCTTTCCGCCCATACTGTGCCCGAGCAGCGTCACGCGCGCCAGGCCCTGTTGATCGAGCCAGCCCAGCACGTCGTCCATCATCTGCACGTAGCTCATCGTGTCGGCATGCGGCGATTTGCCATGATTCCGCAGGTCGAGGGCAAACACATGAAAGTAGCCCGCGAGATCCGCTCCGACAGTCTGCCAGTTGCGCGAGGAACCGAGCATGCCGTGCAGGAGGACGAGCGGCGGTTTGCCGGCACCACCAAGATCGCGATGAAAGAGTGTCACGCCCGAAAACACGCAGCACGGGCAGAGATCAGACAAGCTAAAGCTCCGATATTTTTCGTGGGTCTCGCAACATCGGCTGCTTGTTGCAGTGGCCGACGCGGCGAGACTCACCCCGATGATGTCTGCCGGCGGCATGTCCCGTCACCCGTGACCGATTCCCTGGCCGCGCACCTCGCCTGGAGCTGCGTGATGTTGGAGGCCTGGAGATCCGTTCCCATCAAACGGGTCGCAACGCCTGCCCGCACATCAATCGAACTCCACGGTCTAAAATCTTTTTCAAGGCCGTCCCTCATTCCATCGCCAGTTTAGCCTGCAAGGAGATCAGCGTCGTGGCCGTCGCCACGCTACCCTAAAAAGCCCCGAGCAATATCGTGGCGGATTTTGAACCGACTCTTCACCTGAAGGAGAAGGAGGCTTCGCGTTCGCGCCTCGCCTCGTCGGCGCGCCGGGCTTTTGTGCAAAACTTTCCGCTCTCGCCTACAGCTCGCTCAGTGAGTTTCCGTCCCCTCGGGGGCCGGCGGCACGGTCTTGTGCCGCGAGGGCTTGAGCACCGTAAAGAAGGGGCCGTGCTCCGTGCGGTATTCGCGCGGTGAAAGCCCGACGTGGCGGCGGAACAATTTTGAGAAATGATAGGGATCAGCGAGGCCCACGGCCTTGCCCACCTCGGCGATGGGGAGCGTCGTGCTCAGGAGCAGCTCGCGCGCTTCGCGCAGTTGGCGGCCAATCACGTGGCGTTTAGCCGAGACGCCGAGGTGGCGGCGGAAAAGTTTCAGCACGTGCGAGCGGCTGCGGCCCACGAGCGCCGCCATATCCTCGACCCGCGGGCCGAGATGGAAGCCTCGCTCCACGTGCACGAGGAGCCGCTCCAGTTCCTCCGGCCGGTGGGTGACCGGGGCCACGGCATCAGCAACGGTGCGGGTGACTTCGCGCAGGAGGAGCAAGCCGAGGGCGCGTGCCTCGGCCTCGTCGCGCGGGGAGTGCAGATACCAGCGCACCGCGTAATCCATCAGTCGACCGAACGGCTCGTCGGCCTCCACGCGCAGGCGCACCACGCCGTTCAGGCCCGGCCACGCCGCATCGCGCCGATCTGGGGAATCGAACTCGGGCTCGCCGCGCTCGTGCGGCACGTTGGCCACCCACGGTGCGCCGGGCCGATACCACGGCACGAGATGCACGTGCGAGGTGAACATCGGCTCCTTCACCGACGGTAGGTAAGTGATGCGGCGGCCCCACGGCAGCACGTAGAGGTCGTGCGGCTCGATCCGGTGCGTCGCGCCATCGACCGTGAATCGCCCGCGTCCGCTTTTGCACCAAAAGAGCCCGCGGCTTTGCACGCAACCGTTGGCGAAGGCCTGTTGGGCGGCGAACTGGAACAGGCCCGCGCGGCAAATTGCCGGGGCCGCGCCATCAGAAGCCTCGATCTGGGCGGGCTTTTTTCGGGCACGGAGGCGGGGGCGGGCCATGGGATGCAAAGCAACAAGAGATTCCTCACTTGTCCATTGTTACCTTTCGCCCCGGTTTAGTAAGATAACAAGTTAGCCGAACGACCCCGCTCTGCCGTTCCGGTTGCCCGTCTCCGCCTGTTTCCATGAAAATCTCCACGCTGCACAATCTCTTTGCGTTCGCCGTCGTCGGCTTTTTTCCCGCGGTCGCGCAGACCGTTCCCACCAAGCCCGCCGAGAGTGACCCTGTCGTCCTCAATCCCTTTATCGTCGATTCATCCGCCGACCAAGGTTATCGCGCGTCTTCGTCCACCTCGGGCAGCCGGCTCAAGACGGATCTGAAGGACATCGCCGCCTCCGTCACCGTGCTGACCAACGATTTTCTCGATGACCTCGGCGCCACCGACATCGCCTCCGCGCTCGGCCTCGTCGTCGGCGCCGAAAACGATCAGACCACCGACCCTACTTCGATTGGCCTGAACCAAGGCTACCTCGGCAGCGATTTCGGCGATGTGAACACCCGCTCCGGCGAAGTGAGGGTGCGCGGCCTCGGGCGCGCCTCCAACGCGGCCAACTACATTCACGTCATCGCCTCCAGCGACCGCTACAACATCGAGCGCGCGGAGTTCCTGCGCGGCGCCAACTCCATTCTCTTTGGCCTGTCCGAACCGGCCGGTCTCATCAGCTCAACCACCAAAGTCGCCAGCCTGAGAAGAGACCTCACCAAGGTGGAAACAAAGGTCGACAACTTCGGCACCCATCGCGGCGTGCTCGATCTCAGCCGCGTGTTGCTGAAGGACAAACTCGCGGTGCGCGGCGTCGGACTTTACTCGGACAAACGTTACCTCGTGGACACCGCCTACTGGCGCGACAAGCGGCTCTTCCTCACCGCCAATTACCGGCCTTTCAAAACCACCACCGTGCGTGCGTTCGTCGAACATACCGACACGGGCGGTCGCCGCCCCAACTACCGCACGTCGCAGGATAACGTCTCCGGCTGGCTCGCGCTGTATAACAAATATGCGCCGCAGCTCACGCCCGCCCAGCTCGCCGCCGCGTTCTACTGGGACCCCACCGTGTTCAACGCCAGCGGCGGTCCCACCAACAGCATCATCACCGTCGGCGGCCAGCCGATCGATCTCGGGCTGCTCCGCCGTGGCAACGACGGCAACGCCAACGCCACCGCACTCTTCTACGACAACCGCGACTGGAAGAATCCGCAGGGCAACACCGCGACCATCACGTCGTCGCGCAACGGCGCTGGCACGGTCGAGGCGGCGGCCTTCCGCGGCCTCTTCGTGCGCTCGTCCGACCCGCTCGAGAACCGCCCCAATCCCTACGCCGATCCGCAGATCACGAATCGCGCCATCCTTCCCTTCGACCGCGTTGAGATCGGCACGTTGCCCGGCAACTACCGCTGGGAGCGCGGGCGCAAGATGAACGTCACGCTCGATCAGCATCTCGCCGAGGGCCTCGACCTCTCGGCCAGTTTCCAGCGCGAGGTATTCCGGCAGAAGCAACAGTTCAGTCCCATCGCTCAGCAGAACCAGGTCTCGATCGACGTGAACACCAAGCTCCCCGACGGCCGCACGAATCCGAACTTTCTCCGCCCCTTTATTTTCGGCCGGCAGCTCGGCGACTATAACCACCAGACCACCGACAATATTCTCGTGCAGGCCAATTATGACTTCGATTTCGCGAAGAAAACCAACCGCCTCGGCTGGCTGGGTTTTCACCGACTGACGTCCCTCTATACCCGGGCCGAGAGCGACCGCCTGACCTACCGCTGGAACGTTCAAATCGACAACACCATCCCTGGTGTCATGACCACCGGCCTGGCCGCCGCCTCGCGCCATCTGTATCAGTTCTGGTATATCGGCGACCCGGTGCAGGTGGGTGATACCGGCCTGCGCCTGACGGGCTTCCCGTCGACGACCGTCGCCACGGCGGACCGCACCTACAACTACACCTATTACGACTCCACCACTCGGACCTGGAAGCAGTCACCGACGCCGCTGCAAACGTCCACCCAACTGATCGCCGGCGGTCGCAATTTCACCGGCCAGAAAAACGACGGCACGGGCGCCTCGTTGCAGAGCTTTTTCTGGAAACGGAAAATCGTCACCCTCCTTGGCTGGCGCAAGGACAACGTGGACGCCTTCACGCACTCGCTCGTCTCGACGGCCGAACCGCTCGTCGGCGCGTCGCGCGCCGACTACGTCAAGAGTTCCGTCCCGCAGTTTGCCAACGCGAAGGCCACGGCCACACAGAGCATCGTGTTTCACGCGACGAACTGGTTGCGCATTTTCGGCAGCCGCTCGGAAAACTTCGCCGCCACCGCTTCGCGCACCGACAGCCTGTTCCGCCCCATCGCCCCGCAGAACGGCATCACCAAGGAAATCGGCGCCGGCCTCGACCTGTTCAACGGCAAGCTCAACCTCCGCCTCTCCGCTTACAACTCGTCGCAGAACCTTGCGACCAGCGGTGGCGCCGCCGGCACCGCGGGCCTTCGCGTCGAAACCGTCGAGGATCAAATCTATCAGGCGCTCGCCGCCACCGGCCGCGTCGCCGAGTGGTCCACGTTCGGTCCCGCCGGCCGGATCACAACGGAATACAACCGCCCGCTCGACGTCTCCGCCACCGAGGATTCCGTCTCCAAGGGCCTCGAGGCCGAGGTCGTCTATACGCCGTTGCCCGGCTGGCGGATGGCGTTCAACGCGAGCAAACTGAATAAC
>JANNEY010000112.1:0-4672 GCA_031379235.1 Opitutaceae bacterium | reverse complement strand
CATCGTGAACCGCGCGCAGCGGGGCGAAATCTGGCTAATCGATTTGGGAATGGTGGCAAAGACTCGGCCCGCTCTCGTCCTGAGTGTGGCCTACGATGATCTCGAACGCGCGATTGTGACCTACGTCCCACGCACTACTGCATTGCGCGGGACGCGTTTCGAGGTGCAGCACACGGCGCGAGGTTTCGATGCGGGTGGCTTCGACGCGCAGGGTGTCGCCGGCGTTCCCAGTGTGCAGTTGATCCGCCGGATCGGTGTGATCGATGGCCCAACGCTCACACGGGTCGAGTCGGCGGTGAAGGCGTGGCTCGGACTGACCTGACAGCGCCCAATCGCTCTCCCGCTCCGCACTTACACTTCACGCCGGAAACTCGAGGGAGTTGCCTCAATCGAGCGTATACGGCTCCTGCACTTCATCGGCTTCGGATTGGGCGGTGAGCGTCACGAGACTTTGCAGCGACGTGAAGTGCTGGCTCAGGTCGAAGTCGCCGCCGAGACCGCCGATGAGTTTGTCGAAGAGATCTTTCTTCGAGGCCTTCAGGGTCTGGATGCGTTCCTCGATCGTGCCGGCGGTGATCATGCGGTAGACGAACACGGTGTTCGTCTGGCCGATGCGGTGGACGCGGTCGACGGCCTGCGCCTCGACCGCGGGATTCCACCACGGATCGAGGAGGAAGACGTAGTCGGCGGCGTGCAACGTGATGCCGGTGCCGGCGGCCTTGAGCGAGACGAGCATCGCGGCCGCGCCGCTCGCCTGCTGGAAGCCCTGGACCGGCTTCTGCCGGTCGAGCGTCATGCCGGTGAGTTCGTAGCGCGCGAGGTCGGGGAAGTGTTTCGCGAGCGCCGTGCGCACACGGTCGAGCAACATCACGAACTGCGAGAAGATGACGACCTTGTGCCCACTGCCGACGATCTCGGTGAGTTTCTCGACGAGCAGGTTGATTTTGCCTGAGTCGGTGAGCGGCGCCTTGAGCCAAGGCAGCATGTCGGGATCGCAGCAGGTCTGGCGCAAGCGCGTAAGGAGCGCGAGGAAGCCGAAAGATTTTTCCCGCATCGCGGCACCGACGTCGTTGCCGAGACGTTCGAGACCCTCGGAGCAGATGCGCGCATACTCGGCGCGCTGCACATCGGTCATCGGGCAGATGAGGTCCATCTCGACCTTTTGCGGGAGCTCGGTGGCGACTTCCTTCTTGGTGCGGCGGAGAATAAACGGCGCGAGCTGCGCGCGCAGCCGGGTGAGCGTGCCCTCGCGATCCGCCGTGAGCGCGGCCTCGAACGAGGTGCGCGAACCGAGCAGGCCCGGCAGCAAAAAGCGAAAGATACTCCACAGATCGAGCTGGCGGTTTTCCAGCGGCGTGCCGGTGAGCACGAGGCGGCGCGTGGCGCGCACGGCGAAACACGTCTGCGTGATCTTCGCGTCGGGGTTCTTGATGAACTGGCCCTCATCGAGCACCGCGTAGGCAAACTCCACGCCCGGCAGCAACGCGCGGTGTTTGCGCAATTGCGTGTAGCTCGCCAACCAGATCACGGGGGCGGTGTGCTGCGCGAAGTCGTGCCCGGTCTTCAGGACATCGACGCCGAGGTGCGGGAAAAATTTCGCGATCTCCTCGCGCCACACCGGCACGACGCTGGCGGGACACACGATGAGGATCGGTTTGTCGGCCACCGAGCGCGCCGCGATGAGCGAGAGCACCTGAATCGTTTTGCCAAGGCCCATCTCGTCGGCGAGCAGACCGTGGCAGCCGACCTCACCGAGGTGGTGCATCCACTCGACGCCGCGGCGCTGATAGGGCCGCAGCAGCTCGGGCATCGCCGGCGGCGTGGTCGTCGGCGCGAGCACGCTCTGGCGCCATGCCTCGATCTCGGGGGAGAGCGTGAGCTTGAGGCGCGCGTCGTTGAAGAGGGAAAACACGAGATAAGGCGAGAGTGCCGCCGAACGCGGATCCTCCACGCCCTGCGTCTCCTCGACGTTTTTTTGCCACGTGCTGTAGGTGTTCCACTTGTCGGGCGGCAGCGCGACGATGCCGAGGTTCGGCAGAATCACGGGTTGGCCGCCGCGCTTGAGCAGGGCGTTGACCTCGGAGTCGGTAAGCATCCGCTCGCCCGCGCGGAAAATCCAGCGAAGGTTGAGCGCCGCGTGTTCGGAACCGCCCCCGGCCCCAGCCGGGGCGCGCTCGGCTACCGCCTCGATCTCGACGGTGCGGGTGCCCTTGAGCAGGTTGAGCGACTTCTCGTCGAGCTCGACGGCAAACAAGCGCTTCCACGCCGGGAGCACGGTCTTGAGGAAATTCGGGATCTCCACGAGCGACTCCATAATGTAGACGCCCGTCTCCTGATTATAGTGGAAGTGCGCTTTGCGGGCGTAAGCCGCCAAGCCGATGAGCTTGGCCCGCTCGCTGGAAGTCACATGACCGTTGCCATTGGCGTGCGCGTCGGGCCCGAGCGCCGGATGCTTGGTCTTCTTGTCAGCTTCGAGCCACGCCGCCTGAAAGGTGAGACCGGCGGTCTTGGTCTTGAACACGAGCACGAGTCCCCGCGTGGGGCCGGTCGCCGCCCCGGTGGGCGGGGTCGTGCCATTGGGGCGGGCGGTCGCAGCCGGGCCGTGACCATTGCCGTTGCCCGGGGCGCTCGTGCCGTTCTTGGCGAGGCCGCCACCGAAAGTTTTGCCCGAAGACGGCGCGAGCGGCGCGTGGGTGGCGCCATGGCCATTGCGGCCGGCATCTCCGTTGCCATTGCCGCTGGCGATCTTCACCGGATCGCTCGGCAAGGGTGAAATCTCGTCCGCCACCAACTCCTCTATTTCGTGCAATCCGGCGACGGCGAGGGCCCGCGCAACCTCCTCATCGGTCGAGGATGACCGCACACTCAGGCCATCGGAGCTCCATTCGATGACGGCATACTCGTCCTTCTTGTCGACGCGGCGATGCACGATCGCGTCCTTGTCGGTCAGCTCAAGTTCGCGGACCTGGCCATCGACGTAGATTTGCCGGCCCTGCTCCAACTGCGCCGTCGTAAATGCCGCGGCCCATTCGTGTTCCAGTTTGCCAAACCAAAATTCGAGCGAATGCGGAGTGTAGACACGCTTGGGACCGTGCGACTGCATCAGGGTAAAAGAGGCGAACGTAGAAACGGCGACCCTCGGCGCAACCCCTAAGTTTGAGTCTTCAACCTGTCCGCAGATTTTTTACCGGATCATCATTTCCCCAAAGGGAAACCGCGATCCGCCGAACGCGTCAGCGCCTGAGCCGAGCCAATTCCACGCGGATCACCGCGAGCGTCCGCTCCACCGCACCGGCGTTTTCGCGGCGCCAGCGGCCGGCGGCGGCCGCCAAGTCGGTGCGACGAGCCGGATCGCGCAGGAGTTCCTCCACGGCGTGGCCGAGCGCGGCGGGATCGGCAATTTCCCGGGCCGCACCGCGCGTCACGAGATCGCGCGCGAGTTCGCGGAAATTCCCCATGCCCGGACCAAAGAGAATCGGCTTTTCGAGCGCCGCGGCCTCGACGGGAGTCTGCCCTTCAGTATGCGGCGGAAAGCTTTTACCGACAAACACCACGTCAGCCAGTTGCGTGAGCCGACGCAATTCACCCGTGGTGTCGGCCACGGCCACATCGACCTCGGCCGGCGCCGCCCCGCGCGAACGAAAATGAAAGCGCAGTCCGGTCGCCGCCACCGCGCGTTCGACCTCGGCGCGCCGCTCCGCATGGCGCGGCACAATCAGCAGTGAACAATACCGGCCCGCAGCACGGGCGCGCTGGAGCGCGCCGAGCAGCGCTTCCTCCTCACCGGGCCAGGTGGAAGAGCCCAGCACCACCAAGTCGCCGGCGGGCAACCCCAGTTCACGGCGCAGCTGCGCGCGCTCGGCCGTGGTCATCGGGACGATCGAGACATCGAGCTTAATGTTGCCGGTCACGGTGATTTTCTCCGCCGGCACTCCGAGTTCACGGAATCGCGCTTCGTCCTGCGTCGAACCGGGCAACAGCCGCGTGATGTTGCTCACCATGAGCCGAGCCGCCGGGCCGAAACGCCGCATCCGCGCAAAGCTCCGATCCGAGAGCCGCGCGTTGATGCACACCACGGGCACGCCGCGGCGCGAGGCCTGCCACAAGTGTTCCGGCCAGCGCTCGCCCTCCGTCAGGATGACCAAGTCCGGCTCAATCCGCCGCCACGCGCGGGCCGAAAACAGCCACCAATCGAGCGGAAAATAGCCGATGCCCACCGTAAGTTTGGCGTAGCGCTCAAGCGCGAGCCGGTAGCCGGTGCTGGTCGTGGTGGTGAGATAAATTTCCGCGCCGTCACGGTGCAGCGCCTCCAAGAGCGGCCCGATGGCGAGCATCTCGCCGACGCTCACCGCCTGCAGCCAGACGCGCTGCACCCCCAGTGATTTCTCCGGGAGCCGCGGGTGCGCCCCGAAGCGCTGCGAGAAGTTCTCCCCGTAGCCGCCCCGCCGCCGCATCCGCCACAGGTAAGCGGGCGCGAGCACGAGCAGCACGGGGACGAACAATATGCGGTAGAGCCAGAGCATCGCAGCGGGCTATTGGCGGCGAAATCCCGCCCCCGGCGCAAAGGAAATCAGCGGCGTAACGGCGGGGGGGGGTAAGCCGGCCCAGGAGCTGGTGTAAGAAAACAAACGCAGCGGAATCAACCCCCCACCACCCCGCGACCCCCCCACCC
>JANNEY010000091.1:0-14478 GCA_031379235.1 Opitutaceae bacterium | reverse complement strand
CAACCAGACGCGGCGTTTCACCGCCGAGGCGTCGCACGAGCTTAAGACGCCGCTCTCGCTCGTGCGCCTGCAGGCCGAGAAGCTCGCGCTCGAGGGTGGCCTGAAGCCCGCGCAGGAGGAGGCCGTCCACATGCAGCTCGAGGAGATCGCGCGGCTCAATCAGATCATCGAGGAGCTGCTGTTCCTGTCGCGCGCGGAGGCGCGGGCCGTCACGCTCCAAACGAAATCGCAGGATCCGCGGCCATTTCTCGCGTCGTTCGGCGCGGACGCTCAGGTGCTCGCCGAGGCGCGCGGCGCGCGCTTCGAGGCGCGCATCACGGGCGAAGGCACCGCCATGTTCGACGCCAAATGGATCCGCCAGGTGCTCCTCAACCTGATGGCCAATGCGCTCAACGTCTCGCCCGCCGGTGGAAAAATTACGCTCACCTCGGAGCTCGACGCCGCGATCTGGCGCGTCGCGCTGGAGGACGAGGGGCCGGGCGTGCCGGCGGAGCAACGCGGGCGGATTTTCGAGCGCTTCGTGCGCCTCGGCAACGGCAAGGAAGGCGGCAGCGGCCTCGGTCTGGCGATCTCGCGCTCGATCGTGGGGCTGCACGGCGGCGCGATTCGCGCCGAGGCAGCGGCGCAGGGCACGGGACTGCGCGTGACATTCGAGCTGCCCGTGGGCCGCTGACGAGGGCGTAAACTATTTTCGCCGCGGGCGAAGCGCGCAAAAAACCAGCACCCCCACCGCGAGCGTGGCCAGGGCCACGGCGCCGGATGCGGGCATGGCGAGCCACGCGAGCGATTCCTTCGCCGGCGTGGTTCCGCCCATCCCCGGCGCGCGGAAGCCCGCCCACATCCAGTAAATCGAGTAGCCGAGCCCGCCCGCGCCGAGCGCGATCGACAGCCAGCGTGTGTGCGCCGCGGCGGCGCCGAGTGCGACGAGGAGCAACGAGAGCGCGATGGTGTTCACTCCGAGCCCTCCGGCGTGCAGGTGGGCGCGCTTCATGTAGGTCCACGAACGCTCAAGCACGAGCTTCACGGCCGCCTCGTCGCCCTTGTAGGCGGTGGCTTTGACGGCCTCGGCGGAGGCTTTGAGGCGGGCTTTGATGGCGTCTTCGTTCACACCGAATACCACCCCAAGGCCAAAGCCATAGAGCAGAGTAAGCACGCCGAGGAGCAGGCCGGGCAACGCGGGGCGGAGGCGCTGGGACAACTCGAGCGCGACAGGGGAGCAGGTTGGTTCAGTCATCGGGGGAAGTTTAGAGAAGCGAAGACTCCACACCCCGTCAGGTCAGCGAGGGGCGGGGGGAACCCTGAGCCCTGTCGGCTGCCGGAGCTGTGGCGGTGCGCGCGGCGGCGGCCGCCCGGCGCTTGAGGTAGCTGGCCGTGCCGGTCCACGCGAGCACTGGAACCGCGAGCGCGCCGAGCAAGAGAACGATTTTGAGCGGCCAGCCGCCGACTACGCCCATGTGGATCGACATCATCCAGTAGTAGGCGCGGTAGCCTGCCGGCGCCGTCGCGAAAGGATCGTAGCGCAGCAGCCGCGCATCAGCGGCCTCGAAGTGGGCGTAGGAGCGGGCGTTCGGATGGGGCGCATCGGCGGCCATCGCGTAGGCGCGCACGAGGCCGTGCTTCGGCAGCGGAATGTAGCTCTCGCCCGCGGCGGGCATCAGGCGATCGAGTTCGCGCGCGATGGCCGTGAAGCCAACGAACGGCGCCGTGGGCGAGGCGGCGAGCGGCAGCGCGGGCTTGGCCGAGCCGGTGAGCGGGTAGAGCGCAGCCTTCACGTTGTCGAACGCGATGGGCACGCCGGTGAATGCCAGCATGAGCAGCACCGCACCCGCGTAGGCGCCGAGCGCCTTGTGCAGGTTGAGATTCCAGGGCCGGCCCGAGAGCTTGCGGTTGAGCGTGAGGCCGGCCTTGAGCGCGCGCCGCGTGGCGGGCCACCAGAGCACGAAGCCGGTGAGGATGATGCCGGCGAACGCGAACGCGAAGGAACCGTTGATCCTTTCCCCGAGTGCCGACGGCTCGAACGCGAGGTATTTGTGGAGCCCCTCGATCCAACCGAAGCCGTCGCCGTAACGGGCGCGCACGCCGAGCACATCGCCCGTGTAGGGGTTCATGTGAGTGTAATTCTTGTCCTTGAAATAGACGAGAAACGGCGCCGTGGGATCACCGTAGAAGCGAACGCTCTCGAGCTCTACGCCCGGACGCGCGGCGACCGCGCGGGCCACCAGCTCGTCGGCCGGCAGGCGGGCGGTGCCCGGTGCGACAATGAAGCGCGCAGGATCGAGCGGACGCTCAAGCTTGTCCCGAAAAATCAGCGCCGCGCCGGTGAGCGCGATGAAGATCAGCACGACGCCCGCAATGAGGCCGGTCCAGAGATGCGCGGCGAGGAGGGGCTTGCGGAGGGCGGATTTCATCGTCGTATCAAGCAGTGTAGATGGCCGCCGTCAGTCAATCTTGGCCCGCTCAGTCGCGAGCACCGCCGGCGGCAGCGGATGCAGCCCCTCGGCCTTGAGGATCGCCTGCGCTTCCGCGCTGAAAAAAAACTGCACGAGCGCCCGCAACGCGGGATCGGCCGCGGCGCGGTCGGCGGGCCAGTCGAGCAGCAGGCGGAAATCGCGCCGCAGCGGATAGGCGCCGCTCGCCACGGTGGCTTCGGAAGGCGCGACAAACGGTCCGCCGGACTTTTCCGCCACTGCGAGCGCACGCACGCCCGGCGTGGCGAAGCCGACCCCGAAAAACCCCAGCGCGAATCGATCGCCGGCGATGGCGGCAACGGTGGCATTGGAGTCAGAGTTCTCCTTGTAGTCGGGCTTGAAGTCGGCGCCGAGCAGAAGAATCTCACGCAGCGAGGCCGCGACGGTGTTGTTGAGCCGCCGGCCCGTGATGCGCACCGGCTGCGCGGCCCACTCGCCGGTCAGCCCCAAGTCCGCCCACGTCTTGATCTCGCCGTGACCGCGGCGGCGGGCGGCGGAGAAAGCCGCGTCGGCCTGCGCGAGCGTGATGCGCTGGAGCGGATTCTCGGGGTGGACGAAGATTCCGATGGCGTGCGGCTTGCCCTTGGACGCCGCCGCGCCGTAGCCGACCGTGAGCTCAAGCGGGGGTCGCCCGTGAGTATGCGCATAATCCACCCGCTCGCGGGCTGAGAGGGTCCAAGCGGTCGGCCCGAACCGCAGAAGCCGCGGGGCCAGCGGGGGCGCGGTGGGATCGTCGAGCGCGCCCTGCCCGGCCTGCGGCGCCGGCAGTTCGGCAACGATCGGCACGGGCGTGCCGGGATTCTGCTTCGCATAGGCGGCGATCCACTTCTGCATAACCTCGACGAGCGCCTCGTCGTGGCCGGCGAGTTTGAGGGGCGCGGCGGCCTGCACCGGGATTGTCAGCAAAAGCGCAGGGGCGAGCAGTCGAGTGATAAAGGTCAGATGAGTTTTCATTTTGCGAGTGGGACCGGCGCGAGGCGCTCCGCGAAGAACATCGCCATTTCCTCACGAATCTCGCCCTTGATGGCGTGAAGCGCGTTCCACGCGGGGGACTCGGTGAGCGGGCCGCGTGCGGCGCCTTTGTTGCGCGCGCCGAACGCCGCCGTGTCGGCATACTCGGAAATCAGAAGATAATTCCAATCGGCCAGATCGTGGCTGTTGAGATAGAGTCCGTAGCCGGCGAGCACGCCCTCGCGGACGAAGGGCTCGAGCTGCGGCTGCACGTAGGCCGTGACGTAAGGCACACCCGCAGCCGCGCCCGCCTTGAACTTGTAGGGCGACACCGAATAAACGTGGCGCTCCGGCACGCCCTCGTGGAGCCGAGCCTGCCCGAGGATTTGCGCGAGGTTGGTGCCCACCGGCGTCACCAGCTCGAGCAGCGCGGGGTTCAGGCCGCCGGGCGCAACGCGCTCGATTTTTTTCCAGCGGTCGGTATCGGCGTAGCTCTCGAAATCAAGGACGACGAGCAGATCCCAGCGCGTCGCATTCATGTGCACGTAGCTAGGAAAGAGGAGGAGGTAGTCCTTATAAACACCCGCAGTCTTCCACGCCTCGAATTGCGCGACGCCGGAGGTGAGCAGCGCCTCGCGGGCGCGGGCGCGATGCTCGGCCTTAATCGTATAGGTGAGGAAAATCGCCGCCGGACCCTTCGCGCCCTTGCCTTGGGCACGCGCCGGGACGGACGCCACGCCAACAAGCACCAGCAGGATCATGGCAACGGGCAGCAGGCGTCGGGTGGCGGAACGCGCTATGCGACTGCCGAAAGGAAAACGGACGCGGAGGTTTTTCATGAGGCGCGGGCGTGAGGGCGGGGTGAATCACGTTAGGGCGCTGGGGTGAATCGGACCTGAAGTTCGGCTGAATTACCATTCAGCGAGACCGTGTGGTGTCAGTCCAGTTTCGCGCGCTGCTCGGCGGCGTGCGCGGCAGGGAGCGGGAGAAAGCCGCCGTCGTCCGCGACGATCTGCTGGCCCTCGCGGCTCAGGATGAAGCGGAGAAATTCGCCTAGGCGCGGCTCGACGGGAGTGCCTGGTTTTCGGTTCAGATAGATGTAGATGCTCCGCACCAGCGGGTAGGTGCGGTTCTGAAACGTCGTGCGCGACGGCGCGACGTAGGGTCCACCCTCCGCCGCGGCGAGCGCGAGCGGCTTGATGCCCGCGATGCCCTTCGCCAGCGGCATGATCGTCCAAGCGATGCCAAATTTGTTTTGGGCGAGTTCGGTTGCGAGCATGTGCTTCACGCCGCCGTGCTGCGCGGCCTTGTCGGTGTCGGCGATCATCTTGCTGCCGGTCTCGACGTAGCCGCGGTAGTTGGGGTTCCACTTGTCGGAATTTTTCAGGACCTTGAGCATAAAGAAACGGCCCGTGCCCGAGGGCGCATGGCCGTAGGTCTGAATCGTTTTGCCAGCCCATTCGCCGGTGAGGCCGAGCTGGCCCCAAGTGCGGATATTCTCTTCGGGGCCGCGCGCGTCTTCGAGGGTCCACTTGAAGCCGCGCATCGCGCCATTGCGCTCGGCGCCGAAGATGCCGTCGAGCTGTTTCATGGTGAGGCGCGTCAGCGGATTGCCCTGATGCACGAACACGACTGGTCCGGGTGAGCGGCCTTCGGTGTCGTAGGTCCCGCTCGCCACCGTGATCGCGGTCGCGAGGTAGCCGTAGACCTCGAAAAAACCGAGTGTCTCCGTGATGATCGGCTCGGAGCCGTTGGGCGCGAGATCGGTGACGCCGGTGATGAGCGCGGGAAAGGCCGCGTCGCTCGTCGGCAACGTGTCTTGAAAAATGATGTCCGGGTGATGGCGGCGAAACGCCTCCTCCCATTTCTTCAGGACGCCCGCGTAGCCATTGCCGTGGTTGCGAATCGTGCCGGAGATTTTTCCTGCGGGCGGACGGTAGGAGGGCAACGCGGAGAGATCGAATTCGGCGGCGTGGGCTCCACTAAAGAAGGATAAAATCAACAGCGCGCTCACAGCTATCCAGTTTGGCATTCTGAGCGCAGCGAAGAATCCAGCAGCGAGAGTGAAAATCTCATACGATGCGGCCATCCCAGTGGATTCTTCGCTGCGCTCAGAATGACAAACCGTAGTGAACGTGGGGCCATTCATGCGAAGACGTCATTCCAGTTTCTTCAGTTGCGCGCGCGAAACCTCAGCGGTGAGCGGGAGATATTTTCCGTCGCGTTGGATGCACTGCTGACCCTCGCGGCTGACGATGAAGCGCAGGTATTCGCGCACCTTGGGATCGAGATCGGCGCCTCTCGTAGCATCGGCGTAGGCGAATATTTCGTCGTAGAAGGGATACTTCCGCGACTGAAGATTCTCGATCGTGTAGGCGTAGAAAGGACCGGCGGCAGTCTCGCCGACTTCGAGGAGCTTCAGCTCGGGCGGCAGATTGGGGCCGACGGGCGAGCCGACGTAGGCGATGCCGCTGGGATCCTGCGCGAGGTCCTCGTTGAGCCCGCGCTTGAGGCGGCCGAAGCCCATGTTGGAGCCTGCGCCGCCCTCGGCGCCGACGAAGTTGGCGTAGATGCGGAGCTTCTCGTTCCACTTGTCGCTGCCGCCGAGAATCCGGTCCGAAATCGTCGTGGCCTGGCTGTAGCGCATGTTCAGCCCGTAGGGCGTGATCTCCTTGGCGGCCCACGCGCCGGTGAGGCCAAGCTGGCCCCAGCGGCGGATATTTTTCTCCGGGCCGCGCGCGACCTCGGGATGCCAGTCGGTGCCGACCCAGCCGCCGGTGCGCTCCGCGCCAAACACGCCGTCGAGTTGGTCGAGCGTGATTTTCGAGAGCGGGTTGTCCTTGTGGACGACGATGCCGAAGCCGGGATTCCAGCCGGTGACATTGTAAGAGCCGGTCGCGATGGTGACCTCGAGCGGGTCGCGGCTCTTGTAGCGTTGGTAGAGCTGCAGTTCCTCGGTCTTGATCTTGCGGCCCATGCCGAGGTCGGCGACGCCAAAGACCAGCGACGGCACATGCGCGCGTGTCGTGAGCATGTGATAGTCAAATGTCACGGCGGGGTGGAATTTCTGGAATTCCTTCTCCCAGTATTCGCCCACGTTGCCATCGACGATGTAGTTGCTGCCCCAAAGCCGAATCGTGCCGGTGACTTTGCCCTTCGGCGCGTAGGCGGGGAGATCGCCGAGATCGAATTTGTCGACGGGGTAATAGGATTTCTTGCCCTTGATCTTGAGGCCCTCGGCGCGGGCTTCCTGCATGGCGAGGCCGGTGGAATTTTTTTCGGCCTGGGCAAAAACGGCGACGACGGCTGCGAGAGAAAGCAGGAGGAGTTTCGATTTCATCGAGGAAGGGGCGGTCGGAGCGGTCACTCGAGTTTCTTGAGCTGCGCGCGGACGACGTGCGCGGGGAGCGGGAGGTATTTCGCGTTGCGCTGCACGGCGTCCTGCCCCTCGCGACTCAGGATGTAGCGGAGGAACTCGCGCACCTTGGGATCGATCGGCTGGCCGGGCTCGCGGTCGAGGTAGAAGTAAACCTCGTCGTAGAGCGGATAGCGGCGGCTGCGCAGCGACTGGAGATCGAGCGCGACGGCCGGGCCGCCGCCGCGCGGTGCGACGGCGAGGGCCTTCGTCTCGGGCGTGAGAAACGCGACGGTCGAGTAGCCAATGCCGTAGGGATCTTTGCCGAGGGCGTCGGTGATCTGTTTCGCCTGCAGCTCAGTGGTGCCGTCGGTGTTCTTGTAGTTGGTGAACTCGATCACGCGCTCGTTCCACTTGGCGCTGCCCTGCATGACGTGCGCGGCAAACGTGAGCGGGATGTGGTAGCGGAGATTGTAGCCGTAAACGTTGATCGGTTTGTCGGCCCACGCGCCCTTGAGGCCAAGCTGCCCCCAGGTGCGGATATTTTTCTCCGGACCGCGCGCGACGGACGTTTCCCACGTGGTCCCGATGAACGCCCCCGAGCGTTCCGCGCCGAAGATGCCGTCGAGTTGCTCGATGCTGAGCTGCGCAAGCGGGTTGTCCTGGTGGACGAGAATCGCAGTCGCGTAGCTCCAGCCGGGGACGTTGAAACTGCCCGTGACGGCCGCGATCTCGATGGGATGGCGGCTCTTGTAGCGTTGGAAGAACAGCGACTCGTCGTTGGTGATGTGCCGGCACGGCGCAAGATCGGCGAGGCCGAATGTGAGCGCGGGAATTGCCGCGAGCGCGGTGCGAAGATCCTTTTCAAAGACGACTTCGGGGTGGTGCCGCTTGAAGCCTTCCTCCCAGAGCGCGTTCAGGTTTCCGTCCTCGAAGTAGTTCGAGCCAATTTGGCGAATCGTGCCGGTGACTTTCCGCTCGGGTTTGTAGGCGGGCAGATCGCTCAAGTCCCAGCGCTCGGAGTAGTATTCCTTCGCGCCGCGTTTTTTGAGTTTGTCCTCGCGGCCGGCCTGCACGGCGAGGCCGTCGCGGATTTGGGCGGTGGCGGCGAGCGGGAGCAGCGCGAGAAGCACGAGGAACGCGGCAGAGCTGAAAACAGACGGACGGGAGATCATGGAGGAGACGGATGAAGGGCGGGTCACCGAGCCGCCCTACTTTGCTATTTCTTCCACTTCAGGCCCGGCAGCACCGGCGTGCCTTCGATCTGCACGCCCTTGAGCGCGGCGGGGTCGAGGCCGAGGGCGGCGAGGATCGTGGGGGCGACTTGGTGGGTAAAGACGGGCGCGCGGCTGATGGTGCCGGGCGCGCCGGCGAAAGAGACGAGCAGCGGGACGTTCACGTCTTCGTCCAACATGCCGCCATGCTCGGCGAGCAGGGCCTTGCCGACCGGTGAATTTGGATCGTCGGCGTAAAAGGCACCGAGCACGGGCTGGATCAAAATGTCGGGCATGCGCGGATCGGTGTCGGGCGACGGGAGGAAAAGTTTTAACTGCTCGCCGTGATAGACCTTGAGGATGCCGGCCTCGGTGGCGCGATTGCGGAGGGCATCGGCGACGGCGTTGGTCTTGGTCGCGTCCTTCAGGTAGATGAGGCCGATGCTGTCGAGCGACGCGTGGGCGAGGAGATCGGGCTGCACGCCGTTCACGGCGTCGCGGATCACATTGCGGTCGATCAGGCGGCGTTGCTTCACGTCGATGGGCGACTGGCCGTGCTTGGAGCTGACGATGAGGAGCGTGGAGTCGTAGAGATTTTGCTTCTTCAGCTCGGCGACGATGCGGCCGAGGGAATCATCGACGAGCTGGAGCGCAGCGCGGAGATTTTTTTCGCCGATGCCGCCCTTGGCGTTGAGGTAGCCCTCGGACTTCTGCATGGCGCCGAAGGCGATGAAGCCCATGCCGAAGAGCTTTGGCGGGCCGACCTTGTTCTTCCCGCTGCTGTCGAAACCGCGGATCTGGTTGAGGAGAATCTCGACGCGGCGCGTGTCCTGCGCAGTGAAACCCGCGAAGGTCTGCGGCGTGCCCTTGCGTTCGAGCGCGATGGAGTCGTCGAGACCTTGGCCTGAGGGACCGTTGAGGAGATCGTTGTAGAGGATGTGCTGATCGATCCACGCGGTGCGGCCGCCGGCGGCCTTCACGACTTCAAACATGGTGTTCACCCGCACGAGGTCGTGCGGATGGACTGGGGCGTGGCCCTTCGCGGGATCGCGCGGGAGTTTTTTCACGTCGATGCCGCCGCCGGAATCCTCGCGCGTCATGTCGATGACCCACTTTTCGTCGATGGTGTAGAGTGCGCCTTTGGTGCCGGCAGGTGCGCCGGCGGGGACGAGCGAACGATCGAAGAACGGGCTGTAGATGAGGCCGGCGGTCGCAGGGGTGGCGCCCGTGGCGAGCGAGACGAGGCCGGGTGTGGAGTCGCCGAGGAGAGGAGTGCGGGCGTTGGTGTAGGTGACGCCGCGTTTGGCGAGCTGCGCGAACGCGGAGTCGGGGTTGTTCTTCACCCAGAGCGCGAGGTCGAGGGCGTGCATGCCATCGACGCTGATGAGGATCGCGCGCTCGGCGGCACGGGCGGCGGCCGCGAGGAGCGAGACGGCGAGAAGTGCGACGGCGAGCGAGCGCAGGGAGGAAAGCGATTTCAACATGACGGGGAAGTGCGGGCGCGGTGAGAGGGCGGGTCGCAGACCCGCCCAATTTTCAATCCAGTTTCTTGAGCTGCTCGCGGAGGTAGTCGGCCTTGAGCGGATAGTAGTAGCCAACCTTCGCGATGATCTCCTGGCCCTCGCGGCTCAGGACGAAGCGCATGAACTCGCGCGCGCGCTGATCGAGTTTTCCGCCGGGCGGCTTGTTCACGTAAAAATACGCGTCGCGGATCAGCGGGTAGCTGCGATTGGCGACGTTGTCCGGGGTGAGCGCGACCGCCGAGCCGCCGCCGCGGGGCGAGACCTTGAGGACTTTGAGCCCCGGATAGTTCTTCGCGTGCATCAGCGCAGCGATGCCGATGGTGAACTTCTCCTGCGCGAGTTTCTCCAGCGGACGTTCGCTCGCGACGGCCGCGCCGGCGGGACCGGGCGAGGTCTGCTTGGCCTCGACGTATTCCATGAAGTTGCCGTTCCACTTGTGCGACCACGCGAACAGCGCGCGCTCGATCGCGACGGCGAAGCCGGGGGCGCAGTAGCCAAAGGTCATGATCTCTTTGCCGGCAAACTCGCCCTTGAGGCCGAGCTGGTCCCAGGTGCGGAGGTTGGTCTCGCGGCCGCGGCCGAGGCGCGAAGTGTAGTGCCAGTTGTGGTTCACGAGCTCCCAGCCGCCACTGCGCTCGCTGCCGAAGACGCGCTCGAGCTGGTCCATGGAGATTTCATTCAACGGATTGTCCTGGTTGACGACGATGGCCCAGGCGAAGAGTGAGCCGCGCTTCTCGTAGCCACCGGTCGCAACGGAGATCTCGGTCGGCATGTAGCCGAATGCATTGAAGAACGGCATCTGGTCGGTGATCTTCGCGTCGTCGCCCATCGGCGCGACGTCGGCGATGCCGGTGTAGAGGCCGGCGAGGCCGCCCTCGCTGCTGGGGATGTTGCTCGTGGTGACGCGCGCCTCGGGATGGAAACGGGTGAAGCCCTCGGCGAGATACGGCACGGCGTTTTTCAATTCGCTCCCCCAGATGCGCACGGCGCCGACGATCTTGGTCTCGGGCTTGTAGCCGGGCAACGCGCTCAGGTCGGGTGGCGGCAACTCGGTGTAGGTCGCAGTGGTGCCGAAGCCGTCGAGGCGCAGGGTGTCCTTGATTTTGTCGAAGGCCGCGTAGGTCGGAACAGCGGCGGCCACCTGATCGCGGATCGTGGTCTTGCTCGCCGTGATGGCGGCGAAGGCGACAGCGTCGCGGTATTCGAGGACGTTGAGTGCATCGACCTTCCCGGTCTCGCCGCGCTCGAGGTAGGCGGTGTAGCGCACGAGATGCTTCGTGGCGCGCATGGCCTCGTAGAGGGGCTTGATGTAGCCCTGCACATACTCGCGGAAGCGCGCGGCGGGGACGGTGGGGGTGTAGGTGTTGACGATGAAGACCGAGCGGTTGGAGTCGCGCGGCGAGAGCTCGCCGTGCGCCAGCGCGTCGGCGCGGCGCACGATGAGGCCGGCAGGCAGCGCGGGCGCGGATTCGCGTTGCCAGATGTCGGCGGATGATTCGCTGGGAAAGTCGAGGACGGCGAACGTCTCAAATTTCGCGGTGCGCTCAGGTTTCTCAGAGCGGCCCTGCGTGAGCAGCAGCACGCCGGCGACCTGGCCGGACTGCCGCCACTGCGCGAGCAGCGGCGCGAGCTCGGACGGCGGCGGCGTGCCGGGCGGCACGCGGATGAGGACGTGGGCGGGCGCGGCGAAGGCGGTGAACGCGAGGGCGAGCGGGGCGAGGGTGAGGAGAAGTCGGGGGATCATGGCGGGGGAAAGACAAACGGGCACACCGCCCGAACGCCGCACCCATTTGACCGCAATCGCGTGAAGACAGCCTGAAGCACGGCTGAATATTCCTTCACGTTGCCGCGGGGCGAACCGGCGCGACGTCAGTCCAACCGGCCGCACACGGCGACCGTGCGGTAGGCCATCGTCACCGTGCCGCCCGACTGATGACGATCGAAAACTGCGCGCACTGCCGCCGACACGACGGCGAACTGCGGGTCGCCCTGTTTCGGCAGGTAGGATGTGGAGGAGACGCGGCGCATCAGGCCGTCGAAATCGAGCGTCTGCGCGTGCGGAAGCGTGACGGTCTCGGCGACGCGCTGGCGGAAAAGGACGTTGTCGCGGTGCGCGGCCCATGCGGCCGCCATCGTCTTCGTCGCGGCGGGGCCGAAGGCGCGGACGACGTCGAGATAGTCCGACACGAAGGCGCTCGCCTCGTCCTGATAATTCCAGACGAGCACGGCGTTTCCGCCGGGCCGCAAAATGCGCCGCCACTCGTGGAGCGTCGCCTCCTCGTTGAACCAGTGAAAGGCCTGCGCGCAAAAAATCGCGGCGACGCTTTGCGCGGCGAGACCCGTGGCGCGCGCGGTGCCGTTCACGCTGACAAAACCGGCGTAGCCGCCAAGGAGCGCCTCCGCCGTCCGCCGCATGTCGTCGCCTGGCTCCACCGCCGCGACGCGCACGCCGCGGTCGAGCAGGAGCCGGGTGAAAATCCCCGTGCCCGAACCGATGTCCGCGACCTCGGCCCCGGCGCCCAGACCAATCCGATCGACGATGTGATCGACGAGCGCAGCGGGATAGTCCGGCCGGCTGGCCGCGTAGTCGCCCGCCCGCTGCTCGAATCGCCGATGCGCTTCCGGCTGAATCATGGCCCCACTAGCCCGCGCGGCCGACGAGCGGGATCACGCCGACGAGGATGTTCACCAGCAGCATCAGCAGCGAAGTCAGGATGGTCCACTTGAGCGTGAATTTCTGGTGGTCGCCGAACTCGACCTTCGCGAGGCCCACGAGCAGATAGGTCGAGGGCACGAGCGGGCTGAGCAAATGCACGGGCTGGCCGACGAGCGAAGCGCGCGCGATCTCGGCGGCGGTGATGCCGTAGGCGCTCGCCGCCTGGCTGAGAATCGGGACGACACCGAAGTAGAACGCGTCGTTCGATAGGAAAAACGTGAACGGCATGCTGAGGATGCCCGTGATGACCGCGAGATACGGCCCGAGCGCCGGCGGCACGAGCGCGACGACGCTGTGGGCGATGGCATCGACCATCTTGGTGCCCGAAAGCACGCCGGTGAAGATGCCCGCGGCGAAAATCACCGCGACGACCGCGAGGGCGTTGCCGGCATTGGCGGAGATGCGCGCCTTCTGCTCCTCAAGCGACGGGTAGTTGATCACGAGCGCCAGCGCGAACGCGACGAGGAACAAGACTGACAGCGGCAGCAGGCCCGCGATGAGCGCGACGAGGAGCGCGGCGGTGAGGGCAAAGTTGATCCACACGAGCTTGGGCCGCCGGATCGCGGCGTCGGCATCGAGTTCGGCGGCGGTCTGCCGGTGGTCCGCCATCGTGGCGTGGATTTCGCCGATCTTCGCCTCGGAGAGGATGCCGAGCCGCTTGCGCTCGCGCCGACCGAGAATCCACGCGACGAACAGCACCCATGCGGCGCCGACGATCATCGCGGGCACGAGCGGCGGGAACACCTGGCCCATGTCGAGCTTGAGCGCGGTGGCGGCGCGCGCGGTCGGTCCGCCCCACGGCAAAATGTTCATCACGCCACCCGCCTGCATGATTACGCTGGCGAGAACGAGCCGGTCCATCTTGAGCCGCATATACAGCGGCAGCATCGCGGTCGTGGTGATCAGGTAGGTCGTCGAGCCATCGCCATCGAGCGAGACGAACAGCGCGAGCGCGGCGGTGCCGACGACGATCTTCACCGGATCGCCGTGGACGAGCCGGACGACCAGTTTCACGACGGGATCAAAGAGGCCGGCGTCGATCATGATCCCGAAATAGAGGATCGCGAAGGTGAGCATCACGCCGGTGGGCGCGAGGGCCTTGATGCCGTCGAGCATCATCGGTCCGAGCTTGGGCCCGAACCCGCCGATCACGCCAAACACGATCGGCACGAGCACGAGCGCGGTGAGCACGGACATGCGCTTCGTCATGATCAGCGCCATGAACACGACGATCATGGCGTAGGCGAGGAAGGTGAGGTTCATGGGGTGAGGCGGCTGGGCGCCAGAGTGCGGGGTAAAACCAACGGCGGTCCATCAAGCCAGCGCCGCGTTAACGCCATCTGAAGGAGAGCTGAAGACACATTCAGGGTGAAAGGGATCAGGGCTTCAGGTATTTCGCGAGCCACGCGTGGCTGCGCAACTGGCAGTCGCGGGCCTCGGGGCTGTCGGCGAAGAGGAAGGAGTGGCCGCCGGGCGCGTTGTCGTAAACATGCGAGTCGAAGACCTTGTTGTGTGCGCGCAACAGGTCGATCAGGCGGCCGGTGTTGAGCGCGAAGGGGACGAGCTTGTC
The DNA here is from genome assembly GCA_031379235.1 of Opitutaceae bacterium. GTDB lineage: Bacteria > Verrucomicrobiota > Verrucomicrobiia > Opitutales > Opitutaceae > ER46. Next base: position 681 of record JANNEY010000091.1, on the reverse strand, counting down.
GCTTCTCACGCCGAGGCAGAGGAGGGGCGTTTGGATGTCGGGGACAAAGTTGATCGGCGAAACCTCGATGTAGGGGGAGAGATTTTTGTCGGGGAGTTTGCCGCCGAAACCCTTGTCCTCGGCGATTTGCCGACGGCGGGAGTCGGGCTTGTAGCTCATGTAGGCGACGAAATCGAGGAGCGCGCACACCTGCACGGCGGCTTGGAATCGCTTCGGATATTTTTGGATGAGCCGCACGGTGATCATGCCGCCGCGGCTGTGGCCAAAAAGCCCCATGCGCGCGGGATCGACGTAGTCCTTGGTCGCGAGGTAGTCGGCGGCGGCGAGCACATCGGCGACATCGGTGGTGCCGTAGTCGCCCTTAAAATGGGTTTCGCCGTAGCCGCTGCTGCCGCGGTATTCGGGAAACATCACCGCGTAGCCCTGGTCAACGGCATGCGCGACGATCTTGAAAAAACGCCACTCGAACGAGGCGTGGAACGAGCCGTGGACGATCAGCAGTCCGGGCCGGCGCTGGCCCGCGGGAATACCGGCGGCGGGTGTGAAGAGATAGCCGGGGATCATCTCACGCTCGGGGGTGTTGGCGGGATAGAGCACGCGCTCGATGCGCACGCGCGCGCCGTGCTGCTGTCCGAAGAGCAGCATCGTGGTGTCCACTTTCTGCGCGTCGACCTCGTGCCG
>JANNEY010000065.1:0-2166 GCA_031379235.1 Opitutaceae bacterium | reverse complement strand
GTCGGGTAGGGAGTGCCGGACAACGTGATGATGGCCTCGGACGGAATCGGGAGAATCACGCTGGTGCCGTAGAGCTGGGGATTGAGCCGGCCGCTGACGGCGAGGATGGCGTCGCGTAGATTTTCTGAGCTGATCCGCGTCGGCGTCCGGCGCCACCAGGTGCGATTCTCGGGGTCGAGGGCGGCGCGCTTTTCGTCGGACGCGGTGCTTTGCCGATACACGGCGCTGGTGAGAATGCGCCGGTGCAACGCTTTCACGCTCCACCCGCTGGCGATGAAATCACGCGCGAGCCAGTCGAGGAGGTCCGGCAAGGCGGGGGTATCGCCCTTCGTGCCGAAGTCGCTCGGGGTGCGCACGAGCCCTTCACCGAAATGATGCTGCCAGATGCGGTTCACCATCACGCGGGCGAGCAAGCGGCCGGCGCCGGCGTCCGGGTCGGTGATCCAGCGGGCGAGGGCGGCGCGTTGATAGGTGGAGGTGCCGGCGGGATTGGGCGGGGTGGAGGCGGGCGGAAGCGCGGCAGGGACGTAGTCTTTCGCGGTGAGCACGTCGATGAAACCAAGGGAGACGAGCTCGCCGGGCATGGTGATGGACCCGCGCTTGAGGATATGGGTGGGGACCGGCGTGGCGGTCGTGTCGGTGTAAACGAGCGTCTTGTCTTGCCGGGAAAATCCACGTCGCTCGAGGTCGCTGGTGCGCGAGGCGAGGAGCTTAAAGGCGGCGGACGCGGCGGCCGGGAGCGCGTCGCGGACTTCACGCACGACGAGCGGATTGAAATTGCGGCGCGGGTTGGCGAGGCGCTCGACGTCGCGGCGGTTGGCGGCGAATTTACCCTGCACGTCGTAGAGGAAATATTTTTGAGCGATCGGGTTTTTGTTGAGGTTGGAGATCTCGACGGCGAGGTCCGCCTCGGTGGCCTGTGGATTGCTCTTAAAGAAGACGCTGCGCACGTGGGCGAGATCGGCGTCGAGCTTCGCTTGCTTGGGCGCGAGGATCGGGGCGATGACGGCGCCGTGGAGTTCGAACCACGCGACGGTTTCGTCTTCGATGGCCTGTTTTTCGGCCAGCCACTGCTGTTTCGCGGGCTCCTGTTCGGAGGTGAGCGGGCGTTCGCCACTGATGACGGCGCGTTCGCCGGAATTGAAGATGCGGGCCATCTGGTAGTATTCGCGCGTGGAGATCGGTTCGAACTTATGGTCGTGGCAGCGGGCGCAGCCGAGGGTGAGGCCGAGCAGGGCGGAGCTGGTGGTGGCGACCAAGTCGTCGATCTCGTCGAAACGGATCTGCTTGCGCACATCGGGCGGACCCTCGTCGCGTTCCTTCGGGCCGATCGCGCAGAAACCGGTGGCGGTCTGCGCGTCGATGTTGGTCGGGGCGAGCTCGTTGCCGGCGAGTTGCCAGCGCACAAACTGATCGTAGGGCAGATCGGAGTTGAATGCGCGGATGACGAAGTCGCGATAGTGGTAGGCCTCGGGCTGGTCGTCGTCGTAACGGTAGCCGTTGCTGTCGGCGTAGCGCGCGACATCGAGCCAGTGGCGGCCCCACTGTTCGCCGTAGTGCACGCTGCCGAGGAGGCGTTCGACGAGGCGTTCGTAGGCGTCGGGCGCGCGGTCGCTCACGAACGCGCCGACCTCCGCGGGCGTCGGCGGCAGGCCGGTGAGATCGAAGGCGAGGCGGCGGATGAGCACGGCGCGGTCGGCTTCGGTGTTCGGCGTGACGCCGAGTTTCTCTTGGGCCGCGACGATGAAACGATCGATATCGGTGCGGGCCCACGCGCGGTTTTTTGCGACGGGGACGGCGGGCTGGGCGAGCGGTTGGAAGGCCCAGTGGGTCGACTCGCGGACGGGTGAGCGGGCTGCGGTGGGTGCGGCGGCGGATACGCGCGGAGAAAAGATCGCGGCGGACAGGGCGGCACTGCAAAGAACTACGGCAAGGGTGGAGGGGACAGTTTTCACGGGGAACGAAGGGGATTACTTGGCGCGATGTTGGGCGTGGCAGGATTTGCAATCTACGGCTGCGCGAAAATCATCGTCGGCACCGGGGGTTTTGGCGAGCAGGCCCTTGGTGGCGACGATGAGCGATTGGGTGACTTGTTGAAAGTGCTCCTTGTCGCCCTTCGGTGGAGGTAACGCGACCATCAGGCCGTAGAGTTCGAGCATCTGGTTG
>JANNEY010000057.1:0-1824 GCA_031379235.1 Opitutaceae bacterium | reverse complement strand
GGCTTACCCAATGAACCTCGGCTTCCTCGGCAAGGGCAACTGCGGCACCGCCGCTCCGCTCCGCGAACAAATCCTTGCCGGCGCCATCGGTCTGAAGCTCCACGAAGACTGGGGCACCACGCCGGCCGCGATCGATGTCTGTCTCGGCGTGGCCGACGAACTCGACGTCCAAGTCGCGATCCACACCGACACGCTCAACGAGTCCGGCTACGTCGACGACACCATCCGCGCCTTCAAGGGCCGCACCATCCACACCTTTCACTCCGAAGGCGCCGGCGGTGGCCACGCTCCAGACATCATTAAGGTCTGCGGCGAGCCCAACGTCCTCCCCTCCTCCACCAACCCCACGCGCCCTTTCACGGTCAACACCATCGACGAGCATCTCGACATGCTCATGGTCTGCCACCACCTCGACTCGAAGATTCCCGAAGACGTCGCGTTCGCCGAGAGCCGCATCCGCCCCGAAACCATCGCCGCCGAAGACTGCCTCCACGATCTCGGCGCGATTTCGATGATGTCGTCCGACTCGCAGGCCATGGGCCGCATCGGTGAAGTCATTATCCGCACTTGGCAAACCGCACACAAAATGAAGACGCAGTTCGGCGGCCTCGCGGACCCGAAAGGCAAAGCTCATCCCGCCGCCGATAATTTCCGCGCGCTCCGTTACCTCGCGAAATACACCATCAACCCCGCGATCGCCCACGGGATCAGCCACATCGTCGGCTCCATCGCCGTCGGCAAACTCGCCGATCTCGTCATCTTCAAACCCGCGCTCTTCGGCGTGAAACCCGAGACCGTCCTCAAAGGCGGCTTCATCGCTTGGGCCAACATGGGCGACCCGAATGCCTCGATCCCCACGCCCCAGCCCACGTTTTACCGCCCGCAATTCGGCGCGCACGGCAAAGCCCTCACGTCCACAAGCATCACCTTCGTCAGCGAAGCGTCGCTCAAGCAGGGAAAACTCGCCGACCTCGGCCTCGCGCGTCGCCTCGAGCCCGTGAAGCGCTGCCGCAAAGTCGGCAAGCGCGACATGGTCCTCAACGACGCGCTCCCAAAAATCGAAGTCGATCCCGAGACCTACACCGTGAAAGCCGACGGCCGCATCCTCACCTGCGAGCCCGCCAAAGTCCTCCCGATGGCGCAGCGGTATTTTCTTTTTTAGACCGCTGCGTTGAAACGCGAAGACGCCAAGGCGCGAAGTGCGATCGCAAAGAATTTCCACGGTTGATCGCTTTGCTTTGAACTTAGCCTCGTCGCGTCTTTGCGTTTAACCCATGAACCTGATTCGCGCCGCCATCACCGAACCAGATTCATCGCGGCCCGAGATCCTGCTTTCGATCGACCGCCTCACGCTCGTGAAACGCCTCTGGCGCGGCACCGCCGAGGACGGCACCGAATTCGGTTTCGAACTCGAAGCCCCGCTTAAACACGGTGACACGTTCTTCCAGTCTGCCAAAGCACGCTACGTCATCGCTCAACATCCTGAGTCGGTCGTCGAAGTCGCCCTCGACATCGCGCCCTCCGCCTCGGCCGGCATCGGCTGGGCTGTCGGCAATCTTCACCTCGAACTTCAATCCGAGCCCACGCGCCTCCTCGCGCCCGATGAGCCCGCCGTGCGCCAGCTCCTCGACCGGCTGAAAGTCCCGTTCAAGCAGACTACCGCGATCTTCCGCCCCGGCCGCTTCGCGCGCGGCCAGCAACCCACGCATGAGCTCGGCCCGAGCCACAAACACTAAGCCGGAACGTCGCAGTCGGAAAGGTTTGCCATGCGCTCCGCGCGCGGCAAACGCGGGTGGACCTGTCCCTGCCGCGCGCGGAGCGCAC
>JANNEY010000046.1:0-2766 GCA_031379235.1 Opitutaceae bacterium | reverse complement strand
CGGCGCGCGCCGCCGGCGGCGAGGCGGCTTCGCTGGCCTATCTCACGCTGCGCGCGCGCGCAGCGAAGGTCGGATGCGGCGGGGCCGCAGAGACGGAACTGATGCGCTCACCGCTGGTGAATGAGGCGAAGAAGTTGATTGGGTTGTAGGCTTGGCCGCTGGCTGGGCTTCCGGATCTGCGTCACGTCTTGCCCGCCCACCGGGCGGGCCTACAACTCAACGAATCCATGCACCCGCCGACCTCCGATCTGCGCATCCGCGCGCAATTGCCGCTCATCGCGCCCGCGGTGTTGGAGGCGGAACTGCCGTTGTCCGATGCGGGCGCGACACTGGTGGCGCAGTCGCGGCGTGAGGTGGCGGCGATTGTCACTGGCCGCGATGACCGGCTGCTCGTGGTCGTAGGGCCGTGCTCGATTCACGATCCGGCGGCGGCGGTCGAGTATGCGGAACGGTTGCGCGAAGTGGCTGGGTTGCACGCGCGTGACTTGCTCGTGGTGATGCGGGTTTATTTTGAGAAACCGCGCACGGTCATGGGGTGGAAAGGTCTGATCAACGATCCGTATCTCGACGGCAGTTTTCAAATCGGCACGGGCCTGCGGCTCGCGCGGAAGGTGATGCTCGATATCGTCGCGCTCGGCGTGCCGGTGGCGACGGAGTTTTTGGACACGACGCTCGGGCAATATTACGCCGGGCTCGTGAGCTGGGGCGCGATCGGGGCGCGCACGGTGGAGAGCCAGGTGCATCGAGAGCTGGCGTCGGGGCTCTCGATGCCGGTGGGTTTCAAGAATCGCACCGACGGCGATGTGCAGGTGGCCATCGACGCGATTCGTTCGGCGCGGCACGCCCACTGGTTTCCCTCGCTCACGCGCGAGGGCGCGCCCGCCGTGATGGGCACCACCGGTAACGACCACACGCACCTCGTGCTGCGCGGTGGCTCGGGCGGACCGAATTTCTCCGCCGCGCTGGTGCAAGCCGCGGGCGAGCTGTTGCGCAAAAACAATCTCCCGCCGCACGTGATGGTCGATTGTTCGCATGCCAACAGCGGCAAGGATGCGTCCCGCCAACCCGCGGTCGCTGCCGACCTCGCCGCGCGGATTGCCGGCGGCGACCGCACGCTTGCGGCGGTGATGCTCGAGAGCAATTTGCTCGGCGGCACACAGGATTATCAGGCCAAACCGCTGGTGCCGGGCCGCAGTGTCACGGACGCGTGTCTGGCGTGGGAGCAGACGTTGCCTTTGCTGGCGACGCTGGCGACGGCGGTGGAACGCCGCCGCGGTGCGACCTAACCATTTGCCCGCACCTGCCGAACATGGACGACACGTTTTGGATTACGGGAATCCGGGTGGCGGGTGTTTTTCACCTGCTGACGGTCGGGCTTGCGCACTTTACTCCGATCCCGCCGGACTGGGATAAAAACCTCGCGCAGCTCCCCGATGTGCACCGTCGCTTCGCGATGGCGCAGAATATTTTTATCGGCGGCACGATGGTTTTTGCCGGGCTGGCGAGCCTGCTCTTCGCCCGCGAATTAGTCGCCGGCACGCCGCTCGCACGGCTCGGGTGCGGCGGCATCGCGCTGTGGTGGGGGGCGCGGCTTGCGGTGCTGCCGTGGCTGCGCGTGTGGCCGGAACTACGCGGGCCGCTGTTGCGCTGGGGATTCGTGCTGTTGCACGCGGAGTGCGCCGCGTTTGCGATCGTTTACGGGTGGCTCGCGCTGCGCCCGGCGTGATTTGGCGGCGTTCTTGACGGCGCGGTCGTCACCCCACGATCTTTGGGCGTGCCTTCGAAACCGATTCCCGGCTCCACCGGTGATGTGCTCACCAGTTTGCCTTCGCCTTATCTGCCGCATGGGCCAACGGGATTGCTCTATCTGCCCCGGTTCATTGCAAAGTGCCGTTACGTGAAGGCGCACGGCGCCCTGCCACCGAGCTACGCGAAGAACTACAAGCGCGGTTGTGATCGTTTCCTCTCGCAGCATCTCGGGGTCGAACCGGCGGTGGTGGAAAAAATAGTCCACGAGGCGACGAGCGATGCCGAGCTGGACGCGAAGTTGCAGCAAATCCTGCCGGCCGACGTGCGTGCCGCGCAGTGGAACCGGCGGCTGGTGCAGATGGGGATGACTGCCGCCGGGCGTGAATTCATGCAAACGGCGCTGGCCGCGATGGGCTGCGCCGATCGCGTCGACGACATCAAGAGTGTGCCCGACCTGATCGATTTCGACGAGGGGCGGATTGAATGAAAGGGTTGTGAACCTCGCGTTTGCGTCCGGTGCACGGCGCGAGAAAATCGGGCTTGTGTTGCCACGGTCCGGTTCTTCCCGATCCTCTGCACGTTCCCATGGTCAAAGGCCAGAAAGTCATCTGCATCAACGACACGTTTTCTCCCACCGTCCGCGCGCTCTACAAGCAGCTGCCGACGAAGGACACGATCTACACGATTCGCGAGGTCTTCCTCGGCCGGGAGAAAATCGTGAAGGGCGGCGACACCGCGACGGTCGGACTCCTGCTGGAGGAGCTGACGAACCCGAAGGATCCTTTTCACCAAGGGGACCAGGAGCTGGGTTTTTCGTCGGAGCGCTTTGCGCCGCTCAACACGCTGCCCGATGAGGAAGTGGCCGTGGAGGTGGAGGAACACGCGGGCGTGCCCGCTTGGGCGCCGGCGCCGGCCTGAGCTGAGTGTGTGCCGCGGGTTGGTGTAGGGCGGGGTCGCCGAACCCCGCCGCGTTTGGGAACGGTCGCGCTTTCGCCCTGAGGCGGGGTTCGGCGACCC
>JANNEY010000019.1:0-2920 GCA_031379235.1 Opitutaceae bacterium | reverse complement strand
CACGCCAGATTTTCACCGGATCTCCGATGCGTTTGCGCGCGGTGAGGGCGCGCAGTTGCAGACGTTGCTCGACGAACCGCTCGTCATCGCCACCAACCGCAAGACCATCGTCCCGAAGACGCTCGGGCAAAAGCTCTACCTCCAGTCGATGCTCGCGCATCCGGTCGTCTTCGGCATCGGCCCCGCCGGCACGGGCAAGACCTACCTCGCGATGGCCGCCGCCGTAAACGCCCTGCTCAAAAACCAGGTCGAGCGCGTCATCCTCACCCGCCCGGCGGTCGAGGCGGGCGAGGCCCTCGGCTTCCTCCCCGGCGACCTCCGCGAAAAAATCCTTCCCTACCTTCGCCCACTCTACGACGCGTTGCACGACATGCTCGACCCCGAGGATGTCGCCCGCCTTACCGAGAAGGGCGTGATCGAGATTGCCCCGCTCGCCTACATGCGCGGCCGCACGCTCTCGCACGCGTTCGTGATTCTCGACGAGGCGCAGAACACCACGCCCGAGCAGATGATGATGTTCCTGACCCGCCTCGGCGAGGATTCACGCATGGTCGTGACCGGCGACATCACCCAAATCGATCTCCCGCGCGCCAAGCAAAGCGGTCTCCTCGAAGTCCGCCACATCCTCGCCGACATCCCCGGCATCGACTTCCACACCTTCAGCGCCGCCGACATCGTCCGCCACCCTCTTGTCGCCAAAATCATCGAGGCCTACGACGCCTACCGGAACCCGATCGCGAATGGGAATGGGGCGGAGGGGAAGCGGTGAATTATTCCAAATCAGCAGGTCAGTCCCACGCCTCGTAAACCTAACTGGAGTTCACTGCCAATCGCTTGTCTACTCTCCAATCATGACACTCAACGCCATCCTCACTCCCGCCGCGGAAGGCGGCTTCGTTGCCCTCAATCCCGAGACCGGCACGACCACCCAAGGCGACACCGTCGAAGAGGCTCTCGCCAACCTACGCGAGGCGACGGAACTCTACCTTGAAGAATTTCCGATGTCTGCGTCCGGTTCGTCGCTGCTAACGACGTTCGAAGTGGCAGGTCATGCCTAAACTCCCGCACATTTCCGGAGCCGAGGCCGTGCGCGCCTTGGAGCGTATGGGCTTCACCCAAGTGCGGCAAAAGGGCAGCCACATGATCATGCGCCGCGGCTCCACGGGCTGTGTCGTGCCGCTCCATCGCGAGATCAAGATTGGCACGCTGGCGGGCGTCCTCCGCCAAGGCGGCGTTTCGGCGGAAGAGTTCATTGCCAAGCTCTGACTCCGCTCGCTCGACCAACCCGTAATCCGCGATCGCCACTCCGCAATTCACCCATGTCCGTCCGCAACCAGTTCAAGCTCCTCCTCGGCGGCCTCAGCGCGCGCCGGGGAAGCCGTGCGCCGCATGCGGCAGCGCTGTCGCCGATGGGCGATTTTCTGGATCGGAGCCGGTTGATCGGCGTGCTCATCTTCATCGTCACGGTTGGCGCGATTGTGCTCATCAGTTCGGCCGGCGTCAGCACGCTCAACGCGCCCGTCGTCGTGAATCAGGTGGCCACGAGCCGGATCAGTGCGCTCGTGCCGTTCAGCTACGAGAGCATGGAAAAGACGCGTGTGGCCCGCGAGCAGTTCATGGATCAGTTGCCGCCCGTCTACCGGCTCGAGCTGAAACCGCTGGGCGACTTCGAGACGGCGGCGCGCGTGCTCCTCGGCCAGCTCGCGACCTTTGAGTCGTCCACCACCATCAACATCCCCGCGCTGCTCAGCCGCCGGCCCGACCTGACGCGGATCGCGGAAATCTTCAACGCCCAGAGCCCCGCCTACCACGCCACCGCCGAGGATATCGCCGCGCTGCTCGGCGCCGGCGATGGGAAGCAGCGCGCGGACTTGTTTGAAAACGGCCTCGCCACGCTGCGTGACATCTATGCGCAGGGCGTGACCGACTCCGCGCTCGGGACCCTCGCACCCGGCAGTTCCGTGGTCTTTCAAATCGCGCGCGCCAGCGGCGAGGTCGCGCAGCGGCCCGTGCAGACGATGGAAGACGCACTCACCGTGCTCCGGGTGAGCCTTGCCGGCAGCAACACCCCACGTCCGTCTGCCCAGGCAATTTTCCGGCTCTTCCGCTTCGGGCTCACGCCCAACATCATCTTCGACCGCGAGGCCACGCGCCGCAGCCACGATGAAAAGGCGCGCGCGCTCAAGCCCGAGATCGTCAACGTCGCGCGCGGCCACCTGATCATCAACGCCGGCGAAAAAGTCTCCGTGCTCCAGCACGAGATGCTCGTCGCCCACCGCAAATACGTCCGCGATCACACCGACATCGATGCCAGCGAAGGCCTCACCCTCTTCGGCCGGATGCTGCTCGTGCTCGCGATGGTCATCGCCTCGCTTATCTACATCCGCGTCGAGGATCCCGAGACGCTCCGCAGCAACGTCCGCTGCGGCCTGCTCGCGCTCGTCGTGATCTTCAACCTCGCGCTGGTGCGGGCCAACTACTCGCTGGGCGGCGCCGAATTCTTCGTGCGCGACGGCTCGTGGGCCTCGACGCTCCCCTACGTCGCGCCCACGGCGTTTGCCCCGCTCATCATCGCCATCCTCATCGACGCCGGCTCGGCCATTTTCATGGCGCTGCTCATCTCGATCTTCACCGGCGTCATCTACGGCAACCGGCTCGACCTGCTCGTGCTCACGTTCCTCGCCTCGCTCGTCGCGATCTTTTTCGGGCGCGATGCGCGGCGCCGCGGGTTGGTCGTGCGCGCCGCCGGCGCGGGTGGGCTCACCGTGGCGGCGTTTGCCGCGCTGATCGGCTTCGCCGACCAAACGCCCTACGAAACGCTTTTCCGCCAGATGATCGCCGGGCTCGGCACCGGCCTGCTCACGGGCGTCGGCGTCGTCGGCCTGCTCCCCGTGCTCGAGTCGCTCTTCAAGCGCACGAC
>JANNEY010000142.1:0-1915 GCA_031379235.1 Opitutaceae bacterium | reverse complement strand
CGTCCTTGGGCGTCTTGAAGTGTTCGACCGCGTTGAAGCCGCGCACTTCGCCCGCGATCTTGCACTTGTAGTCGGTGACGTCGAAATGCGTGATCGGGCCGATGCCGCTGACGCCGTGGGTGAGGTTGTTCCAAAACGTGGGCAGATCGTTGCCGACAGGCGTAACAACTCCCATTCCAGTAACGACAACGCGGCGAGGGTGACTCATAAGGGGCGCTACGTGAGCGGAGAACGGTGAGCGAGGCAAATGGAAATTCCGTCCTGCCGCGCGGCGGCGTTCCTTCCTTTCGCGGCACGATTGACCGCGCGCCCGGAGTTTGGGAACGAGGGTGAAAATCTGGGGGATGAGGAGCGGGGGATCGTCAGCGCCGCTGGGCCGGCTCGACGATCAGCTTCTCCACCGGGAAGCCGAGGCCGCGGCAGTGCTCGACGATCTGGTGGTAGGTCGCAGTCGGGAGCGCGGTTTTCCGGGCGAGGATCCAGAGGTACTGGCGATCGGGTGTGCCGACAGCGGCGGCGGAGTAGTCGGGCGCGAGCCAGATGACGAAGTAGTTGCCCTGCCGGGCGCGCGGGATGAAGACGGAGAACCATTCATTGAACCGCACCTCGAGCGCGGCGTTGGACTTGGGATCGACGACGGTGGCGGTGCCGCGGATCTCGGTGGGCTTCCCGTTCTTCAGCGCGCGGTTGTGGACCGACACGGTGCCATCGGGCTGCAGTGCGTAGTCCGCGGTCGATTGTGTGCAGCCGCGCTGGAAGGTCATGGGCAGCCGGGCGACTTCGTTCCAGTGCCCCATGTAGCGGGGCACGGCGACGTGGGGGACGGTGGCGAGAGGCCGGGTGGGCGTGGAGGCGCAAGCGCCGAGGAGTGCGGCGGTGGCGGGGAGGAGGAGGAGTCGGAGACGCATGACGGTGTAGATACGCGGGTCGCCCGCCGGTTGGTCGTCTCCCCGCGAGCCTAGAGGGCGAGGAAGTTCTGGAGCAGCCGCTTGCCCTCGAGGGTGAGGATGGACTCGGGATGGAACTGGACGCCGTGGCTCGGGTATTCGCGGTGGCGCAGGCCCATGATCTCGCCTTCCGCCGTCTCGGCGCTGATCTCCAACGCGGCGGGGAAGGTGTCGCGCTTGACGAGGAGCGAGTGGTAGCGCGTGGCTTCGAAGGGGTTGGGGAGGTCCTTGAAGACGCCGCGCCCGTCGTGCTGGATGGGCGAGGTCTTGCCGTGCATGAGGCGACCGGCGCGGACGACATCGCCGCCCCAGACCTGGCCCATGCACTGGTGCCCGAGGCAGACGCCGAGGATCGGGGTGCTCGGCGCGAAGGTGCATATGACGTCGCAGGAGATGCCGGCTTCATTCGGCGTGCAAGGGCCGGGGGAGATGACGATGCGCTCGGGCTGGAGCGCGGCGATTTCGTCGAGGGTGATTTCGTCGTTGCGTTTGACGAGCATCTCAGCGCCGAGTTCGCCGAAGTACTGGACGAGGTTGTAGGTGAACGAGTCGTAGTTATCGAGGACGAGGAGCATGGCGGTCGGTCAGTGGATTTGTTTGGCGCGAGCGATGGCGGCCATCATGCCCATGGCTTTGTTGACGCATTCCTGATGTTCACCTTCGGGCGTGGAGTCGGCCACGATGCCGGCGCCAGCTTGGACGTAGGCTTTGCCGTCCTTGAGGACGACGGTGCGGAGGGCGATGCAGGAGTCGCTGTTGCCGTCGAAGCCGAAGTAGCCGACGGCGCCCGCGTAGACGCCGCGTTTGCTCTTCTCAAATTGGTTGATGATCTGCATGGCGCGGACCTTCGGACTGCCGCTGACGGTGCCGGCGGGGAAGGTAGCGCGCATGACGTCGTAGGCGGTGCGGCCTTCGCGCAGGGTGCCGTGGACGTTGGAGACGATGTGCATGACGTGGCTGTATTTCTC